>JASGGL010000022.1:0-23102 GCA_047605065.1 Asticcacaulis sp.
CGACCCCTTGACCCCCAGTCAAGTGCGCTACCAGGCTGCGCCACGCTCCGACACTCCCATAAGGAAGCCTCCTCTGGTAAGGAGAACGCGGCTTATAGAGAGGAATATCGCCCCCTGCAATAGGGCTTGGACGTTTTCCACCGCTCACATTTAATGGCTTACAGGCCCTTGAGGGTCCGCAACATGGTTTTCTGTGCCGCCTCAAGCCCCTGAGCGATGGCCAGCAGACGCGTACGCGTTTCTTCGGTCAGGCCGTGCATCACCGGCAAGGCCTTCATTTCATCGAAATCGAAAGCGGCTTCGTCCTGAGTGTCGTCTTCGGCCTCATGCTTGGGCAGGCTTTGCAGCAGCGCCGTAGCGACCGTCACGTCCTCGTCCGGGACAAAGGCAGCCACATCGCCGGAGCCGGTAAATTGCCCCGTACCGGCCATCAGCAGAGCCTTCTGGCCCTCGTCCTTATAAAGCTTCTGCACACCACGGATCGTGTAGCCGCGATCATGCAAAAGCGCCTTCACCCCCATGAGCAGGTCGATATCGTGCGGCCGGTAAAACCGGCGTCCGCCTGCCCGCTTGGTGGGTCTGATGAAGGTGAACTTCGTCTCCCAGAACCGCAGGACGTGCTGAGGCACCCCCACGGCGTCGGCGGTCTCGGAGATGGTACGAAAGGCTAGAGGCCCCTTGGACACGTTTTACCCGCCTGACTATTCGCCGGCACCGGCATCCACGCGCGCCTTCATGATCTGAGACGCGCGGAACGAAATCACCTTGCGCGGATCGATGGCAGCGGGCTTACCCGTCTTGGGGTTACGGCCGACGCGGGCATTCTTGTCGCGCACCTGAAACACGCCAAAGCCCGACAGTTTCACCGTCTCACCCTTTTCGAGCGCGTCGATGATCATATCCAGAGTGCGCTCAACCAGCGCGGCACATTCCTGACGCGGCAGGCCCAGTTCATTATGGACCGCCTCAAACAGTTCAGCGCGGGTCAGGGTGGTGGCCTTCATTTTAACATCCCCTCCGGAAATAACAGCTCCAGCATTGGAACAATACGCAATTTCCGGTTCCCGTCAAAGGGTTGGAACCGGCTTGTCATCAAATAAATGAGATTGCAGCCCGTAATGCGCCAATTACAGGCGAATCGCCGCCGCGCCCCAGGTCAGACCGCCACCCAGCGCTTCGATAAGCACCAGATCACCGGCCTTGACGCGGCCGTCCTGCACGCCTTGATACCAGGCCAGCGGAATCGACGCCGCCGAGGTATTGGCGTGTTCAGCCACGGTCGAGATCACCTTGGCGCGATCAAGCCCAAGCCGATCGGCAACCCCATCCAGAATGCGCTGATTGGCCTGATGCGGGATGAACCAGTCAACCGCCTCATGTTCCAGCCCGGCCTTGTGCATGGCGGCTTCGGCGGCATCGGATATCTTTTGCACGGCGTGTTTGAAGACCTGATTGCCCTGCATCTTGATCTTGCCGATGCGATGGCCCGAATCGAAGACGCCGCCATCGACATAGAGCAGGTCGGTCTTGGACCCATCGCATTGCAGATCGAAGCTGAGGATGCCGCGGTCGTCCGACGTGCCTGCACCTTCCACGGGCTCAAGCACCACAGCCCCCGCGCCATCGCCAAAAAGGATGCAGGTGGAACGGTCGGTGTAATCCAGAATACGGCTCATAACCTCAGCCCCGATGACCAGAGCGCATTTCGCCATGCCACGCGCCACAAAGCCGTCAGCGACGCTAAGGGCATAGACGAAGCCCGAACAGACGGCCTGAACGTCGAACGCCGCACAGCCACGCACGCCGAGCTTGGCCTGAACGATAGACGCCGTCGACGGAAAGGTCATGTCCGGCGTGGTCGTTGCCACGATGACCAGATCGACCTCTTCAGCCGTACGCCCTGCCGCCGCCAGCGCGATTCGCGCCGCCTCGACCGCCAGATCGCTGGTGGTCTGGCCCTCGCCGGCCTTATGGCGCTTTTTGATGCCCGTGCGCGCGACGATCCACTCATCCGTGGTGTCGACCATACGGGTGAAATCCTCGTTGCTCAAAACGGTCTCAGGCAGATAACCGCCTACGCCGGTCACCGCCGTACGTGTAACGCTCATGCTCAGGATACCTTTTCGCCCAACGCCGCCTCAGCAGGCGGAGTGGTTTCGGAAGCCGACTGCGCCTGTTTGGCGTGCGCCAGCGCCTGTCGGATGTCGGCGGTGTAGCTGCTCGACGCCAGCGATATGGCGACGCTCACCGCATTGGAATAGGCCCAGGCCTCGGCCCCGCCGTGGCTTTTCACCACGATGCCGTTCAGCCCCAGAAGCGGCCCGCCGTTCGCCGCGCCCGGATCGACCTTCTTGGCCATGGCCTTAAGCGCCGGAGCGGCCAGAAGCGCGCCCAGCATGGCCAGAGGCGAAGATTTCAGCGCATCGCGGAACAGGTTCTTGACGAACTTGGCGGTGCCTTCGGCGGTCTTCAGCGCGATATTGCCGGTAAACCCGTCGGTCACCACGACATCCACCGTCCCCTTGCCGATATCGTCGCCTTCGACAAAGCCGTGATAGGTAATGCCGTCCACGCCTTCACGCAGGATACGATGGGCCTCACGGACTTCCTCGTGGCCCTTCACATCCTCGGAACCGACGTTGAGAAGCCCGACCGTCGGCTTGTCCTTGCCGCGCACGGCGCGGTGAAAGGCCGTGCCCATGACGGCAAATTCGATAAGCTGATGGGCATCGGAGGTCACATTGGCCCCGACATCCAGAACAGTCCCCATGCCGCCCTGCGCATTGGGCCAGCCGCAGGCGATCGCCGGACGTTCCAGATCCTCGGCCATCATTTTGAGAATCATCTTCGAAAGCGCCATCAGCGCGCCGGTATTGCCTGCCGAAACAATGGCCTGCGCCTCACCGGTCTTGACCGAGGTAATGGCGGCAAACAGGCTGGTCCCCTTACGGCGCAGGGCCTGAGCCGGCTTTTCGTCCATGGCCACCGACTGATCGGTGTGAACGATCGTGGAAACGGCCCGCAGGTCGGGAAACCGCGCCAGTTCCGGCCCGATCAGTGCCTCATCGCCATGGAGAAAAAAACGCAGACGACCCGATGTATCGCGTCTGAAGGCCTCGGCCGTCCCCGGTACGGTAACCTTTGGGCCGTGATCGCCACCCATGGCATCGATTGCGATGGCAACCGTATTGCCAGACGATGCCTGCGCACCCTGAGCGGGCGCTTCGGATGGTGAATTATGATCGGAAGAAGACAAGGGACGCTCAAGACCTCACAAAGTGCCGGGTTCGCCCTTATAATGCCTCACGGCACCCGCCGAAAGCGCTAAAAACGGGCCTGCCCAGTCGCGGCGGACGATAACGCGCCCGCCGAACTTATCAAGAAATTTGTTAGAGGCGGTTTTGGAAGTCAGCGGTTGAGCATTCGCGAGGGATTTTTTCGTTCCGCACGGCGGAAACGCAGGCCCGATGTGAACATCGGGGCAAGTTTTCAACATGGCGGGCGAAAACAAAGATCCGCGAAGGCGACCCGAAGGCTTCCAAAACCGTCTCTTAAGCCTCGTCGCGCTTCAGGCGGGCCAGCGCGGCGAACGGCGACGGCTCCTGAGGCAAATCCGGCTCCTCGAAAACCGCGCCGGGTTTGCGGGCAAACGGATCATAGGCCTCGCCCAGAGCTTCGATCACATACTGACCGATATCGATCTGACCGTTAACCGCCACGTCCGGCAGGTCCAGATCCTCGACACTCAGTTCGCTCTCGGCGTCATCCGAACGCGTGCGCGGCCCCTGAAAGACCACGGTCACGTCGATGCGCGACGAGATCGGATGGCGAAAGGCATCCAGCGTCACACCGCATTCCTGCGTGACTTCACCGCTGAGGGTCACGTCCACAATGACCTCATCCCCTGCCACCGAGGCCTGCCCGCGCGTAGTGACGCGCGCGCTCAGCTCGTGCAGGTCGATCATGCCGAAGTTTTCTGCGATGAGGCGGCGGCGGTCCTCGTCAGCCGTCAGCTTCAGATCGAGGCCGCGAAACGCCTCATCGAAACGGACAGTATGCGTCCATAAGGGGGCATCGGCTTCGGTCATTACTCAATCTCCTTAACTTGCGGCACGCTCAGGGGCGCCCAGACGGCGCGTCCCTGCAAAAGCTCATCCACGCTCAGACCTGAGCGCGTTTCCATTATATAGTGGCTCAGGGCATTCGACCACAGGGGCAAATCCACCGCCTCTTCCTGACCGGCATAAACGGTGCGCCGCAGGTAATCGGCCTGCGCCTCCACATCCGCATCTTGGTTCCACAGGTCGTCCCAGCGCACCAGACGCGTATAGACCTCCTGCCCCAGCTTTTTCATCTTCTTCGGCACGGTCAGGTCGCCCACCCCCTGCTCACGCAGCGTGTCGTCCAGCGCCTGAAGGAGCGTATCGAACAGGGCCTGAGAGGTTTCCTGCGCCTGCGCGTCGTCGCTTTTCAGGCCGTTGATCAGCATGACCACGTGCAGCACCAGAAGCTCGAATCGCGCGCCGATTTCGTCGGCCACGCCATAATCGGTATAGAAGGGCACCTGACGCGACTGCGCCACAGCGGCGGCATAAAGGGATTGGCCGGTGAGCTGCGCCGGGCGCGGCTTACGCAGGCCCAGACTTTGGCCCACACTCTCACCCAGCGCCCCAAGAAACCGCACGTTCAGGATTTTATCCAACACCGGACACGCCCTCCTTATTTTGCATTCTGGGTTTGCGTTCTTGCCAAGCCGGAATATTTATGGCCTTCATTCGGCCTCAAGATTGCACTAAACAGTCTGGCCACCAAGGTCAAACCCGAACGGAACCTGATGATCAAGCCGTCCACACTGCTCGCCCTTGCTACCCTCGCCGCTGCAGCCACCACGCTCAGCGCCTGCGCCCCCAGTGTCGCGCGTCAGGGCTATCTCGCCATCGAAGCCAACCCTGCCACCGATATCAAGGTCGGCGAGGACACCCAGACCAGCGTGCGTACCAAGTTCGGTTCGCCGTCTCAGGTCGCCACCTTCGATCCTTCGGTTTGGTACTACATCACCCAGACGACTCAGAAGATGACCTATAAGCCTGCGGTCATCACCTCGCGCACCGTCACCGTGGTTGAATTTGACAAGGACAATCAGTCGGTCAAGGCGATCCGGACGCTTAATCTCGCCGATGGCCGCGACATCGCCATCAACCCGAACAAGACGCCGACCCGCGGCCGCGAACTGACCGCGCTGGAGCAGATCCTCGGCAACGTCGGTCGTCAGACCCTTACCAATGACGAAGATTCGAACCCCGGCGGTCAGCGCCGCCGCGAATAGCGGTTCCGGTTTCCCAGACATGAAAAACCCTCCGAAGGATGCCTTCGGAGGGTTTTTCTTTTGCTCTATACCTTGTCGCTTAAGCCAGATGCGCCAGTACGGCCAGCAGCAACAGCGCCACGATATTAGTGATCTTGATCATCGGATTGACCGCCGGACCGGCAGTATCCTTATAGGGATCGCCCACCGTATCGCCGGTCACCGAAGCCTTATGGGCATCAGAGCCTTTGAGGTGACGCACGCCGTCCTTATCGACAAAGCCGTCCTCGAACGACTTCTTGGCATTGTCCCACGCGCCACCGCCCGAGGTCATCGAAATGGCGACGAACAGACCGGTGACGATCACGCCCAGCAACATGGCCCCCAGCGCTTCGAACGCCGGAGCCGCGCCGCCTATGGCATAGACCACCCCGAACAGGACGATGGGCGACAGGACGGGCAGCAGCGACGGCACGATCATCTCGCGAATCGCCGCCTTGGTCAGCATGTCGACCGCGCGGCCATAGTCGGGCTTAGAAGTCCCGGCCATGATGCCGCTGTTCTCGCGGAACTGACGACGGACCTCTTCGACCACGGCCTGCGCCGCCTTACCGACGGCGGTCATGCCCATGCCGCCGAAGAGGTAGGGCAAAAGTCCGCCGATCAGCAGACCGACCACTACCCACGGCGATGACAGAGAGAAGGTCAGTTCCCCCAGCCCGTCGAAGAAGGACCCCGGCGCGGCATTGGCAGCAAAGTACTTCAGGTCCGAGGTATAGGCGGCAAAGAGCACCAGCGCCCCCAGACCGGCCGAGCCGATGGCATAGCCCTTGGTGACGGCCTTGGTGGTGTTTCCGACGGCATCGAGCGCGTCGGTGGTGTGGCGCACCTCCTTATCGAGACCTGCCATTTCGGCGATGCCGCCAGCATTGTCCGTAACGGGACCGAAGGCATCCAGCGCCACGATCATCCCGGCCAGAGCCAGCATGGTGGTGGTGGCGATGGCAATGCCGAAAAGCCCGGCCAGCAGGTAACAGCCGATAATACCGATCACGATAATCAGGGCCGGAATGGCCGTGGCCTCCATGGAAACGGCCAGCCCCTGAATGACATTGGTGCCGTGACCGGTGACCGATGCCTGAGCGATGGACACCACCGGACGCTTTCCGGTGCCGGTATAGTATTCGGTCACCACGATAAAGCCTGCGGTAACGGCCAGACCGATCAGCCCGCACCAGAACAGGGTAAGCCCCGTAAAGGCCGACGGCGCTCCGGCATAGGTGATGGGGGTATCGAAACCGATAAGCAGCTCGATCACCGCCGCCAGCGCGCCGACAGACAGCACGCCCGTGACGATCAACCCCTTATAGAGGGCGTTCATAATGTGGTTGTCGCGCCCCAGCCGCACGAAGAAGGTGCCGATGATCGAGGTAGGGATACAGGCCCCGCAGATCGCCAGCGGCAGCACCATCATCGGTGCAACCAGTTCACTGCCCGCGAAGAAGATGGCCCCCAGAACCATGGTGGCAACCGTGGTCACCGCATAGGTTTCGAACAGGTCCGCCGCCATGCCCGCACAGTCACCGACATTGTCGCCGACATTATCGGCGATGGTGGCCGGATTGCGCGGGTCATCTTCCGGGATGCCTGCCTCGACCTTACCGACCATGTCGCCGCCGACATCCGCGCCCTTGGTGAAGATGCCGCCGCCCAGACGCGCAAAGATCGAGATCAGCGATGCGCCGAAGCCGAGGGCAACAAGGGCGTCGATCACCTGACGTCCGGTCGGATCAAGCCCCAGATGGAACGTGAGCACAGCGTAATAGCCTGCCACCCCCAAAAGCGCGCCCGACGCCACGAACAGGCCGGTCACCGCCCCGGCCCCGAAGGCCAGATTGAGCCCACCCTGAAGGCTTTTGGACGCCGCCTCGGCCGTACGCACATTGGCACGCACCGAGATGAGCATACCGGCAAAGCCCGCCGCCCCGGACAGGACCGCGCCGATCAGAAAGCCCGTGGCGGCATAAACGCCCAGCACCATGAAGGCCGCGATAAAGATCACCACGCCGACAATGGCGATGGTCGTGTATTGCCGCCGAAGATAGGCACTGGCCCCCTCCTGAATGGCGGCGGCGATTTCCATCATCCGGGCATTGCCCTGTGGTTTTTTAAGAAGACTGAGGGTCTGAATAACCCCGTACGCTAAACCCAACACGCCAGCCGCTATGACCAGCCCAATCCATGACGTCATACCAAACCCCTGCTGTCCTTGTTTTCCGCTCCGCCAGCACGACGGGCGTCCGTTTACTGCCCGGCGGACGCGTCATCGCCTCCCCTGACAAGGTCAGGAGAGTGCCGCAAGTTTCGAATACACGCAAGAATTAGGAATTGGGCCGCATTTTATTGCAATGCGACAAGTATTCGCACCAAAAATGATGCGTAAATACGGCGGCGCACAAAGCGACCTCAGGCCGTCAGCTCATGGATTTCTTGGGGTTCTGCGCCAGTATTTCTATGGACGCGACGGCCCCCGGCCCGGCGATTTTGGCGAACTCAGGTAGCATGACCTTGATGAAGCGATCCTGATCCAGCGTATCGCGCTTGTTCGGCAACGCAAAAGACTGTCTGTGCGCGGTGCGGATCAGTATGTCCCTGAAATAGGGCTCCTTGAGCCGCAGCGCGTTGACATCGGCCAGCGGCGTCAGATTGATGCGAAGCGTCACGAACAGATAGTTGACCAGCCGGCCCTTGTCCGTCACCGGCAAGGCCACGGGAGACAGTTTGATATAGGGATCGCCGCCCTCCTTCTTCGGCTCGGAAGCCATGGCAGGAGCGGCGGTCAGGCTCACAAAAGCGGCCATCAGGAAGCGTCGGCTGATATCGGTCATAGCCGATACTTAGCGCAAAACGGTTTAGAAGCCGTTTCCAGTTAGCCGTGGACCCAGCCGCGCGAATCGATTTCCACGGCGCGGCCGCCGCTGAGCGTGCGCACCTCAGCCGAACCGGCTTCGCAATGGCCGATTTCATGAAAGCCTGAGGCCTTAAGCGCAGCGGCTCCGGCTTCGGAGGCCGTGCACAGGATCTGATAGTCGTCGCCACCGGTCACCAGATCGAGAATATCGGCCCCTTCGGCGATCGCCGCGCGCGCCGCCGCAGAGGTCGGCACACGATCGAGGTCGATAATAATGGCCAGATCGGAAGCGCGCGCCATATGTTCGGCATCGGCTATCAGGCCGTCTGAAACGTCCATGGAGGCGTGGGCGCTTTCAAGCACGGTATCGGCCAGATCGTCACGCGGTTGCGGCAGACGATAGGCGCGAATCAGGTGCTGACGGTGCGCGTCGGAAAGCGCATCGAACTCACCACGCAGAACCCGAAGCCCCAGATGGGCGTCACCGATAAAGCCGCCGACCAGCACACGGTCACCAACCCGCGCCCCGGCGCGCGACAGGGTCCGCCCCGCCGGGGCATGACCAAAGGCCGTGATGCTGAGCAGCAGCGGCCCCTCGGTCGAAACGGTATCACCGCCGAACAGGTCGAAATCGAATTCATCCTGATCCAGCCTCAGGCCCGCCGCAAAGGCTTCCTTGCCCTCATAGGCCATGCCCTTGGGCCAGGCGGTCAGCAACTGATAGCCGTAAGGATCGGCGCCCTTGGCCACCAGATCGGAAATATTGACGCGCAGAAGCTTACGCGCCACCTGATCGAGCGGATCGGTCGACAGGAAATGCACCCCTTCGACCATGGCGTCGGTGGTGACGACCAGTTCATAGCCCTCACGCGGGCTTAAGACCGCCACATCGTCGATCAGACCACGAGCCTCGGCATTCAGCCCGGCCAGAGGCTTGAAAAGCCGGTCGATAACGGAGAATTCGCTGTTGTCGCCGGTCATGACGCCCCCGCCTGCTGCTATCTTGCGTCCTTGGCGATGCCGTCCAGCGCGCCGTTGACGAAGCGCGCCTCTTCGCCGCCGAAAAAAGCCTTGGCGATTTCGACATATTCGTTGATGACCACCTCGACGGCGATATCCGGGCGGAACTTCAGTTCCCACGCCCCGGCCCGCAGAATGGCGCGCAGGGTGGTGTCGATGCGATCCAGACGCCAGTTGGCCGCCAGACGCTCGGAAATCAGGACGTCGATCCCGGCCTGCTCTTTCACCACGGCGCGCAGGCCTTCGGCAAAGAAGGCTTCGTCCGCAGCGCCCAGACGCTGATCTTCGCCCTCTTCGCTGTCGATATCGGCATCAAAACGGAAGTCGGCAAATTCACGGATCACCGATTCGACACCGATCCCGGCGATTTCCATCTGATAGAGCGCCTGAACCAGCACAAGACGCGCCACGGTGCGGGCGCGCTTGTCCTTGATGGACAGCTTACCCGCCGTGGTCTGCTCATTGGCGTTGAGTTGCTCGATGACCGATTTCAGGCTTTGCGGCTCAACCATGGTTGCCTCCGCGCAGGGCTTTCTTCAGAGCAATCATGTCGAGCGCCACCTTGGCCACCGTGCCGCCCTTATCGCCTTCGGAACGACGCGCACGCGCCCAGGCCTGATCCTCGTCCTCGACGGTGAGAATGCCGTAACCGATACACAGCAAGGACTTCAGCGTCAGGTCCATCAGGCCGCGCGCCGATTCTTCGCACACATAGTCGTAATGGGTGGTTTCACCACGGATCACACAGCCCAGAGCGACATAGCCGTCATATTTGCGGCCCGCCGGACCGTGCGACGCATCTTCGGCCATGGCAATCGCGCCTGGCACCTCGAACGCGCCCGGCACGGTGATGACATCATATTCCGCGCCATAGGCGTCGAGCGCGGATTTGGCACCGGCCAGAAGCTCGTCGGAAATGTCCTCGTAGAAACGGCTTTCGACGATGAGGATGCGCAGAGGGGTTTCGGTGGGCAAGAGGTGTGTCCTTGGGATAACGGGTCAGTGTCTACTTACTGACTTATCGGGTCGATAAAAAGTCAAATCTGGCGTTTACGCCAGTCTTGTGAAGGATCAGCTCAGTGGCTTCCAGTCGATGATCTCAAGGCCATAACCTTCCAGCGCCGCCGGACGGGGCTTGGAGTCCGAAAGCGCGATCATTTCGCGCACCCCAAGGTCCAGCAGGATCTGCGCACCGACCCCGTAATCGCGTAAGCCGCGCGGCGCGGGCGTTTCCAGATCGTCAGCCGCAAAACGGTTGGAGATCACGCGCGGGTCGAGATCGCGCAGCATGACCATGACTGCAGGACCGTCGTAATCGGCCAGCGCCTTCATCGCCTGCTCGACCAGCCCGGCGCGACCATCATTAGCCCCCAGCACATCGGCGGCGACATCCAGCTGATGCATACGCACAAGGGTCGGCTTGCCGGACGACGGTTGATGCTTGACCACAGCGATATGCTCGCCCTGATCCAGCTGATTGCGATAGACGAAGAGGCGGAACTGCCCGCCCCACTGGCTGTCGAAAGGCTTTTCCAGAACGCGGTCGACAAACCGTTCGGTCCGGCGGCGATAGGCAATCAGATCGGCAATGGTACCGATCTTGAGCCCGTGGGTCTGGGCGAACCTGATCAGGTCCGGCAGGCGCGCCATGGTCCCGTCGTCGTTCATCACCTCACAGATGACGCCCGCCGGATAAAGACCGGCCATGCGCGAGATATCGACCACAGCTTCGGTATGCCCCGCGCGGACCAGCACGCCGCCATCACGCGCCACCAGCGGAAAGACGTGACCCGGACTGACGATATCGTCATAACCTTTGGTCTGGTCGATGGCGACCGAGATGGTGCGGGCGCGATCATGCGCCGAAATGCCGGTGGTGATGCCTTCCTTGGCTTCGATAGCCACGGTAAAGGCCGTACCGTTGCGCGCGCCGTTTTCGGCGGCCATGGGCGGCAGGCGCAACTGACGCGAACGCTCGCCCGTAATGGCCAGACAGATCAGACCGCGACCGAAGCGCGCCATGAAGTTGACGACATCGGGCGTCGCCATCTGCGCGGGAATACAGATATCGCCTTCGTTCTCACGATCTTCGGCATCGACAAGGATATAGGGACGGCCATTGCGGGCGTCTTCCAGAATATCCTCGATGGAGGAAATCGGGCTGTCGAGGCTGACCGGATTGAGGTCGGTGGCGATGCGGTTAAAGGTCATAACTATTCTCCGGCCACGAACTTTACAGGGTTTCGCGCCAGCGCGCGGCATAGCGCGCCATAAGATCGATCTCAAGATTTAGTTTGTCACCGACGCTGCGGTCGCTGAGCGTCGTATGCGTCCAGGTGTGCGGGATGATGGCCACCCCGAACACATCGTCTTCGACTTCGTTGACCGTCAGGGAGATGCCGTCCAGCGCAATCGAGCCCTTGTGGGCGATATAGCGATGCAGAGGGCGCGGCACCCGGACCTTGAGCCGGTAGGCGTCGCCGTCCTGAATGAGGCTGATCAGTTCGCCGACGCCGTCGACATGGCCTGCCACGATATGCCCACCCAGTTCGTCACCGACCTTAAGCGCGCGCTCAAGGTTCACCCGGTCGCCGACCTTCCAGCCAGCCAGCGTGGTCACCGTCAGAGTCTCATTGGAAAGGTCCAGCGTATAACGGTCGCCGCGTTTTTCCACGACGGTCAGGCAGCACCCCGAATGGGCGATGGACGCGCCGATATCGACGGTTTCGAGGTCGTAGGTCGTCTGAATTTCAAACCGCGCCCCGCCTTCGTGACGGTCGATGGCGGTGACGATGCCAAGATCGGTAATGATGCCGGTAAACATGCTACTCCAACTCGTAACTTTCCCACAGGTCCTCGCCCACCGCCTGTACGCCGACACGCGTGAACCGCAGAACCCGATTGATGTCGGCGATATCGAGGAAACCGATCACCGCCCTTCCGTCTCCGCCCAATATGGTGGGCGCGCGAAACCATTCCAGACGGTCCACCGCCGAAGCCTTGATAAAAGCCGTAGCGATCTGCCCGCCGCCTTCGACAAACAACCGGTCGATACCGGCTTCGTTGAGGGCCTCGAGGGCCGCACTCAGGTCGACGCGCTGATGGCGCGAGGCGACCTTGAGCGGACGCACCCCCAGCGAAATCAGTTCGGGATTGAGGTCGTGCGTGGTCACCACATAGGTCGGTATGACCCGCGCCGTCTGAACCAGCTTGGAATGCAGAGGAATCCGGCCACGCGTATCGAGCACGACGCGCGCAGGCTGATAGCCTTCATAACCCTGCAATCTGACGGTCAGTTCCGGATCGTCCTTCAGGACGGTTTCAATCCCCACCAGCACGGCATCGTGCGAGGCCCGCAGTTCATGCACAGCCCGGCGCGCCTCTTCCCCCGTGATCCACCGGCTCTCGCCCGTATGGGTGGCGATGCGCCCGTCGAGCGTGGTGGCCAGTTTCAGGGTGACGAAAGGGCGGATCATCGTGCCCGGCTCTTATGCGTCATCGGTTGAGGACAGATCCTGCTCACCAAGACCCTGCCTGATCTGCTTAGGGTCTTTCGGGCTGGGGTTCCCCTTGGGGGCCGGTGTGCGGGCAGGTTCGGCGAACCCCTCGCCATCGAAACCTTCTTCGCCTAAAAATTTAGCGAAATCAGATGTTTCCTGAAAATCCCTATAGACCGAGGCGTACCGCACATAGGCCACCGAATCCAGAGACCGCAGGGCCTTCATGATCAGTTCGCCCACTACTTCGGAAGGGATTTCGGTTTCACCCAGGCTTTCGAGCTGACGCACAATGCCCGACACCATGCGATCGATGCGCTCGACGTCGATCTGACGCTTGCGTGTCGCAAGCGATATCGAGCGCTCCAGCTTCTCACGGTCGAACGGCGTACGGCGTCCCGAACGCTTGACGATGACGAGTTCACGTAACTGCACGCGCTCGAACGTCGTGAAACGTCCGCCGCATTCGTTACAGCTACGGCGACGGCGAATGGCTGCCCCGTCCTCGGAGGGACGGGAATCCTTGACCTGGGTTTCCGGGTTTCCGCAGAAGGGGCAGCGCATGCTTTGTCCTTAGCCGTAGATGGGGAAGCGCTTGGTGAGCGCCAGCACCTGTTCGCGCACGCGGGCGGTCACGGCTTCGTCCGGCGCACCGGAATTGGACGCCATGCCGTCGACCACGTCGGCGATCAGATTACCGATCAGACGGAACTCTTCCTCGCGGAAGCCGCGCGTCGTACCCGCCGGCGTACCCAGACGCACACCCGAGGTGATGGTGAAGGGCTGCGGGTCGAACGGAATGCCGTTCTTGTTGCAGGTAATGAAGGCTTCCTCGAGCGCGTGCTCGGTGGCCTTACCCGTCTGGCCCTTGGGGCGCAGATCGACCGACATGACGTGACTGTCGGTGCCGCCGGACACGACGCCCAGACCGCGCGCGATCAGCGTCTCGGCCAGCACACGGGCATTGGCGACGACCTGCGCCGCATAGGCCTTGAATTCCGGTTGCAGCGCCTCACCGAAGGCGACCGCCTTGGCGGCGATGACGTGCATGAGCGGGCCGCCCTGAAGGCCGGGGAAGACCGCCGAATTGATCTTCTTACCCAGCGCTTCGTCGTTCGACAGGATCAGGCCGCCGCGCGGGCCGCGCAGGGTCTTGTGCGTCGTGGTGGTGACGATGTGGGCATGCGGCAGCGGATCGGGATAGACACCGCCCGCGACCAGACCGGCATAGTGCGCCATGTCGACGAACAGCCACGCCCCGACGCTGTCGGCGATCTGACGGAAGCGGGCGAAATCGATATGGCGGCTGTAGTTCGAAGCACCGGCGATGATCAGCTTGGGCTGGTGTTCCTTGGCCAGAGCCTCAACCTGATCGTAATCGATCAGGTGGTTGTCCTCACGCACACCATAGGGCACGACCTTGAACCACTTGCCCGACTGGTTAGCAGGCGAACCGTGGGTCAGGTGACCGCCGCAGGCCAGATCCATACCCATATAGGTGTCGCCCGGCTGAAGCAGCGAGAAGAAGACCGCCTGATTAGCATTGGCGCCCGAATGCGGCTGCACATTGGCAAAAGCACAATTGAACAGCTGCTTGGCGCGCTCGATGGCCAGCTTTTCGACCTCATCGACATATTCGCAACCGCCGTAGTAACGACGGCCGGGGTAGCCTTCGGCGTATTTGTTGGTCAGGACAGACCCTTGCGCCTCAAGCACCGCCTTCGAGACGATGTTTTCCGAAGCAATCAGCTCGATCTGATCCTGCTGGCGCGTCAGTTCGCCTTTGATCGCCGCCAGAACGGCCGGATCGGCAGCCGCCAGATCGCTGTTGAAATAACCTTGCGGGATAAAGGAAGCGGGAGCGTTCACGGGCCTGATCCTGTGGTCTGGGAGGAAAGCTTACGCCACATATAGCGTATGCGCCGAAATTGCGCGTCTGTTAAACCTTTGGGCCTGCGATTCCAAGTGAAAACGTCTGATCCTCAGGTTTAGCAAAGCCGAGGTTCAGCAGATAATGCCGCCTCGCCCGCTTTTGAGCGGCGCAGGCTTTTTGGCCGCCAGATGGTTTTTGAGTTTCTGGATCGCCAGACGCTTCACCGACTCAGGATCGCTGGCCGGTCCGACAGTCGAAACCTCTTCGCCGCTCACCGGATCGATAGCGGTGACCTTAAGGTAGGCTCCGTTACGCAAAAGCTCGAGCAGAAATTCGGACATGGCGAGTGAATGACAAAAGCCGCGCTCCCGATTCGGAACGCGGCTTTAATCTAACACAAAAGACTATGCCCGTCAGGCGACGTTCGGCATACGCGCGACGTTGCAGTGGCTCCACAGCTTATCCATTGCCGCCACCAGTTCGTCCATCATCTTGTCGTCGTGATCGGGCGAAGGCGTGAAGCGCAGACGCTCCGTGCCCTTAGGGACGGTGGGGTAATTGATCGGCTGCACATAGATGTTGAAATCATTGAGCAGCATGTCCGAAATCATCTTGCAATGGACCGGATTGCCGACCAGCACCGGCACAATATGGCTCTCGGACGGCAGAACCGGGATACCCTTCTCGCGGAAGCGGCGCATCAGCGTCTGGGCGCGCTCCTGATGGGCGACGCGGCGCTCATTGTGTTCCTTGAGCCAGCGCACCGAAGCCGCGGCACCGGCCATGACCGCCGGCGGCAGCGAGGTGGTGAAGATGAAGCCCGCAGCCCACAGACGGATGGCATCGCACATGGCGGCCTTACCGGCGATATAGCCGCCCATCATGCCGAACGCTTTACCCAGCGTGCCTTCGATAATGTCGATCTGATCCATCACGCCATCGCGCTCGGCTACACCTGCGCCGCGCTCGCCGTAAAGGCCGACCGCATGGACTTCGTCGATATAGGTCAGGGCGTTGTATTTCTTGGCCAGCGCAATCGTACCGGCGATGTCGGCAATGTCGCCGTCCATCGAATAGACGGATTCAAACGCGATCAGCTTCGGCGCATTGACCGGCGCGGCACGCAGCAGCTCTTCGAGGTGCGCAAGATCATTGTGACGGAAGATATGACGCTCGCCGCCACCGTTGCGGATGCCCGCGATCATCGAGGCATGGTTCAGGGCGTCCGATAAGATGATCAGGCCCGGCAGAATCTTATAGAGGGTCGTCAGCGTCGCCTCGTTGGCAACATAGCCCGACGAAAAGACCAGAGCGGCTTCCTTGCCGTGCAGGTCGGCCAGTTCGGCCTCAAGGGCATTGTGATACCAGGTCGTGCCGGAAATATTGCGCGTCCCGCCCGAACCCGAACCGGCCTCATCGATGGCGCGATGCATGGCCTCGATCACCACCGGGTTCTGCCCCTGCCCCAGATAGTCGTTGGAGCACCATACGGTCACTTCGTGCTCGGATCCGTCCTCGCGCTGCCAGGTGGCGCGCGGAAAAGCGCCGCGATGACGCTTCAGATTGGCGAACACGCGGTAACGGCCCTCCTTACGGACGGCGTCAATGGCGGCCTCGAATGCGGCGGTATAGTCCATATGCGTATCACAAACCCGGTAACCTGTATCCGGCGCCGGGCCCTCGGTGGGTTGTACGACGGGGTCTAACGCCCCTTGCCAGACAGGGAGGTATAGTGGGTCACACCCGCCTTGGCCAGTGTCAATATGCCATAAACCTATGACGCCGTGGCATGAAATTTCGCTCAAAAGCTGGTGCATAATGACGCAGGTCACCCCACATCCGGCTTTGCTGCGTCGCACAGGATTTGCATTATGGTGATTTTTTTGTAACTATGCGCACTCTGAACGCCCGCATACGACAGCAAACAAGGATTTCGAGCATGAATTCTTCGCCTGCTAAAGCCGTTGCCGACAGCGCATTCCTGTCCTCCCCGGATAAGGTTCTGTGCGAAGAGGACGAGCGTAATCTTGCCTATGTCGTCTATGCCCTTTTGTTCGTCAGTCCGTTTTCCATGGGGCTGACCGCCCTGATCGGCGCGGGCCTCGCCTATCTGAAAAAACGCGACTGCGTTTCCTACGTTCAGACCCATTTCCGCTATCAGATCAAAAACTTCTGGGTCGTTTTCGCCCTTTGGGCCGTCGCCAATTCGATCATAGTCGTCTGTACCATGGTCTTTCTGGTCACCCTGACCCGCGTCATGCTGACCGATGAAAGCGTGACCGACATGCAGAACTTCCTGATGAACCTCAGCACTATCGATACGGACGATATTCCGATGTCTACGACGCTCGGTGTGGTGTCCGGCTATGTCGTCTCGGCTCTTCTGACGCTTCTGGCTACCATCTGGATTCTGATTGCCGCGATCGGCGGCGTTCTGCGCCTTAATCAGCACAAGCCGATTGGCAAACGCGCCCAAACGGCGTAAGCCCCCGCCCGTCGCGCATCTTTAACTTAGCCGGATGCGCCTTTGACACGGGTGCCCTCATGAGCTTTACGCCAGTTACCGGATCCTACCCCCTCTCCCGCCCGCGCCGTTTGCGCCAAAGCCCCTGGGTGCGCGACATGGTGGCCGAGAACCGCCTGTCGGTTTCCGATCTCATCTGGCCCATCTTCGTGCACGACAAGGATCAGGCGCGCGACCCGATCCGCTCGCTGGAAGGCGTCGACCGCCTGAGCATTGCCGAAGCCGTCAAGGAGGCAAGAGAGGCCCACGCCCTCGGCATACCGGCACTGGCGCTGTTCCCCAATATCGATCCGTCCCTGCGCAATGATGAGGCGACCGAAGCCTTCAACCCGGATGGACTGATCGCGCAGACCTGCCGCGCCATCAAATCCGCCGTGCCTGAGATCGGCCTGATCGTCGATGTCGCACTCGATCCGTTCACCTCGCACGGCCACGACGGCATACTGAGCGGTGAGCGTATTCACAACGAAAAGACCATCGAAGTCCTGATCAGACAGGCTATCGTTCAGGCCGAAGCCGGAGCCGATATCGTCGCCCCTTCGGATATGATGGACGGCCGGATCGGTGAAATCCGCAAGGCTTTCGAAGCTCAGGGCCTGACCGATAAGCTGATCCTGTCCTACGCCGCCAAATACGCCTCGGCCTTTTACGGGCCGTTCCGCGACGCGGTCGGCACCTCGGCGCTGAAAGGCGACAAGAAAACCTATCAGATGGACAGCGCTAATACTGACGAAGCCCTGCGTGAAGTCGCCATGGACCTTCAGGAAGGCGCCGACATGGTCATGGTCAAGCCCGGCCTGCCCTATCTCGATATCGTTCAGCGCGTGTCCTCGACCTTCCGCGTGCCCACCTTCGTCTATCAGGTGTCGGGCGAATACGCGATGATCAAGGCGGCGGTGAACGCGGGCTATATGGACCATGATAAGGGCGTGTTCGAAACCCTGCTGGCCTTTAAACGCGCCGGAGCGTCCGGGGTGCTGACCTACTTCGCCAAGTACGTGGCGGAGAAGCTGAAGGCCTAAGCTAAAGCTTATTCTGACGCTCGGCCTGCATTTCCTGAGGGGTGCAACTGAACTTGGTCACGCCGATTTCTTCAGCCATGATATTACGCAAAGGGCACTTCCAGCCCTTATAGCGCTCTTGCGTAAATTCAGGCGACCTTAGATAGGGTGCAAAACAACGTACGCGTATTCTGACAGAAACTTTCCAATCGTCCTGATCCGGAGCAGCAATTAGTATCCGCTCCAGACTGGACATGACGATCTGGCGATAGGTATTGTATTTTACATACAATTTATTGCCATTCAGCGACGTCGGATCGACTGTCTCTTTGAGATATTGCAGCTTTTCATCTGTGTCGACACACGTAAAGTCGGAATAAGTCATCGACGATAAAAGCATCTCGTTATAGATGGTATAGGCGTCCTGATTGCG
The DNA here is from genome assembly GCA_047605065.1 of Asticcacaulis sp. Classification (GTDB taxonomy): domain Bacteria; phylum Pseudomonadota; class Alphaproteobacteria; order Caulobacterales; family Caulobacteraceae; genus Asticcacaulis. The sequence continues at coordinate 18,565 of JASGGL010000022.1, forward strand.
TTGAAGCTCTCTCTGAACTTCCAACTGATGTAAACCCAGTAACACGGCCGCGCACGTCGCTGTGGTTGTACCAAATTGCCACACATGGCCGAGAAACCCACTTATCGCGCGTCTGCGCAACTTTCTTCGGCGATAACTGCTGTCGAATTTATTATCCCGATTATCGAATGATCCGTGCATAGCGCCCCCCGGCCCCTGCCGGTCAACACAACCGGCACAGACAGAATAACGCCATTATCTTCCGTGGCAAGATAATGCCCGCATAGCGTGCGTACTTCCGTCTTACTTCCGCCGCGCCTCCAGACGCGCGTGCAGCGAAGACGTGTCCCAACGGCTGCCGCCCATGGCCTGCACCTCGGAATAGAACTGATCGACCAGCGCCGCGACGCTTAAGTGCGCACCATTCGAACGCGCTTCGTCGAGCGCGATGCCCAGATCCTTGCGCATCCAGTCGACGGCAAAGCCGAAGTCGTATTTCCCCTCGTTCATGGTGGACCAGCGGTTCGACATCTGCCACGAACCGGCCGCGCCCTGCGAAATCGCCTGAAGGACCAGATCGGGGTCGATATCGGCGCATTTGGCGAAATGCAGGGCTTCGGAAATGCCCTGAACCACCCCCGCGATGGCGATCTGGTTGCACATCTTGGCGGTTTGCCCGGCCCCGGCCTCGCCGATACGGATGATCGATTTGGTATAAGGCAGGGTGACAGCCTTGATGCGCGCAAACTGCGATTCTTCGCCGCCGACCATAACCGACAGCGCGCCATTGACCGCGCCCGCCTGCCCGCCTGAGACGGGCGCATCGGCAAAATGCAGGTCTTTCGAATGGCATAGCTCAAAAAGCTCACGCGCCAGTCTGGCCGATGTCGTCGTATGATCGACGATAAGGCTGCCCGCGGCCATACGCCCCGCGGCGCGCGTCACCAGATCGCGCACGTCGTCGTCGCGCCCGACACAGAGGATCAGCACATCGGCGGCTTCAACGGCATCTTCGAAATCCGTGGAAAAAGCCGCCTGATGCTCTGCCCCCCATTGGGCGGCTTTTTCGGTCGACCGGTTATAGCCGACAACCTCGAACCCAGCCTTAAGCAGATGTCCTGCCATCGGCGCGCCCATGACACCGAGCCCCGCAAATACAATACGCATATTACCCTCTACAGAGACTGGGTCTGGCCATAACGGCCACGGAAATAGGTCAGGCCGTGTTCGCCGAAATGCGTGTCGGACTGCGCAAACGCATCGACTTCACCGACAATGACGAGATGGTCGCCCAATATCTGCGTCTGGTACTGACGGCATTTGAGCCAGGACAGCGCCGCCTTCAGGTGCAAAGGCTCACCTTCAACGCTGAGCGCGTCGCCTTCACGGCAAAAGGGATTCTCGCGGAAAAAGCGGTCGGCCAGCTCACGCTGCTGAACGCTCAGTATGTTGACGCCGAACGTTTCGGCCTTCGAAAATACGCCATAGCGTTCGGATTTAAGATCGAGCGACCACAGGATAAGCCGCGGCTCAAGCGATACCGAGGCGAAGGAATTGACCGTGACGCCCATGACGCACGGCGCACCGGTCGCGTCGGTGGTTTGAGCCGTAATGATAGCCACACCGGTGGCAAAGGTGCCCAGCACATGACGATAGGCTAACCGGTCGGGATCGCTCACTAAAGGACCTCGCTGAAAACAATAGTCCTCTATGGCCCGAAACGTCCGGAACGGTCAACGGGCGTTCACCCCGGCAGTCAGGCCAAAAATCAGGCTAACAATCAGGCGCGCGGTTTGAAACCATAAAAACCACAGACCAGCGCCATGCCGACGGCGATCTGGATCAGCAGGTATGCGCCATCCAGCCCGATCAGCCCCAGCGGTTTCAACGCGTAAATAAAGCGCAGCCACACCGTCGTCACCGCAAAGAACAACGCCGCGAACGCGCCGACGCGCAGGCCCGCCGCGTAACCTTCCACATTGCCAAGCCGCCTCAGCCAGTCCAGACCGAAAGCGACGACGATCACCTCGATCACGCCCAGCCCCATGCGCCACTCCTGCCCCGCCCCCATCTCAGGCGTCAGCCCCTCAAGCGTCATCCACATCTCGCTAAAGGCCACACCGTACCAGACAAAGCCAAGCAGCCAGCCGAACAGGGCCGCTGCCGCCACACCCCAGTAATTAATCGTCTTCATTTCGCTCCCCTTTGTCACGTCAGACCCAAGGCCAAAACATAACGACGTTATGACCAAAGACGGCGGGTTTCAACCGCCTGTTAAGATTAATGGCCGATACCTTAACCAAACCTCCGGAGTTTTCATGGCCAGCCGCGACGCCCCCATTGTCATCAAGAAAGTCAAAAAGGTGTCGGGCGGCGGACACCACGGCGGCGCGTGGAAGGTGGCCTATGCCGACTTCGTGACCGCCATGATGGCCTTCTTCCTGCTGATGTGGCTGATCAATACGACCTCTCCGGAACAAAAACGCGGCGTGGCCGACTATTTCGCCCCGGCCAGCGTGTCGCAGACGACCTCAGGTTCGGGCGGCATCCTTGGCGGGACCGCCATCGGTCAGGATGGCGTGAAGCAGGAAGGCTCCATGGCCTTTATCGAGCAGATGGCCCCTGATGCGCCGGACGCTCAGGACCGTGACGGCGTGGCCAAAAACGCCGCCGATCTGTCGCATACGCCCGAAGACGAACTGCGTGAAGAAATCCAGAAACGCGAAGACGCCTCCTTCCGCTCCGCCGCCGAATCCCTGCGTCAGGCGCTTCAGGACATGCCGGAACTGGCGGAGCTGTCGAAGAACATACTGGTCGACCAGACGCCCGAAGGCCTGCGCATCCAGTTGATCGATCAGGAAGGCCGGTCGATGTTCAACGCCAACTCCGCCCAGCCGAATGAGCGCGCCAAGCTGCTGCTGCGCGCGGTGGCCAAAGTGGTCAATCAACTGCCCAACCGCGTCACCATCACCGGACACACGACCGGCACACCCGGTATCGGTCAGGCCGACCGCGACTGGAAACTGTCGTCCGATCGCGCCGATGCCGCCCGTCAGGTGCTGCAAGGCGCGGGCGTCGATCAGGACCGCGTTGCACAGGTTTCGGGTAAGGCCGCCAAGGAGCCCCTTTACCCCGACGACCCCACCCTTGCCGGGAATCGCCGCATTGCGATAATTTTGCTGCGCGAAGCCCCCGTTCTTCCAGAAAACCCTTCTCTTTGACGCCGAAATGAGTTCTGATGAAGGGGTAAGCACAGCCGGGACGCTTCCCCGAACCGCCTTCACGAGCCAACCCCATGAGCGAGCATTTTCCAGGACGAAAGCTCAGATACTATCTGACCATCCCTGGGCCATGCCCCTATCTTGAGGGTCAGGAGGAACGCAAGGTCTTCGTCCACCTGCCGCCGCTCGAAGCCATCAGCGTCAACGATCAGCTTTCGGCCATCGGTTTCCGCCGTTCTCAGAACATCGCCTATCGCCCGGCCTGCCCGTCGTGCCGCGCCTGTCAGTCGGTGCGCATTCCGGTCAAGGACTACGTTCTGAACCGCACGGACAAGCGCATCCTCAAGCGCAATGCCAATCTGACGCGGCATTTCAGCGAAGCCGAAGCGACGCGCGAGCACTATGCCCTGCTGCAAACCTATCTCAAGGCCCGCCACCCCGACGGCGGCATGATGGACATGACCTGGCCCGATCTGGTCGCCATGGTCGAAGACACGCTGGTGCGCACACACATCATCGAATACCGCGATGACGGACGCCTGATTGCCTGCGTGCTGGTCGATGCGCTCAATGACGGCCTGTCGCTGGTCTACAGCTTTTACGACCCCGACCTGCTCAACCGCTCGCTGGGTCGCTTCGTGATTCTGGACCACATCGATCAGGCGCAGCGCGCGGGCTACGCCTATGTCTATCTGGGTTACTGGGTCAAAGGCTCACCCAAGATGGATTATAAGGCCAGCTATCGCCCGCTTGAGGCCCTGACCGATTTCGGCTGGACGCCGGTCGATCCCGAAGCCTGAGCCTTTCGGTTTGCATCTCCGCGTCGAAATGACGCCTTACCCGGCACCGCACACGGGTGTATCGGTGCGCCTAAGGCTCCCTTCCGGTATAAAGAGATCGCTATGCCTGATCACGCCCCTCACGCACAGCCTTCCGTCACCGGTCACCGGACCTTTACCTGTCCCATGCACCCCGAAGTCGTTCGTGACGCACCGGGTAACTGCCCCGTTTGCGGCATGACTCTGGTGATTCAGGCGGAAAAGACAGGCACGTCCAAAGACGCCTCAGGGTCCGCCTGCTGTCATCATGGCCACGCGGCCCCACATCCCACACAACTGCCCTTAGCCACCGACGCCTCTGAACTGATCTTCACCTGCCCCATGCACGCGGAGATTCGTCAGAAAGGGCCGGGCACCTGTCCGATTTGCGGGATGGCGCTGGAGCCCGAAAAGGTCAGTCTGGATGACAGTGATAATCCCGAACTGACCGATATGAGGCGGCGCTTCGTGGTGTCGGCTCTCCTCAGCGCGCCCATCCTGATCTGGGTAATGGGTGGGC
>JASGGL010000023.1:0-22852 GCA_047605065.1 Asticcacaulis sp.
GTTTTTTTGGGTTCGATCTCAAGCAGTTCCGCCGGTCCGAGGCCCAGAGGCCGCCCGGTGAGAGTCGCGCGGTTGAGATAGTCGCGGGTAAGGGCGTTTTCGGGTGTCGAACCCAGCTTACCCACCGCGGCGAGGATCAGTTTCATGGGAATTCAGGAGACGTTTGGGGCACACCCGCCCGTCATCGACGGGCAGCGGCACCTCCCCCGCCGTGCAGGGGAGGATGTCTGTTACTGATGGCTGTCGACCATGTGGTTCGACGATACCGACCAGATCTTCTCGATATTGTAGAAGGTGCGCACTTCCGGGCGGAACAGGTGGACCACGACGTCCCCGGCATCCAGCAGCACCCAGTCGCAGGCCGGCAGGCCCTCGATGCGGACCTTGCCGAAACCGGCGTCTTTCAGAGCGCGCATGACGTGATCGGCCAGCGCGCCGACATGGCGGTGCGAACGGCCCGAAGCGATGATCAGGGTATCGGCCACCGAGCTTTTGCCGCGCAGATCGATGCAGACGATATCCTGCGCCTTGTCGTCATCCAGCTTGTTCAGGATGACGGTTTCCAGCGACGCATCGCCGAAATCGGTGGTACTTTGGTCGATATCCGCCGGGGCGGCGGCGGCTTCCGAATGCGCGTCTTGCGCAAGCTGACGAGACAGGGTTTTACTCCATATGTGGATAAGTTGAAGCCGACCCTAGCACAGATAAGGCCTCAGGTCACGGTTAGTAATGCAGCCGGATGCGATTTGTGATCCGCAGAGCGGCCTACTTCTGGTCGGGGGCCTTTTTGCGTTGGGCGCGCAGGGCCGTCGACGAGATATTGTGCAGCGGCCCTTTGAGGTAGACCCAGGCGGGGGCAGGCAGGCGACTGAGGATTTTCGCCTCGCGTTCCTTGTGCCGGAAGTGGGCGAAACGGCGCGCGGTCGGTGACAGGCGGCTTTTCATCAGGACGCCGGGGCGAGAGACAATGGCCATCGGAACCATGCGCGCAATTTGCATCCAGCCGCGCCATCGATGGAACGAGGCCAGCGAATCTCCGCCCATGATCCAGACGAACTGTACGCCGGGATAGCGGGCCTTGAGCGCCCTTAGCGTATCGAGCGTATAGGTGGCGTTGATGCGCGTTTCGAAATCCGAGATGATGTCTTTGGGTCCGGCGAACGGGCGGATGTCGCGGATGCGCTCGCTCAACGGCGCGGTTTCATGACGCGATTTCAGCGGGTTCTGCGGAGATACGAGCCAGATGATGCGATCGAGGCCCAGCCGCATCCGCGCGGTTTCGGCGACGTGGGCGTGACCTTCGTGCGCGGGGTTAAACGAGCCGCCGAACAGGCCGATCTTCATCCCCGGCTCAAGGTGCAGTCCCGTACGCAGGGCACCGGAGCGCAGAGTGTGGACCACAGGGGCCGGACCAGCGAACCACATGCTAAAGCCTCCTCCCCTGGACGGCAGGGGCGGGGACGGGCCGGTTCGTCATGCAGAACCCCCTTGGCACCCTTTAGTTATCCCACGGATTATAGGTCGAGGGTGCGGGATCATCGCCTTGCTTTTCGGCCTTTTCGCCTTCGACGATTTTCGCGTGGACGGCATACAAGAGGTCGCGCACGCCTTCGCCGGTGACGCCTGAAATCTGATAGGGCGTCTGACCCGAGGCTTTTTTGAGTTTCTTGCTCAGGTCCTTACGGGCGTCGGCATCCAGAGAGTCGATCTTGTTGATCGCTACGATTTCCGGACGTTCAGCCAGACCGTCGTCATAGGCGGCCAGTTCGCCGCGAATGATCTTATAGGCCTGAACCGGGTCGTCCTGCGTGCCGTCGATCAGGTGGATCAGCACCTTGGTGCGCTCCACATGGCCAAGGAAACGGGTGCCGAGGCCTGCGCCTTCCGACGCGCCTTCGATCAGGCCGGGAATATCAGCCAGCACGAAGCGTTGTTCCGCGCCGAGGTCGATCACGCCCAGATTGGGTGTCAGCGTGGTGAAGGGATAGTCCGCGATCTTTGGGCGGGCGGCCGAAGACGCTGCCAGAAAGGTCGACTTGCCGGCATTGGGCAGTCCGACCAGACCGGCGTCGGCGATCAGCTTAAGCCGCAGCCAGAGCCATTTTTCCTCGCCTTCCTGACCGGGGAGGGCGAAGTCGGGGGCCTGATTGACCGGCCCCTTGAAGCGCGTATTGCCCCAGCCGCCATTGCCGCCCTTGGCCAGCAGAAGCTTCATGCCCACCGTATCGAGGTCGGCGATCAGGGTTTCGTGATCTTCTTCGAAGACCTGCGTGCCAACGGGGACGCGCAGGACGACGTCTTCGGCATTGGCGCCATGCATCTGACGGCCCATGCCGTGCGTGCCGGTATTGGCCTTGAAGTGCTGCTGATAGCGATAATCGATCAGGGTGTTGAGGCCTTCGACGGCCTCGATCCACACATCGCCGCCCTTGCCGCCGTCTCCGCCGTCCGGGCCGCCCTGCGGGATGAATTTCTCACGCCGGAAGGAGACGGAGCCTGCGCCGCCATTGCCGGAGCGGATAAAGATTTTGCACTGATCAAGGAATTTCATGGTGTCGGAAGAGGTATTCAGGAGGTGATAAAAACGGAAGCGGCCTGCGTTGGGGAAAACCCCGCCGGAGGCCGCCTTTGTGGACTAAGTTGAAGGGAAGATCAAATTTTTGCAGATGACTTATGCTCAATTTGATCAAATCGGGTGGGTGTTACAGCAGGCGGATCATATGCAGGGCCTCATGCGTGCCTTCGCGCGCCTTTGAGGTTTCCTGTGTTTTGCGTCCCGTATAGAGGAAGCCCGCCCGCGCCAGCAGCCGTGCAGAGGCGGCGTTGTCGGCGAAGTGAGCCGCATGCAGGACGCGGTGACCGCCAAAGCGTTCGGCATAACCGATCAGACCTTCCACGGCCTCCGTGCCATAGCCCTGCCCCTGATGTTCGGGGGCGATGCAGATGCCCAGTGACGGGCCGAACTGATGCAGACCGGCATTGACCGTCCGCTCAAGCCCTGTAACCCCGATCAGCGTCTCGTTTTCGTCGTGTATGCCGAATACCGGCAGACGCAGGGACGTATTATGGCGGGCCTTTTCCGCAAAGGCACGCGCATCGGATTCGGTGAAGGGATGCGCAATGGAATGGGTCATGCGCGCCACCGATCGGTGGCCGAACAGCGCCTGAAGGTCGTTGACGTCATCAAGGCCCAGCGGGCTGAGATACAGCCGTTTGGTCTGTACCGAATTGCCGGTCAGGCCCGTGCGGGACAGGCCAGTACGGGAGGAGCTAGCCGCGACCTGACGCAGACGTGCGCCGGTGAATTCGTGGGCTTCGGGTGTTCTGACGATCATGATAATCCCCGTTCCTGCTTTACTGATGGACGTGAAACGCCTTTAGGCAACGAAAAGACGCTGTTTCCGCGTAAGACCGGGCCCATTCAGGTCCGGTAGTCAGAAGTATCGGGAGGGTTCGTTTTTTATGTGGTCTTAAGGTGACACAGGCCCCATAAAAATACCGCCTCCGGTGACCTTGCGAAAATAAAGTCTTCGTAAAGACCTCATCTGTTGCCGGGCGCGTTCCGGTAGCCTTAGCGGGTTCCGGACTGAGCCTTCAGGTCGTATTGATCAGATCGGGTTTCAACCTTTTGGATCGAAACAAGACCTGATTTTTTTCATCTGAGCGTTCTGGCGCGCACCTTGTCCCGGGTGTTCCGGAGATGCGCTGCGCAAGCGGGGATCAGGAGGGAGGGGCAAAAAAGAAGGGAGCCCGGAAACAAATCCGGACTCCCCGCTTAAAAGGCATTGTCCAGATCGGCTTAAGATATAAGCGCGATCTGTGACATATGTTTCAGATCGCTTATTCGGCAGCTTCGGCGAGCGGCACGATCGACACGTAACAACGGTTGTCACGCTTGGTGGTGAACTTCACATTGCCGTTCGCGGTGGCGAACAGGGTGTGATCGCGGCCGAGGCCGACATTGTCACCCGGGAAGAACTTGGTGCCGCGCTGACGAACGATGATGTTGCCCGCGAGGACGTTTTCACCACCGAAACGCTTTACGCCAAGGCGCTTGGATTCTGAATCGCGGCCGTTACGCGACGAGCCGCCGGACTTTTTGTGAGCCATTGTTGAACTCCTCTAAACGGTTGCGATTAGGCTTCTTCGGAAGAGGCTTCGGCAGCCTTCTTCTTCGGAGCGGCTTTCTTCTTCGGAGCCGGAGCGGCTTCCTCAGCGACGACCGGAGCCTCAACGGCAGCGGCCAGCGACTTCGGGGCCAGACCGCGGGCGCGGGCGTCGAGCTCGGCCTTGGTCACCAGCGAAACGGTGCCTTCCCAGGCAGCCGACTTACCGGCGCCGCTCAGCGAGGTGATGCGGATCACCGACTCAGGCTGACGGTGACCGGTGGTGCGGCGATAGCCCTGACGGCGGATCTTCTTGAAGATCTTCACCTTCTTGCCCTTGCGGGTTTCGATCAGGGTGCCTTCGACCACAGCGCCTTCGACGACCGGAGCGCCGACAACGGCACCGGCTTCGTCACCGACGAGGAGCACTTCTTCAAAGCGGATGGCCGCGCCAGCGTCGCCTTCCAGCTTTTCGACAACGAGCAGATCGCCCGCCGCGACGCGGTACTGCTTACCGCCCGTCTTGATTACCGCATACATCGGTTTATCGCCTCTAGAACTCTTGTTGAATGGCAAACCCGAACGGCAATAAAACCAACGGTTCGCGCAAAAATCAGGTTTTCCGCAGGGTGGAACCCTCGGAAGAGAGGGGCGCTTTATATAGTTTTTGGCCTGTGAGTCAACGCCTGTTTACAAGGCGGTTGGAACAAAATTGAACCTTGCTTTGTTCGGGCCTGTATCGCAGCCTAATCTGTCGAGGGGAGCGGCGATGACTGACTGGATAATGTCTACTTTGCCTTATAAACTGACGATAGAGGATTTTCGTCAGTTTCGTTGGGAAGGATTAAAGGCGAGAGCATCGCATCCGAACGCATTATGGACGTTCGCCCTTTCCATAGGAATGATCCTGATCGTCTTCAGACTCATGCTTTGGTTCGTCATGGACGGCCTCAGGCAGGATATGTCAGTCGAGGCTATTGTCTTTGCCTTGTTTGTTACCCTGGCTTTTTACGGGCTCTATGTCTGGCACAACTATCATACTGTCACGCTGTTGCTGGCCGGAACCCGTTATGCATTGGCGCATACGATAACCCGCATCGGGCCTGAGGGCGTGGGCATCTTCAATCCGCACCATGACAGTTTTCATGAGTGGAGCCGGTTCGTACGGGTCAGGCTGGTCGGGCCGCTGCTGGTCTTCTACTCTAGGGAAGATGCCGTGGTGGTCGTGCCGAAGCAGGGGTTTACAACGGAGCGTCAGCGCAAAGTGTTCTTCGACCTCTGTTGCCGCCATCTCGCGGAGACGCGAGGGGCAAGCAGAGCGCAAGACAAGGCTTGATTTCCCTCTTCAAAAGCCTACTTACAGCGGGATTCATTATTCCTGCTTGCATCAAAGGCACCGCTTATGGCCGATACCGCTTCTTCCGTCGCCAAAACGCCCGTCACCGTCCTCACCGGCTATCTGGGCGCGGGCAAGACGACGCTGCTCAACCGGATTCTGTCGGAAAATCACGGTCAGAAATACGCGGTCATCGTCAATGAGTTCGGCGAAATCGGCATCGACAACGATCTGATCGTCGGGGCCGACGAAGAAGTGTTCGAAATGAACAATGGCTGCGTCTGCTGCACGGTGCGCGGCGATCTGATCCGCATTCTGTCCGGCCTGATGAAGCGTAAGGGCCGTTTCGACGCCATCATCGTTGAAACCACCGGCCTTGCCGATCCCGGTCCGGTGGCCCAGACCTTCTTCGTCGACGAAGAGGTCAAGGCGCGCACCTATCTGGATTCCGTTACGGCCCTGGTCGATGCCAAGCACTTCAAATCGGCGCTGGACACTGACCGCGTGGTCAAGGAGCAGATCGCCTTTGCCGACCATGTCATCCTCAACAAGACCGATCTGGCTACGCCGGAAGAACTGAACGAGGTCGAGGCCCGCATCCGCGGCCTGAACCCGCTGGCGTCAATCCAGCGCGCCGAACGTTCGGGCGTCGATATTGCGGGCCTTCTGAACCAGCATCGCTTCGATCTGGACAAGATGGAAACCGTGGCCAACCACGATGAGCACGGCCCGGATTGCGGCGATCACTGCGACCACGATCACGCGCACGGCCATGACCATCACCACGACCACCATGGTCACGATCATCATGGCCATGAGAAGGGACATCACCACCATGGCCATAACCCGGCCCATGGTGAACCGGGTCATGTGCATGACGAACATTGCGGCCATGATCACCATCATGACCATGCGCATGGTCACCTGAACCCGATCCACGACGACGAAATCCGCTCGGTGTCGCTGTCATCGGAAAAACCCATCGATGGGATGAAGTTCACCCGCTGGCTGGATAAGCTTCTGGCCGAAAAGGGTCAGGACATCCTGCGCGCCAAGGGCATCCTCAACGTCAAGGGCGAGGAAAAGCGACTGGTCTTTCAGGCCGTGCACATGATCCTCGAAGGCGAACTGCAGCAGCCGTGGAAAGAGGGCGAAAACCGCCTGAGCCGCGCGGTCTTTATCGGCCGTCATCTCGATGTGCCGGCCCTGACCGCCGGTTTCGAGGCCTGCATCGCGCAGTAGATACTTTCGTTTCCCTGCGAGAGCGGGGTAGCTGGTGCGCAGTGACGGATGAGGCGCAGGCGGCGATTCAATCCGAATTGCCGTTTGTTTTTGCCTTTCGTCTTAATTATAGCGTGCTCCACGTTATTTTGCCCCTCACCCCGACCCTCTCCCCGCACGCGGGGCGAGGGGGAAGGATGCCATGCCCTTCGCGTTCGAAAAAAACTTCAACGAATACGTCATCGCCGCCCTGTTCGACTCTGCCGATGAGCCCATCGCGGTTCTGAGTGATGGCCGGGTGGTCTTCCCGGACGCCGAGGCCGAATTTGCGGCCCATCCCAATGCCGGGGCACTGAGCGCGGTCATCCACCCGTCAGGTGTCGGTGTCGTGACCGGCGGTGATGACGGGCGTGTGGTGTGGACCACAAAGGAATCCGGCCCGATCGAGCTGTTTTCGGCCAAGGGTGCGTGGTTCGATGTGGTGACGGCCTGCGAAGCGGCGATGCTGATCGCGGCAGCGGCGGGCAAGAAGGTCCATATCTATGACGCCAACAAGAAGACGGCGGTGATCTTCGAGCACAGCTCAAGTCTGTCGGACATCACCTTCGACGCCAAGGGTCGCAAGCTCTATGCGGCGACCTATAACGGCGTGGCCGTGTGGTTCTCACGCATTGCGCAGCAAAAGCCGGTCATCCTCAAATGGCCGGGCTCGCACACCAAGATCGCCATTTCGCCGGACGACAAGTTCGTCATGACCGCCATGCAGGAAAATGCCCTGCACGGCTGGCGCATCGCCGACGCCAAGGACATGCGCATGGGCGGCTATCCGGCCAAGATCAAGTCGATCGGCTTCTTCGCCAAGGGTAAGCTTCTGGCCACCTCCGGTGCCAATGGCGCGGTGGTCTGGCCCTTCCTGAAGGCCAATGGTCCGATGGGCGAAGAAGCCTCAGAGATCAATGCCGTGGAAGCGACTATGGTTTCGGTTGTTGCGGGCGCGCCTGAGGACACGCTTCTGGCTGCGGGTCTTGAAGACGGACGGGTGTGGCTGGCGGAGCTGACTTCGACCGGTATCGAATGGATTCGCAACGAAAAAGGCGCGCCTATCACGGCGCTGGCCATATCGGGCGAGGCCAACCGCTTGATCTTTGGCGATGAAGACGGCAACCTGTGGGTATATGAGGCTTCATAATCCGGTCCGCCTGACGGCTGGACCAGATTATGGGGCGGTATGGACAATCCGGACCTGAGGCGGCTCTGCGTCCGGATTGACTTTTTGAGCCCTCGCATAGCGAGGGCCGTGGAGTAGCGGACAGTGGCGGGGGCCAGAAAAAAAATCGGTATCGGGCGATGGCTCGTCTTCGCCATAGTGGGCGGCTTCGCCTTCAGTGTGGCGTCGGTGGCCGTGCATCGCTTTGTGCCTGTGCCGATTACCTTCCTGATGATCCAGCGCATTTTCGAGGGCAAGGGCTATCACCACGAATGGGTGCCGTCCTCGCGCATTTCGGACAATCTCAAGGTGGCGGTGATCGCCGCCGAAGATGCCAAGTTCTGCACCCACTACGGTTTCGATATGAACGCAATCGAGAAGGCGCAACGCAGCAATGCGCGCGGCAAGAAGGTGCGCGGCGGTTCGACCATTTCGCAGCAGACGGCCAAGAACGCCTTTTTGTGGCCGCAGCGCTCATGGGTGCGCAAGGGCGTGGAGGCCTACTACACCCTGCTGATCGAAACCCTGTGGCCCAAGGAGCGCATCATGGAGGTGTACCTCAACAGCGCCGAATGGGGGCCGGGCATCTATGGGGCGGAAGCGGCCTCGCAATACTGGTTCGGCAAGTCGGCGGCGGACCTCAGCGCGGCCGAGGCCTCGCGTCTGGCGGCCATCCTGCCCAGCCCGCTGAAGTGGAAGGCCGCGCAGTCCGGTAAATACGTTAAGCGCCGGTCCGGGAAGATCCGCGCCAATGCCGGTCTGGTCAAACGCGAAGGCATCGGGGCCTGCGTGCTGGATTAAATGGGGGTATAGGGGGGTATGATCGGTCTTATCGTCGCGCTGATGATCATGGGCTATGCAGGCTGGTATTACTGGCCGGGCAGGCTCACACAGATGAAGGCGCGCTTTCGCCGCGAACTCGATCTTCATGATGAGGATGAACGGCGTTTGTTCCGCCCTTTAAGCGACCCGCTCTATCTCTTTTTTGCCTGTCTCATATCGGGGGCAGCCTTGGTATATATCGTTCTCATGGTTGCGGATTTTGCGCTTCAGCGCACCGCCTTCGAGATTCCGGAATACTGGTTCAGCCTTGCGGTGGGTGTGTGTCTGATGGCGGCGGGCAGTATGGCCGCGTTCAAGATTGAAACCTTTGGTCAGGTTCTGGATTTGCAGAAGGTGAGCAATTTCGATCCATTGACACGTCGCCGCAAAACAAGGGCGTTTCCATGGAACGGAACGATCCGGCTGTTCTTACGTTTCTGGGGGCTGCAATGGGCGGCGGGTGGCGCTTATTTCCTTTATCAGATACCGGAACTGTCTTTAATGATGGCCCATAAGGCCGGTGTGATCGGGTGACGACGGATATGAAGCCCTATGTCGAAATCCTTGCCGGCGGCGGTTATCGCGTCGGTTTCACCGAAGCGCCCGACCTTACGGCCACGGGGCCGACGGTGGTCGCGGCGCTTAAGGCATTGTCGGCGGAAATCACGCGTCAGTACGACATGGAAAAAGGCGATGAGAGCGCCGCGGCGGACACCGCACGGCGTCAGGCCGATATTCTGGCGAACGACCGTTTTCTTCGTGCCAATCAGATGCAGCATGCGATCATGATGGGCATTGCCGTGGGGCTTATCTAAGGTGCCGGTCGTTGTCTATATCGATGCCGATGCCTGTCCGGTGAAGGACGAAACCTATAAGGTCGCGGGGCGCTATGGTCTGCGCACCCTCGTGGTGTCGAACAGCTTCATTCAGATCCCCAGATCACCGCTGATCGAGCGGATGATCGTCGATGCCGGGCCGGATATCGCCGATGACTGGATCGCCGAACAGGTGACGCCGCATGATGTCGTCATCACCAACGATATTCCGCTGGCCGGGCGGGTGCTGGCGAAGCAGGGCTATGCTATTGCCCCGAACGGGCGGGCTTTTACGCCGGATTCCATCGGTGCGGCTCTGTCACAGCGGGCTTTGATGGAGCATATCCGCTCGACCGGCGAGATCACCGGCGGGCCTGCGCCCTTTTCCGCCGCCAATCGTTCGCAATTTCTGCAAACGCTCGATCAGGTCGTGGTCAGGGCGCGCAGACTCAAAGTCTAGTGGATCGTTCCATCCTTAACCGCTCTTGACGAACTGTTAAAACAGGCGTCACCCTCCTGCCCACATTCAGGCGGCTCAGGCATCACGGGCTGCGGGCATTTCAGGAGGGTATTGATGATCCGGCGTCTTCTGGTTTCCGTTGCAGGTCCGGCGCTTTTGACCGGCATGCTGTTGTCCGGTTGTGCGAGCGCGCCCGATGCGCCGCCCGTCATCGAAGCGCCCAAGGCCCCGGCCCTGACCGAAACCCCTGCGCCGCCGCCGCCGTCAGGCCCGACGGCCGAGGACGCCAGAGCCTATGTCGATGCCGCCGAAAAGAAACTGGGCGATCTGGGCGAATACGCCGCCCACGTTCAGTGGGTGCGCAATACCTATATCACCCACGACACCATGTGGCTGGAATCCAAGGCCAATGCCGACTACACCGCAACCAACGTCTCGCTGGCCATGGGTGCGGCGAAGTTCAACGACGTGCAGGTCGACGAAGTCACCCGTCGTAAGCTGAACCTGCTCAAGTTGTCCCTGACGCTGCCCGCTGCGGATCGTCCGGGGGCCGCAGATGAAATGGCCAAGCTGTCGACCTCGCTCGATTCCACCTACGCCACGGGCAAGTTCACCTATAAGGGCAAGGTCTATACGCTGGACGACGCGTCCAACGTCATGGCGGAATCGCGTGATCCGGCGACGTTGCGTGCCATGTTCGAAGGCTGGCGTACGATTTCCGTGCCGATGAAGGAAGAGTATGTGCGTCTGGCCGAACTGGCCAATGAAGGCGCCAAGGGACTGGGTTTTGCCGATACGGGGGCGCTGTGGCGCTCCAACTACGACATGGCCCCCGACGCCTTCGCCGCCGACACCGACCGCCTGTGGCTTCAGGTCGAGCCGTTCTACAAGAACCTGCACTGCTATGTGCGCAACCGCCTGAATGAAAAATACGGCGACGCGGTGCAGCCGAAGACCGGCCCGATCCGTGCCGACCTGCTCGGCAATATGTGGGCGCAGGACTGGGCCAACATCTATGACGTTGTGGCCCCGAAGGGCATGAAGGGCTCCAGCTATTCGCTGGACAAGCTGCTGCTCCAGAAGAAGTACACACCGGAGAAAATGGTGCAGACCGGTGAGGGCTTCTACACCTCGATCGGCCTCGACCCGCTGCCCAAGACCTTCTGGGAGCGGTCGATGATCACCCGCCCGAAGGACCGCGAAGTGGTGTGTCACGCTTCGGCATGGGACGTCGACAATATCGACGATATCCGCATCAAGATGTGCACTCAGGTCAATGCCGAGGACTTCTATACGGTCCACCACGAGCTGGGGCACAACTATTATCAGCGCGCCTATAAGAACCAGCCCTATCTGTTCAAGAACGGCGCGAACGACGGGTTCCACGAAGCCATCGGCGACTTTATCGGCCTGAGCGCGGTGACGCCGGTTTATCTCAATCAGATCGGCCTGCTCGACAAGGTGCCGGGCGAGGCGGAGGACATCCCCTATCTGCTTAAGATGGCACTGGGCAAGGTGGCCTTCCTGCCGTTCGGCCTGATGGTCGACCGCTGGCGCTGGGAAGTCTATTCCGGCAAGATCACCCCGGCGCAGTACAATACCCGCTGGTGGGAACTGGTCGAGCAATATCAGGGCCTTGTCCCGCCGGGCGTGCGTTCGTCTCAGGCCTTCGATCCGGGGGCCAAGTATCACGTACCGGGTAATGTGCCCTATACGCGCTACTTCCTGGCGCACATCTATCAGTTCCAGTTCCAGAAGGCCGCCTGCGACCAGATTGGCTGGACCGGCCCGCTGCACCGCTGCTCGATCTATGGCCACAAAGAGGTGGGCCAGAAGCTCAACGCCATGCTGGAAATGGGTCAGTCGAAGCCGTGGCCTGAGGCGATGGCCAGCTTCACCGGTAAGCGCGAAGGCGATGCCTCGGCGGTGGCGGAATACTTCAAGCCGCTCAATGAATGGCTGATCAAGCAAAACGCAGGTCAATCCTGCGGCTGGTAAGGTGTGATGAGTTAAAGTATTCCACATTTATTAAGAGCGGATTGCAAGCCTTTTACGCGAATTTCTCCCGTGAGGCTTGCGGCCGCGTTTACTGTAACTGCTCGCCAGATAACCTTCTTTCCAGAAATTATTTCATTGAGTAAAGCTGATGCTTTTTCGCCTGAAAACAGCCTATATGGAGATGCCAAAGACATTGAGTTTTTAATTGATTGTTCAATTATTAATTTTTTATCTTGAGGTAAATTTTCTAAATTAGGGATGTTCATACTTGGTGACAAATCTAACGGTGTATCTGCGGCTGTAATTGTGTGGAGTTGGTTTTGATCGACTCTCACTTGAATGTCACCTGGAATGGGGAGCGGGGGATCGGACATAAAGCCAGCCCGTATTTCATCGCCTCTTTTTTCCGCAATAAAGTACAGCCCTCTAATCCCACCTTGAAATCCAAGAGCGACTGCTCGGCTAAAATCCCCGCCGAACTCAACGCGGCACACAGAAACATCTGTAAATGGATCAGATAAATTTTTTGTACGCCAATCCAATGCATGGGCTGGATTTGTAAAAAAGAATAACAAAAATATCGACAGTGTCTTTTTCATCGCCACCCAGCCCACAATTCTAACGATTGTGTACCACTAATTTTAAAAAGACGCACTGGTCATAACCGCCGAATAAACTTTTGGCTGTCAGGTGCATAGGGGTCGTAGTGACGAGAAGTCACTGCCGATAGTTTTTTTTAGTAGGGCGGTCTTGCTTGTAAGCGACGAGGCGAGTTGTCGTCGGCCCTTTTAGCTAAATCCGCTTTCTCTCCAAATGTTGGGGTTAAGCTTTGTCATTTAAGCCAGCTTGATTTCCCGCAGACGCTGCTGGAGGAAGTCGTTGGCCGTGATCGATTGCCCCGCATATTGGTCCGGGCGCTCCGCCGTGATCGTCCCCGGCAGGGTCTCGATCAGGTAGGGGCTCTCGAAATGCAGGAAGAAGGGCATGGAGTAGCGCGAGAAGCCTTTGCGTCCTTCGGCCGGATTGACCACGCGGTGGATGGTCGACGGCAGGACGTGGTTGGTCAGGCGAGACAGCATGTCGCCGATATTGATGACGATGGCCCCCGGCGGCGGGGTGATGGGCAGCCATGATCCGTCACGGTCGAGCAGTTGCAGGCCGGGCTCTTCGGCCCCCATCAGAAGGGTGATGGCGTTGATGTCGCCGTGCGCCCCGGCGCGCACCGAAGCCCCGGCTTCGGTTACCGGCGGATAGTGCAGCATACGCAGGATCGAATTGCCGTACTTCACCTTATCGTCGAAGAAGGCGGGATCGAGCTTAAGGTGGATGGCGATGGCCTTGAGCACCTTCTTACCCAGATTGTCCATCTCGGCATAGAGGCTCTGGAAGGCCGGTTTGAATTCCGGCACTTCGGCAGGCCAGACATTGTCGGCCATGTGGTCGCGATAAGAATGGCCCTCGGGCAGGTCGCGCCCGACGTGCCAGAATTCCTTAAGGTCGTGGGCCTTGTAACCCTTTGCCGTTTCGATGCCGAAGGCGGTATAGCCGCGCTGACCACCGCCCTTGCGGCCATCATATTGCAGCTTGGTATCGACAGGCAGATCGAAAAACTCTTTGGTCAGGGCGTAGGCCTTATCGACCAGTCCCTTGTCCAGACCGGCACCGTTCGGCTCGAACAGGCCCGACAGCACCGCAAATCCGTAACGCTCGAAAGAGGCCCCCAGCTTCTGCGAAAACGCCGCCAGATCCGTATCGTAAAGCGACAGCGGGACGGGTTCGATCGAAGGGGCGGTCGAAATCGGCGCGGAATCATAGGCGACGGTGGAAGGCGACATCATGTCGGTTGGCTCTCGGGGCTGGTAGCAGGTGAAACGTTTAACAGACTGTCTTAAGACC
The DNA here is from genome assembly GCA_047605065.1 of Asticcacaulis sp. Lineage (GTDB taxonomy): Bacteria > Pseudomonadota > Alphaproteobacteria > Caulobacterales > Caulobacteraceae > Asticcacaulis. The sequence goes on from JASGGL010000023.1 coordinate 13,862, forward strand.
ACAGCCGCCGGTGCGCAAGCGGCCAAACGCCGCAGTCGGGTGCCGCAAGCGGGGCGGTTGCGGTCATAAGTTTATCACAGTAGGCGACTCATATACACTAACAGGCGATTTTTCGATTGCGTCGATCGCGCGGGTGTCGTTCTGATGCCCCAAAGCGCCGCAGGCGCAGGGTTGTTAAATATTGCGTGTTTCGGGGTTACGAGTGATCCGGTTCGGTGTTCGTCAGGTCAGGTATCTGGTGGCAGGCCTTGTGGCGCTGTCGGCGGTGGCGGCTGGTCTGAACGCCGTGGCTCAGGACCCGAAGGCCCCGACGACGGCAGACGCTGTGGCAACAGAAGCGAATGCCGAAGCGCTTGAGGGCATCGATCCCGCGCTTCAGCCGGTCAATTCCACCAAGGCGCTCAGTTCTTCGGAACAGTCGGTGGTGCGCGTTCTGGTCGTCTATCGCGGTTATGGCGGCGTGCCGCTCGATTCGGTCGGCATGGGGTCGGGCTTTGTGGTCGCGCCGGGTTATGTGGTTACCAATTACCATGTCATCGAAACCCCGCCCGAAGCCACCTCGGCGGAAATCTACATCGTTCCGCACAAGGGGACCTCGGCCAATTATCAGCAGGTATCGCTGGTCAAGCCGTGGGTCGAGGGCGATCTGGCGCTGCTTAAGGCCGATGGCCTGAAGATCGCGCCGCTCAAGCTGTCGCTGACGCCGCATAAGAACCAGCAGGTCGTGGCCATGGGGTATCCGGGCATTACCGACCGGCTGCTCAAGCGTGGCGGGACGGAACTGCTTGAACCGTCCGATGCCTATGTGACGCAGGGCTCCATTGCTCTGTTTGCCTCGACCAATCCCGATGGCTCGCGCGTCGATACCTTGTTCCATACCGCGCCGATCAATCCCGGAAATTCCGGCGGGCCGCTGATGGACGAATGCGGTCAGGTGGTGGGCGTCAACACCTGGTCGGCGGTGTCGACCATGTCCGACAGCGGCGATATGGACGTTCCGGCGGGACAGTACGTCGCCACCCATGTGTCGGCGCTCTATACCTTCCTGCAATCGGCGGGCCTGCCGGTTCAGACGACGTCTGAACCCTGCTACGCCAAGAGCGAGGACGAAATCGTCAAGGACGAAGGCCTGTCGCGGGCGCTGGCTGCCTATCGTGACGCGCAGGCCAAGCGCCTCGAGGAGCAGCGCAAGGCCGAGCAGATGAACGCGCTGATGGATCAGTTGCAACTGGGGGCGCTGGTCCTGCTGTCGCTGCTGGTCGTGGTGCTGATCGCGCTGATTATCCGCCGCCGTCCGCATAAGGAAAAGCCCGCGCCGACTGCCTATAGCGTGCCGACTGCCGATGATCCGTCACCCGCCCTGTCCCTGCCCAATCCACGCGCGCAGGCGGTTAAGGCGGAAAAAGCGGAAAAGATCCATCACAAGCACCCCTTCCCGTGGGGCTGGCTGGCGCTGGCCGTCTTCGTCCTGCTGGTGGCGGCGGCCTTCGTCCTGCGTGAAAGCCCGGTCATTCAGAAGATGTCGCAAAAGACCGAAGCCGATGCTGCCAAGACCCCGGCGGTGGTGCGCCTGATCTGTGACGTTGATACCCGTAATTCGCCTAAACCTCTGCCGGGTGTCGGGCCGATCGACTTCGAATTCGACGCGGCCCATGCCTGCGTGTCCGGTCGCACCCCTTACGAGGTGCAGGCCGACGGCAGCCTGCTGCGCTTTACCGTTTCGGACTCGGAGCCGGTGGCGGCGAAGCTGGAGCTGTCGCGTGACGGGCTGGTCTTCCGCCGTAGCGACTACCGCCTGAGCCCCGAGCAGCACAAGGCCTATGTCTCGCAGCGCACCGCCCTTGGCACCCTGCGCTGCGCCACCGGTAAGGACACCGGTCAGGCCGAAGCGCTTAAGGACAATATGCGCAAGGTGCGGCTGGTGGCGCAGTCCTTCCTGACCTTTGCGCCGGAAACCGAAACGGTCTGGCGTTGTCGTAAGGCGCCTGAGGCGGCGGCTCAAAAGCCCTGAGTCACACGGATTTGCGGGCTTTTTATAAACAGTGCACGTTTTTTTACGGCGTTCTGAATGAATCCTTATTTCCCGAACATTGGCTGCTTACGAGCTTCATCCTAGGTTCATGTTCAAGAGGTTAATTCAGGCGCAACGGTGATAACGCCGTCATGTCTGAGATAAGTCTAGGAGAGAGCAATGCGTAAGGCTTTGATCGTTTTGGGTGGCATCGCGCTGATGACCGCCGCCTGCACCACCACCGACCCGAACACCGGCGAAGTGGTCCGTGACAATACCAAGACCAACGCCATCATCGGCGCCGCCATCGGTGCGGGTCTGGGTTACGCCACCAACACCAATAAGGGCGAGCAGGGCCGTAAGAACGCCGTGATCGGTGCCGGTATCGGCGCTCTGGCCGGTGCGGCGGTCGGTAATTATATGGATAAGCAGCAGGCTGAACTGCGCAAGGAGCTGGCCGGTACCAACGTGACCGTGACCCGCAACGGCGACAATATCATCCTGAACATGCCGTCGGATGTCACCTTCGCCACGTCGAGCGCCACCATCGACTCCGGTTTCTACCCGGTGCTCAATGACGTCGCCACCGTGCTGAACAAGTATCCGTCGACCTATGTCGATATCGTCGGTCACGCCGACTCGACCGGCACCGATGCGATCAACGAACCGCTGTCGGAAAACCGCGCCAATTCGACCGCAGCCTACCTGACCGGTCGCGGCGTCGCCAGCCAGCGTCTCTACGTTGCCGGTATGGGCTCGCGTCAGCCGATCGCGTCGAACGCCACGCCGGATGGCCGCGCCAAGAACCGTCGCGTTGAAATCACCTTGCGCCCGGTAACCGAGTAACATAAAAGCCGCCGTTAACCTATTTTGGTAGGCGGATGGAAACGGCTTTCTACTATTCTGGCGGCATGAAACCCACATGCCGCCTTTTATCTGTCAATCGTCTGGCCCTTATGGGCGCAGAGGTCGACGCCGTGACTCCGGACATGGTGATGAATTTCATCGCCGGTACGCGCGGGCGCCAGACGGTCATTGCCAACCACAATCTGCACAGCCTTTACCTGTATCAGAAGCACGCCGACATGCGCCGTTTCTATGCGCAGGCCGATATTGTGGAAATCGACTCCGTGCCGCTGATCGCGTGGGGCCGGTTGATGGGATTCGAACTGTCGCTGGAAAATCGCTGCACCTATCTCGATTTCCGCGAGCAGTTCTGGGAATGCGCGGTGCGCGAAGGCTGGCGCGTTTATCATATCGGCGGCGCGCCGGAACATAACGAACTGTCGAAACAGGCCATTCTGCAACGCTACCCTGAGGTTCAGCTTGAGGTGCGCACCGGCTATTTCGACATGAACGGCCCGGAAAACGATGCGCTGATCGCTGATATCAATGCCTGCCGCCCGGATGTTCTGCTGGTCGGCATGGGCATGCCGCGTCAGGAGATGTGGATTCTCAACAATATGGATCGCCTGCCGGCCTGCGCCATTCTGCCGGTAGGGGCCGCCTTCGATTACGAGGCGGGCGTGATGTACGCGCCGCCGCGCTGGGCCGGTAAGATGGGCATAGAGTGGCTGGTGCGCTTCCTGCACGAGCCGCGCCGCCTGTTCAGCCGCTATTTTATCGAGCCGTGGTCGCTTATGCCGCTGATGGTCCGTGACATGCGTCTTAAGCGCAGAGGCGTTCCCGTTAACCAATATTAAAGCGGCGCAGGCCACTATCGTGGCCAGAGGGGCGTCAGTTCGGCCCGGATGTTTCCGGTCAGGCCCTGATTGAGGGCGTTACGATGACTGCTGACCTGTTGCGGAATTTTGCTCCCGACGCGGACCCGGTTAAGGGCAAGGTCATACTGATCACCGGCGGGACGGGTAGTTTCGGCCGTAAGCTGGTCGATACGCTGCTGTCGCGGCACGACCCGCGTAAGGTGATCGTCTTTTCGCGCGACGAACTCAAACAATATGAGATGCGTTGCGACCTCGAAGAACGGTTCGGTCCCGAAGACCTGTCGAAGCTGCGCTTTTTCCTCGGGGATGTCCGCGATCGTCAGCGGCTGGAGCTGGCCTTCCGTGGCGTCGATATCGTCGTTCATGCCGCCGCTCTGAAGCAGGTGCCGGCGGCGGAATATAATCCGTCGGAATGTATCGCCACCAATGTCAACGGCGCGGAAAACGTCGTCTGGGCCTGTCTGCAGCAGCGCGTTCAGCGCGTGGTGGCTTTGTCGACGGACAAGGCCTGTTCGCCCATCAATCTTTACGGTGCGACCAAGCTGGCTTCGGACAAGATTTTCGTCGCCGCCAATAACCTGTCCGGAGATATAGGCACGCGGTTCTGCGTCGTGCGCTACGGTAATGTGGTAGGCTCGCGCGGTTCGGTCGTCCCCTATTTCCGCCGCCTGCTCGAAAACGGTGCGATGGAACTGCCGATCACCGACGCGCGCATGACGCGCTTCTGGATTTCGCTGAATCAGGGCGTGGATTTCGTCCTGTCGTGTCTGGAAACCATGCGCGGCGGTGAAATTTTCGTGCCGAAGATCCCGGCGACGACGGTCAGCGATCTGGCCACGGCCATGGCGGCGGATGTGGGGCATAAGATCGTCGGCATCCGTCCCGGCGAAAAGCTGCACGAGATCATGATTTCGGCGGACGATTCCCGTTCGACCTGGGAATTGCCCGACCGCTACCTGATCGAGCCGGAATTCGTCGAATATCTGCGTAGCCCGGTCGAGGTCATGGCAGGCGTCAAAAAGGTGCCCGAAGGTTTCGCCTATTCCAGCGACATCAACCCCGAGCGTCTCGACCCTGAGGGCATCCGTGGCTTGCTGAAGGCCTATCTGGCGTGAGCACCGGTGCGCCCTTCCTGCCCTATGGGCGGCAATCGATCGGCGACGGCGATATCGAAGCCGTGGTCGAGGCCCTGCGGTCGGATTATCTGACCACGGGGCCGATGGTCGAGCGTTTCGAGCGCGAACTGGCGCAAACCGTCGGTGTCAGGGAGGCGGTGGTCGTCGCCAATGGCACGGCGGCGCTGCATCTGGCTATCCTGACGCAAAATCTGGGGCCGCAGGATGTGGTGATCGTACCGTCGATCACCTTTGCGGCTTCGGCCAATTGCGTGGCCTATGCCGGAGCACAGGTGGTTTTTGCCGATGTCGATCCGCTGACCGGACTGATCAGCGATGCGGCCTTTGATGAGGCCCTGAGCCTGATCGACCGCGACCTGCCCGATCATCGCTTTGCCGGGGCGGTGATCGTCCACTATGCCGGGGCTGTCGTCGACCTCAGCCATATATCGGCGGTGTGTCGTGGGCGAGGGGCGTTCCTGATCGAAGATGCCTGTCATGCCATTGGCTCGCGCGGGCCGCAAGGCGCGGCAGGGGCGTGTACGGCCTCCGACATGGCCGTCTTTTCGTTCCACCCCGTCAAGACCCTGACCACGGGCGAGGGCGGTGCCATTACCACCAACGACGCCGATCTGGCCCGGCGCTTGCGGTGTCTGCGCAGCCATGGGATCGAGCGCGATCCGGCGCGTTTCGAAGGGTTGGGCTACGGGGATGGTGACGATAACGGGCCGTGGGTCTATGAGATGCAGGCGCTGGGCTTCAACTATCGCCTGCCTGACCTCAACTGTGCGCTGGGCGTGGCGCAACTGAAGCGCCTGCCGGCGTTTATGGCGCGTCGTAAAACGCTGGTCGAAGCCTATCGGGTGGCGCTGGAGGCCACGAACCTGCCGCTGAGCTGGACGCCGCCGCCGGAAGGGGACGAGCCTGCCTATCATCTGTTCGCTGCGCGCATCGATTTTACCGCTGTCGGCAAATCTCGCACTCAGGTCATGGGGGAACTGAAGGGGCTTGGGATCGGCACGCAGGTCCACTATATTCCGGTGCATCGCCTGCCCTACTGGCAATCCAGACAAAAAGGCGCGCGGCCGCTATATGGTGCGGACGCCTATTATCGTTCGACATTGTCATTGCCGCTCTATCCCGACATGGCCGATTCCGATCCGGCGCGGGTCGTGGCGGCGCTGAAAGAGGTCCTGTCATGACCCCCGAAATTTCTATTGCCGGGCGCAAAATCGGCGTGGCCCACAGCCCCTATATCATCTGCGAGCTGTCCGGGAACCATAACGGCTCTCTGGAGCGGGCGCTGGCGCTGGTCGACGCAGCGGCGGATACCGGTTGCGACGCTATCAAGCTTCAGACCTATACCGCCGACACCATCACCATGAAGTCCGACCGCCCGGAGTTTCAGCTTAAGGGCGGTTTGTGGGACGGCTATTCGCTGCATGATCTTTATCACGAGGCGCATACGCCATGGGACTGGCATCCGGCCCTGTTCGAGCGGGCGCGTCAGCGGGGCGTGACCATGTTCTCCTCGCCCTTCGATGATACGGCGGTCGATTTTCTCGACGGGCTGGGTGCACCCGCCTTCAAGATCGCGTCGTTCGAACTGATCGACCTGCCGCTGGTGGCCTATGCGGCCTCGAAGGGTAAGCCGCTGATCATGTCGACCGGCATGGCCAATCTGGAGGAAATCACCGCCGCCGTAGAGACGGCGCAAAAATACGGCACGGGTGACATCGTGCTCCTGCATTGCGTCAGCGAATACCCGGCGGATATACGTGACGCCAATGTGCGGGTGGTGCCTGATCTGGGGGCGAAGTTCGGATGCCCGTCGGGTCTGTCCGATCATACGTTCGGCACGGCGGCTTCGGTGGCGGCCATTGCGGTTGGCGGCTGCGTGATCGAAAAGCATTTTACGCTGGCGCGCGCCGATGGCGGGCCGGATTCCGGCTTCTCGCTGGAACCGGCGGAGTTCACCGCGCTGGTCAGGGACTGTAAGGACGCCTGGGCGGCTCTGGGTCAGATCCACTACAATACGCTGGGGGCCGAACGCGGCTCGCGGACCTTCCGCCGCTCGCTTTACGTGGTCGAAGACATCAAGGCGGGCGAGGCCTTCACAAAGGCCAATGTCAAATCGATCCGCCCCGGACTGGGTCTTGCGCCGGTACGTCTGTGGGATGTGGTGGGCAAGACGGCGTCACGCGATATCGCGCGCGGTGAACCGCTCAGTGGCGAAATGATCGCAGGCGCCTGATCCGAAGAATCACCCCTTGTAATCCGCCTGTCATCAGGCCAGATCATGAGGGTGGGATTATCGGGACGGACATCATGACAATAGTGCTGAAGTGGATCGGACGGCTTGTGACGTTCGTGATCCTGCTGGCCCTGACGGGTTATGCCGGGGTGTGCGGCTATCTGTATGCCAAGCAGCGCGACATGCTCTATATCACCCCGCATACACAGGTGCGCCTGCCCGTCGAGGCGGTGCCGGGTATTCAGGATGTCCGGCTCAAAACGCCCGATGGCGAAACGCTTCAGGCCTGGTATCTGCCGCCCAGGGACGGCAAGCCGATCTTTCTGTTCTTCGGCGGTCAGGGTTCAAGCCTTGAGGTCCAGATGGGGCGCTATACGCGTATGGCGGCTATGGGCGACGGGTTTCTGGCGCTGGCCTATCGCGGCTTTTCGCAATCGACGGGCCATCCTTCCGAAGACGGTCTGTTCATGGATGGGCTGGTCGCCTATGACTGGCTGAAGGCGCAGGGCTATGGCCGCGAACGCATCGTCCTGCACGGCCATTCGCTGGGGTCGGGCGTGGCGACCTATGTGGCGACGCAGCGCCCGGCCAGAGGTCTGATACTCGAAGCGCCGTTTACGGCGGCCTCCGATGTGGGGCAGGAGCGTTATCCCTACATTCCTGTGCAGTTCCTGATGCAGGACAAGTTCGCCAGCCGCGACCGCATAGGCGCGGTCTATATGCCGGTGCTGATCGTGCACGGCGACCGCGACAGCGTGGTGCCTTTCGCGCACGGGCAACGCCTGTTTGCGCGCGCCAATCAGCCCAAGACCTTTATCCGCATGGCGGGCGAAGACCATTCGACCCTGACGCGCGCCGGCATCTATGATCGTTATCAGGCGTGGGTGGAAGGCCTGCCCGCGCCGCGCTGAGGCTGTCAGTAGCGGTCTAGCGGCAGGTATTCGCACAGGCTCCCCGCCGTCAGGGCCGGGGCGTTGGATAACCGGCGGATCAGCACATTGCTCTGGGCAAAGACCGCGATGAGCGACGAATCCTGATCGGCGAAGGGCTTAAGCTGAGGCTTTCCGGTCTCGTCGTGCACGATGCGGCCCCGCAGCCATGTCTCGCGCGGGCCGTTTGCCGACAGGTCGACGGCGGCAGGCAGGCAGGCAAGGGCGGTCTGTGCGGGCTGACCCAGCGCCGCTTCGATCCACGGTTTGAGGAAAAGCTGGGCGCAGACCATACTGGAGGCGGGATTGCCGGGCAGGCCCAGTACGCGACGACCGTCTTCGAGCGCGCCGGTCCATGTCGGCTTACCTGGGCGCAGGTTGAGGCTGTTGAAATCGAGCCTGAGGCCCAGTCGCTCCAGCGCGGGCTTGACCAGATCGTAATCGCCGACGCTGGCCCCGCCGATGGTGACGATCAGGTCGGCGTCGCAATCCCTCAGGGCCTCATGAATGCCATCCAGATCATCGCTTTCCACGCCGATGAAACGGGCCTTTGCTCCCCATTGCCGACACATGGCCAGAAGCGCGTGCGAGCCGGATTCAAAGATCTGATCTTCACGTGGGTCTTCGCCGGGGGCGACCAGTTCGTCACCGGTCGACAGGATGGCGATGCGCGGGCGACGGGCGACCTTCAGCCATTTCTGACCGGCGGCGGCGGCGAGCGATAACCGCCAGGGGTCGAGCCTTAGTCCCGCGGACAAAAGCTCATGCCCGGCGCAGAAGTCCTGACCGCGCGGACGGATATGTGTACGGGGGTCGTTCCAGCCGTCGGGTTCGATGAAAACGCCCATATCGGTGACGCGGACATTTTCCTGAATAATCACGGCCTTTGCGCCGTCGGGGAGCGGCGCACCGGTATAGATGCGCACGCACTGTCCCCATTCCACGCGGCCCTCGAAGC
>JASGGL010000024.1:0-22681 GCA_047605065.1 Asticcacaulis sp.
ACGGAAGGGGTTTTCTTTTTAGGCAAAGATATCGGTCCGGATTAGCGGGCCAGCCGGCCGCCCCCTGCTCGCGTTAGCGAGCGAGCCAGCCACCATCGACCGGGATGATCGCGCCGTTGACATAGTCCGAAGCCGGGGCCGCGAGGAAGACCGCTGCGCCGCCGAGATCCGACGGCTCGCCCCAGCGCGCGGCCGGGATACGGTCGAGGATCGCCTTGTTACGGTCGGCGTCGGCGCGCAGCTGTGCCGTGTTGTCGGTGGCCATATAGCCCGGCGCAATAGCGTTGATCGTCACGCCCTTACCGGCCCACTCGTTGGCCAGCAGACGGGTAATACCGGCAATACCGGACTTCGACGCGGTGTAGGACGGGACGCGGATGCCGCCCTGGAACGACAGCATCGAAGCGATGTTGATGATCTTACCATAGCCCTGAGCGATGAAGTGACGGCCCACGGCCTGAGCCATGAAGAACGCGCCCTTGATGTTGACGTTCATCACGTCGTCCCAGTCTTTTTCCGAGAAGTCGACGGCGTCGGCGCGACGGATCAGACCAGCATTGTTGACGAGAATGTGCAGACCACCCAGCTCGTCGATGGCCGTCTTCACGACGCGCTCGATCGGCTCCAGCGTGCCGAGGTTGGCGTCGATATTGAGGAACTTGCGGCCCAGCGCCTTGACCTTTTCACCGGTTTCATCGGCGGGGACGATGCCCACGGCGGCGATATCGGCACCGGCTTCGGCGAGCGCGATGGCGATGCCCTGCCCCAGACCGGTGTTCGCGCCGGTGACGAGGGCAACCTTGCCGGTCAGATCGAATGGATTGCTCATGAAATATCTCCTCTTTTTCTCATCCTCCCCTGCGTAGTGGGGGAGGTGGCAGGCTTGTCCTGCCGAAGGGAGCATACGATGCGTCAATACACATCGCCGCCCCCGTTGAAACTCAGACGTGTCCCCTTACGCCTTCAGGCACCTATGCCAACTGGCAGATGTCCAGCACGTTCATGTCGGTATAGTCGAGGTTTTCGCCGCCCATGGCCCAGATGAAGGCATAGTTCGACGTGCCGGCACCCATATGGATCGACCAGGGCGGCGAAACGACGGCTTCGTTGTTCTGGATGACGATGTGGCGCGCGGCGTCCGGCTGCCCCATGAAGTGGAACACGCGGTCGTTTTCACCGAGGTTGAAGTAGAAATAGACCTCGGACCGGCGATCGTGCAGGTGCGGCGGCATGGTGTTCCACACCGAACCCGGCGACAGGACGGTCAGGCCCAGCAGAAGCTGGCACGACTTCGCGGTGGTCGGCACGATATACTGATAGATGACGCGCTGGTTCGACTGCTCCAGCGAACCGCGCTCCAGCGGCACAGCCTTGTCGATCGAAATCTTCACCGTCTCATAGCGTTGATGCGCCGGGGTCGAGGTCAGGTAATAGAGCGCCGGATTGGCCGCGTCCTTCGATTTGAAGATGACGTCCTTCGTCCCCATCGGGATATAGAGCCCGTCCTTTTGCGCCATGTCGTAGTCGACGCCGTCGACCGACACGATGCCCTCGCCGCCACCGACATTGATGACGCCCAGTTCGCGGCGCTCAAGGAAGGGGTGACCCGCGGCCGAGGCAGGCTCGGCCTGGTCCGGCAGGCGGACTTCGCCAGCGACCGGGGCTGCGCCACCGACGACAAAGCGCTCGAAATGGGTGTAGTTCAGAACCACCGCGTCCGCCGCGAACAGGCCCTGCATCAGGTATTTGTCGCGCAGATCGTCCGTATCCGCATAGTCCATCATATCCGGATGGGTGGCGTGATAAATCTTCGCGTACAGGGAGTTCTGGCACATGGTCATGGGTCCGTTCTATGCGAAAAACCCCACCGGAGACGTGGGGTCAACATATCTCTGGGAGAGCGACATATCCCGCTTTAAGGAACGTGTCACCACATAATGAGATTTTCGGGCAAATAAAATGAAAGGGAGGAAACCGGTTTCCTCCCTTACCTTATAACCGTTTTATTGCAGGTTGACGAACATGCCGCCATCGACCAGAAGCGACGCCCCGGTCACATACCCGGCCAGCTCTTCCGAAGCGAGGAAGATGACCGGCCCGGCCAGATCTTCCGGCTGGCCCAGACGGCCCAGCGGCACGCGCTTTTCCATGTAGGTGCGCTTTTCGACGTCGGCCAGATCGTCCTTGTTGATGTCGGTCAGGATGGTGCCCGGCAGGACCGCATTGCAGCGGATGCCGTGCTTGCCCAGCGCGATGGCGGTCGATTGCATCAGCGACAGAACGCCCGCCTTGGTGGGGGTGTAGTGGGTCTGATACTCACCGCCGACCAGCGCCGAAATCGACGACACGGCGACGATCGAACCGGCGTAACCGTTGGCCTTCTTACCCTGCTTGACCATCTGATTGGCAGCGGCCTGACACATGTAATAGGCACCGTTCAGGTTCACGGCGATGGTGCGGTTGACCACGTCCACCGGCATGTCGAGGAAGCCGTGGAAGGGACAGATGCCGGCATTGTTCACGAAGGTGTCGACGCGGCCATAGGCTTCGACGGCGGCGGCAACAAAGGCCGTGGCCGAAGCCGGGTCCGACACGTCGCCGCGCAGGGCGAAGGCTTCGCCGCCCAGGGCACGGATTTCCTTGACCGCCGATTCGGCCGACGCCTCATCGCCCGCATAGTTGATGCCGATCTTCGCGCCCTGACGCGCCGCACCGATGGCGATGCCGCGACCGATACCCTTCGAACCGCCGGTAACCAGCAATACCTTGTCTTTAAGTAGCATGTGTCGTCTCTTCTTCTCTGACCGGAAGCGTGGAAACGCCCCCCGTTTCCTTCCGTTTATGGGTTTACCGCCTGCTGGGACAGACGGATGAATTTCGGGCCGAGGCGGTAACCGCCCCCGCTTGAGTCGCGCGGAGCGACACTCAGATAGCCCTGCTCGACCAGAGTCGAAGCAAGTCGATAGGCCGTCGAACGGGCAAGGCCCGCATATTCGGCGATTTCATTTAAACTGCCGCGTCCGGCGGCCACCGCTTCCACGATCTTCAGCCCACGGACAAGGGTCTGGCTTCCGCCCGACTTTTCCCGCTTTGTCTCCGGTTTGATCGTATTTGCGTTCATGCCTGAATTCGATGTTTCGACGTTCACGTCTGACGTTTTTTGCTTGATAAGCAGCGCATTAATTTCATATATTGGAATAAGTCGGTTGGCAATCGCAATTTCGATCATTTTTGATCATGTTACGCCATATATCGATCACCTCCGGGTCACCCGGATTTTCCATTTCGAAACGCAGGGTTTAAAGGCTTCACAATGGGTTACCCCAAGATCAAGCAGGTACGCGCCTATGTCATCAAGGGCGGCGAAGGCGGCGGCGGCGCTGATTATCACGATCAGGGCGAAGGTCACTGGATCGACAATCACATCGCCACCTCGATGGGGCGCTACCCGGAATATCGCCAGTCGCGCAAGAGCTTCGGCATCAACGTGCTGGGCACGCTGGTCGTCGAAATCGAAGCCGATGACGGCACGGTCGGCTTTGCGGTGACCACCGGCGGCGAGCCCGCCTGCTACATGGTCGAAAAGCACTTCGCCCGCTTCCTCGAAGGCCGCAACCCGTTCGAGTACGAGCGCATCTGGGATCAGATGTATTTCGGCTCGCAATATTACGGACGTAAGGGCCTGGTCGTGAACGCCATTTCGGGCGTCGATCTGGCGCTTTGGGACCTGATGGGCAAGCTGCGTCAGGAGCCGGTCTATCACATGCTGGGCGGCGCGGTGCGCGACGAACTGCAATTCTACGCCACCGGCGCGCGTCCGGACCTCGCCAAGGAAATGGGCTTCATCGGCGGCAAGATGCCGCTGTATCACGGTCCGATCGAAGGCGACGAAGGCCTGAAGAAGAACGTCGAACTGGTCGCTGAAATGCGTTCACGCGTCGGCGAAGACTTCTGGCTGATGTACGACTGCTGGATGGCGCTGGACGTCAACTACGCGACGCGCCTCGCCCACAAGTGCCACGAGTACGGCCTGAAGTGGATCGAAGAAGCCATCAACCCGGACGACTACTGGGGCTATCAGCAGCTGAAGAAGAACGTGCCTCAGGGCATGCTGGTCACCACGGGCGAGCACGAATCGACCCGCTGGGGCTTCAAGATGCTGCTCGAAATGGGCTGCTGCGACATCATCCAGCCGGATGTGGGCTGGTGCGGCGGCGTCACCGAACTGCTGAAGATCTCGGCTCTGGCCGACGCCCACGGCGCTCTGGTCGTGCCGCACGGTTCGTCGGTCTATTCCTATCACTTCGTCATCACCCGTCACAACTCGCCGTTCGCCGAGTTCCTGATGATGGCGCCGAAGGCCGATCACGTCGCGCCAATGTTCCACCCGCAACTGCTGGGTGAACCGGTCCCGGAAAAGGGTCGCCTGAAGGTCACCGCGCTGGATAAGCCGGGCTTCGGTGTCGAACTGAACCCGGAAGTGAAACTCTTCCGTCCGTACGAACACTGATTTTAAGTTGCCCCTCACCCCAGCCCTCTCCCCACACGCGGGGAGAGGGGGTTTCTGGTTTCCCCTCGCCCCGTCTTACGGGGAGAGGGTGGCCTGAAAGGCCGGGTGAGGGGCATTTTCACGAAGGAACCTCCCTATGAAACTCGTCCGTTTTGGCCCGAAGGGTCAGGAAAAGCCCGGCGTGATCGACGCTGATGGCAAGCTACGCGATCTGTCCTCGGTCGTCGCCGACATCACCCCCGAAGAAGTCCGCCTGTCGAAGCTGGCCGGTCTTAAGGCCACCGACGTATCGGCCCTGCCGGTCGTCGAAGGCGACGTCCGTTACGGCGTGCCGGTCAACAAGATCAACAAGATCATCGCCGTCGGCCTGAACTATGCCGACCACGCCGCCGAAGCGGGTCTGCCCGTGCCGCCGGAGCCGATCTTCTTCACCAAGGCCATCACCTCGCTGACCGGCCCGGACGACGTGGTCATCAAGCCGCGCGACGCGACCAAGCTCGACTGGGAAGTCGAACTGGGCCTGATCATCGGCAAGACCTGCCGCTATGTCGACGAAGCCGATGCGCTGGATCACGTCGCCGGTTACGTGCTGGTCAACGACATCTCCGAGCGCGCCTTCCAGAAGGAGCGCGGCACGCAGTGGGTCAAGGGCAAGGGCGCGGACACCTTCTGCCCGACCGGCCCGTGGCTGGTCACGCCGGACGAGATCGGCGACGTGCATAACCTCGACATGTTCCTCGACGTCAACGGCATCCGCCGTCAGACCGGCAACACCAAGACCCTGATCTTCAACGTTGCCCACTGCATCAGCTACATCTCGCAGTTCATCACCCTGCAACCGGGCGACCTCGTCATCACCGGCACGCCTCCCGGCGTCGGCGAGGGCCAGAAGCCGACCGCGATCTATCTGAACGCAGGCGACACCATGCACCTCGGCATCACCGGTCTCGGCGAACAGCGCCAGACCGTCGTGCCGTTCACCCTCGAAGGCCAAGAAATTATTGGTTAAGGAGATTATTGAGTAATGGCTTACGCTGATCGTTACGCCGGCCGCTGCGCCGTCATCACCGGTGCCGCCGGTGGCCTCGGCAAGGCTGCCGCCACCCGCATCATCGCCGAAGGCGGCAAGGTCGTCCTGTGGGACCTGAACGCCGACCTGCTCGAAGCCACTGCCAAGGAAATCGGCGCGGCCGGTTTCGTGGCGCTGGACGTCTCGAAGCTTGAGGAAGTCACCGCCGCCGCTAAAAAGTCGGCTGAAATCCTCGGCAAGATCGACATCCTGATCGCTTCGGCGGGCATTACCGGTGCCACCGTGCCGGTGTGGGAGTTCCCGGTCGATTCGTGGCTGAAGGTCATGGATATCAATCTCAACGGCCTGTTCTACTGCAACCGTGAGATCATCCCCTACATGCTCGAAAACGGCTATGGCCGTATCGTCAACGTGGCTTCGGTCGCGGGCAAGGAAGGCAATCCGAACGCCTCGGCCTATTCGGCCTCTAAGGCGGGCGTGATCGGCTTCACCAAGTCGCTGGGCAAGGAACTGGCCACCAAGGGCGTCATCGTCAACGCCCTGACCCCGGCCACCTTCGAGTCGCCGATTCTGGCGCAACTGCCGCAGTCGCAGGTCGATTACATGCGCTCGAAGATCCCGATGGGCCGCCTCGGCATCGTCGACGAATCGGCATCCATGGTGACCTTCATGGCCTCGGAAGAATGCTCGTTCACCACCGCTTCGGTGTTCGATACGTCGGGCGGTCGCACGACCTACTAATACTGCCCTTCTCCCTGCTTGCGGGGAGAAGGTGGCCGCAAGGCCGGATGAGGGGCAGGCCTCACACAACAAAAGCCCCTCACCCCAACCCTCTCCCCGCCTGCGGGGAGAGGGGGCCTGCAGTGAGGAAAACATGACTAAACTCCCCTTCATCGACGCCCATATCCACCTGTGGGACCTTGACCATCTGCGGTACGGCTGGCTCAGCGCGCCGTTCGACGACTCAGGCGTCAATGGCTCGACCGAGGCCATCGCCTCGACCTACCTCCCCCAACATTATCAGGCGGACGCCACGGGCTTCGATGTCCGCGGCACGGTGCATATCGACGCGGGCGCGCACAGCGATGACGCGCTTCTTGAAACGCAATGGCTGCAGAAACTGCACGATGAGACCGGCATTCCGAGCGCCATCGTCGCCTTCGCCGGGCTGAACGATCCGAAGGTGGAGGCCCTGCTGGAGGCACATTGTCAGTACACGGCGGTTCGCGGCATCCGTCATATCCTCAACTGGCACCCCAACGCCTATTTCAGCTATACGCCCGCCAATCTGCTCGATGATCCGCAATGGCTGGCGGGCTATGCCCTGCTGGCCAGATACGGCCTGTCCTTCGACCTGCAAATCTATGAGAACCAGATGAAGGCGTCGGCCGCTCTGGCGGCGAAGCATCCGGACATTCCGATGATGCTCAATCACGCTGGCATGCCGGTCAATGACGGCGAAGGCCACCTGACGCGCTGGGAAGATGGTTTGAAGGCGCTGGCGGCCCAGCCCAATGTCTCAGTCAAGATTTCCGGCATGGGTTTCGCCGACCGTCACTGGACGACCGACTCGATCCGCCCGCTGGTGCTGAAGGTCATCGATATCTTCGGTACAGACCGCGTGATGTTCGCGTCCGATGTGCCGACCGACAAGCTGTTTTCGGACTATAAGACCATCATGAACGCCTTCGACGCGGTCACGCAGGACTTTTCCGAGGCCGAGCGCGTTGCCATGTTCGCGGGCAATGCCAACCACCTTTACCGGCTGGGCCTCAGCCTCTGAGGCCACTCCGCTCAGGTTTGTGACACCTTTTGAATACAAACCTGTTGACGAATTTTCCTCCTGCCTATAGCTGCCCCCATGGCTGAGCGTATCTATCTTTATGACTCCACCCTGCGCGACGGTTCGCAGGCGCAGGGCATCGACTTCACCGTTGCCGACAAACTGGCGATCGCACAGGCGCTCGACGACTTCGGCATCGACTATATCGAAGGCGGCTGGCCCGGTGCAAACCCGACCGACGACGCCTTTTTCGCACAGGTCGCCAAGACCCGTTTCGCGCGCGTCTCGGCCTTCGGTATGACCCGCCGCGCCGGGCGCTCGGCGTCGAACGATCCCGGCCTTCAGGACATCCTCAATGCCGCCACGCCTTCGGTCTGTCTGGTCGGCAAGAGCTGGGACTGGCAGGTCGAGACGGCGCTGAAGGTCGATTTGTCCGAAAACCTGACCATGATCGGCGATTCCCTCAGCCATATGATCGCGCAGGGCCGCGAGGCGCATTTCGACGCCGAACACTTCTTCGACGGCTATAAGGCCAACCCCGCCTACGCGCTCGAGGCGCTCAAGGCCGCCCATGCCGCCGGAGCCGAATGGATCATCCTGTGCGACACCAATGGCGGCTCGCTGCCCTCTGAGGTCTACCGCATCGTCTCAGAGGTGAAAAATGCCCTCCCCGACGCGCGTCTGGGCATCCATTGCCATAACGACACCGAACAGGCCGTCGCCAATTCGCTGGCCGCCGTCGAAGCGGGCGTGCGCCAGATTCAGGGCACGATCAACGGCATCGGCGAACGTTGCGGCAATGCCAATCTGATCGCGCTGATCCCGACTCTGATGCTCAAGATGGGCTATGAGACGGGCGTGCCGATGGAGCGACTCAAGGAGATCGGCTCGCTGTCGCGTCTGATCGACGACCGGCTGAACCGCGTACCCAACCGCCACGCCGCCTATGTCGGCAAGAGCGCCTTTGCACATAAGGGCGGCCTGCACGTTTCGGCCATGGCCCGCGACAGCCGCTCCTATGAGCATATCGATCCGGCTCTGGTCGGCAATACGCGACTGATCCTCGTCTCGGACAAGGCCGGGCGCGCCAATGTGCTCAACCGTCTCGAGCAGATGGGCCTCGAGGTCGCCGCCGACGATCCGCGCATCAACGAACTGGTCAGGATCGTCAAGGACCGCGAAGCCATGGGCTATGCCTATGAGGACGCCAGCGCCTCGTTCGAGCTTCTGGCGCGCCAGCTTCTGGGGCAGTTGCCGCGCTATTATCAACTGCTCAGCTACCGCGCGCTCAACGAATGCCGCGTCGAAGTCAGCGGCACCCATGCGACCATGGCCGAAGCCACGGTCAAGCTGTCGGTGGCCGGTGAGACCGTGATGACGGTGGCCGAAGGCAATGGCCCGGTCAATGCGCTCGACGAAGCCCTGCGCAAGGCCCTGACGCCGCACTATCCGGAACTGAAGGCCATGCACCTCAGCGACTATAAGGTGCGCATCCTGACGCCTTCGGAGGCCACCGCCGCCCTGACGCGCGTGGTGATCGAAAGCCGTGACGACGATGGCCGCGCCTGGCATACGCTGGGGGTCAGCCCGAACGTCATCGACGCCTCGAACGACGCCCTGTTCGATGCCGTGACCTACTTCCTGCTGCGGCAGCAGGTGGTGGCGCGCTAAACCCTGCACATAACGAAACAAAAACGCCCCGATCCAGCCGGACCGGGGCGTTTTTTATGGTTTGAAGCAGGCGCGGCTTTATTGACCGCGGCCCCACAGCTTTTCGTACTTCCAGCCGGTGAGGCTTTCGACGATTTCCTTGCTTTCCGGGCTTTCGGCTTCGGTTTCACCGGCGCGCAGGCGCTCGACCTCATGAACCAGAACGGCGTGGCTCTTGGCATTGAGGCGGAAGCTCCACGAAATGATCGCCCCGATGATCATGATCGCCGTCGGCAGGCCGACAAAGACCAGAACCAGCGTATGAATGGCATGCGGCGTCTGCTGGATCACCTCGGTCGAGCCCTTGGGCGGCGACACGTAGCCGCCCATACCGATCAGGGTGGTGGTCAGAACGATGGCACCCGACTGCGCAAACTTGCGCACCAGCGTCATCACCCCGGCAAAGATACCTTCGCGGCGCTGACCGGTCACAGCCTCATCGACGTCGGGCAGGTAGTTATAGACCGACCAGGGCACGAAGTTCAGCGTACCGCGTCCAAGACCCGCCAGCACGATCGGCACGAACAGCCAGAAGACGAGACCGAAATTGCCCTGACCGAAGGATTCGAAGATGTTGCCGCTGACGGCGTTCAGGTTCTGCGAGAAGCCCGCAGGGGCCAGCAGGTAGAAGCCGAAATAAAGCGCCAGCGCCGCCATGAAGAAGCAGATGGCCACGCGATAGGCCAGAACCGGCCCGGTGCGGATAACGACATTGATGGCGATCATCACCGAGATGAGCTGGGCGAAATACATCACCGTCATCAGCTGCGAAATGATCAGGGTCGCGCCCATCAGAACGGTGGCGACGAAGAACGGCAGGGCGGTGTTGAACACGTCCTGCGACAGGTAGCCGCCCAGATAGATCGACAGGTGCTGACGGAAGGCCTTGATGCGCAGGGTCGAGAACAGGTCGCGGAACATGTTGACCGGGATCATCAGCATGGCCGACGCGTTCAGCGGCTCCGGCTGGATCAGCTTTTCTTCTTCGGTGTACGGACGCTCCCAGCTGGTGAAGACAACAATCAGCACCACGATGGAGAACAGCACGCCGAAAATGGCCGCCATGATGAAGAAGGTCGAGGGCGAATCCTTGCCGCCAAAGTGCTGAATGATCAGGGTCGGCAGATAGGAGGCCAGAATGGCCGAGGACTGCGCGATGATCATACGCGCGCCGGCAAACTTAGCTTTCTCTTTGTAATCCTTGGTCATTTCTGCCGCGAGGGTTTCCCACGGGATCAGGAACATGGTGTAGAGGAATTCAAAGATGATGAAGGTGATCAGGTAGTAGTAGAAGGTATGCCCGGTCATGAAGATCAGGGCGAAGCTGGGCAGCAGCGGGATAGTGATCATCAGGAACAGCTTGCGCCGCCCGACCTTTCGCCCGATCCACGTATGGCGCAGATTGTCCGAAATATAGCCGATCAGCGGACAGGTGATCGCTTCGAGCAGGCGCGGAAGGCCGAGAATCAGCCCGGTTTCCTCGATGCTCAGACCACAGAAGGTCGTGAAGAAGTAGGCCAGCCAGCCGGTGATCACGGCTTGCGCGCCCGCGCCCAGCATGTCGCCGGAGCCCCAGCCCCAGTAGTTGATCCAGCTTGGTTTACGCACGCTTGCCGCTTCGGCCATGTCGTTTCACTCCCAAAATCCTCCTCCCCTGCACAGCGGGGGAGGTGTCACCGCCATCAGCGGCGACGGAGGGGGCTAATCATGTTGACGTTTAACCCCACCGTCTTTGATACCTCCCCCTGATCTCAGGGGGAGGCGTCTGTTAGATAAACCGGTACAGGAACTCGCCCATGGTCAGAAGCGCCATGGCCTGACCGAAGGGCATCGAGGTCAGCGGGATGTCCTTATACTCCTGAATGGAGTTGAACACCGGCGTACCGAACGACACCTGCGTAAGCTCACCCGCATCGTTAATATGCGCGCGGACGGCCTTGGCGCCGCGGATACCCACGGCCTCGTATTCCTTCGAGATGTAGCCCTTGCGCACGGCCTTGAGGATGCCGTAGGCGAAGCCCGCCGAAGCGGCAGCTTCCTCATACGATGTTTCGTCGTCGAGGATGGTGCGCCACAGGCCCGACGGGGCCTGAACTTTTGCAAGGGCTTTAACCTGCGCTTCCAGCGTCTCGACCAGGAACATGCGGAAGGCGTCGTCCTTCGGCAGGTTGAGCAGCTCGATGAATTCCGGGATCACGATCGTGACCCACGAATTGCCACGGCCCCACAGGGCGTTGGCGAAGTTGTGGCGGCCATCGAAGGTCCAGCCGTGATACCACAGGCCGGTCTTACGGTCGGTCAGGTACTTGATATGGATCAGGAACTGACGCTTGGCTTCTTCGACATAGTGCGGACGGTTGAGCAGCAGGCCGATCTTGGCCAGCGGCACAACCGACATCATCAGGGTGTCGTCCCACATCTGCTGATTGTTGACGCTGTTGTAAACGATGTGCTGGAAGCCACCTTCTTCGGTGCGCGGCAGTTCGTTATAAACCCACTCTGCCCAGACATCGAGGTAAGGCAGATAGCGGCGATCACCGGTGCGCTCATAAAGATAGGCCAGCGTCAGGAACGGTGCGACCGTATTGATGTTGCGCGACGGAGAACCTTCGGCAAACCGGTCTTCAAACCAGTTAATCATGATGTCCCAGGCTTTTTTATCGCCGGTCATCTCCCAGACCTTGTACATGCCGTAAAGGCCGACGCCCTGCGTCCACTCGAAACCGTGCCAGGCCTTGGTGTCGATCACCCGACCGTCGGTCAGACGCAGCAGGAACTCGCCCGACGTGTCCTCGATATTGACCAGATTGTCGATCAGGCGATCGATGGCGTCGCGGTAATCGTCGCGATCGGCATCCAGTGCCGCCGACTGATGTTGCAGCAGCGGATCGATATTGAACGGGTCCGTGGGCTTCAGGATCTGGTTCTTGGTGTTGACGGTGTTTTTCACGATATTCAGCATGGGGAGGTTACTGTGACGGTTAGCGTTGAAGATTACGCGGTGCGGGCATGATTTCCAGAGGGACGCCGCCGCGCACGGTGCGCAAATTGACGAGTTGCACGGGTTCGAGGGCATTTTCGGGCTTGCCGTCGGTCGTGACGGCCAGCGCGATGGTGTTTTCCCCATTGGGGTTGAGGATACCCGCCGGGATGACGAAGGTGCGTTGCGGGCCGATATGGGCGATGAACTGCCCCATATTCCAGCCGTTGACGAAGATCAGCACGCGGTTTTCGCGGTCCGAACGCGGCTTTGTCGTGTCACCGAAAGCCAGCCCCAGCTGTACATCATGCCCCTTGGGCAGGTCGAGGTTAAAGCTGGTGCGCAGCCAGTAGGTGCCTGCCGCCGGAGGGGCGTCGCCTAACTTCGCCGCTTCGAAACCGTCCTTCTTGCCGGGCAGAGACCAGCCTTCGCGTTCACCGAAAAGGCCGCCATTGTTCATCGGGCCACGGACCAGATCGGCAATCGCCTCACCGCCCTTATTGCCCTGAATGCGCCAGTCGATCGGCACGGCGAAACGACGTCCGCCCTTGGTGGTCAGCGAGGCCGAAATCAGGCCCCGCGCTTCGCGGTGGGCGTCATCGGCCATCAGGTCCCAGTTGTGCGAATTGTTGCGCACCATGACCGAGATGACGTGCTCACCCGGCGTCAGTTTCGGAATGGCCAGCTTGATGCTGTCGGTGGTTTCCGGGAACTGACGGCCGGTGTCCAGTTCGTCCTGACCGATGAACTTGCCGTCGACCCACACCTGAATCATGCCGGCACCGCCGGCACCGTAGAACAGCTCAAGCTGATCCGCCGCCACAGAACCTGGCTGATCGGTGATGGTGACGCGGCCGCGATACCAGACATCGCCGTGGTGGAAGCCGTAATCGCTCATGCTGAGCGTCGGCTGGCCACGTTCGGGCAGGGTCCAGGTCTGGGCGGCCGAGGCGCGGTTATCGACCTTAATCCACTTGGAATCGTCGAAGCCCGGTTGCGCTTCGGGTGAGTCCATACGGCGCGTCCATTCCGCCTTTTCCAGATCGGGCAGGACGACCTTTTCCGGACGCGGCAGCGGCTGGGCGGCTTGTACGCTGCCGTCGGCCTGAGCCACCGTCGCCACGGCATCGCCGTTGAAGGTGACCGAGGCCAGCGACTTCGGCCCCCAGATGGTCAGCGTCGAGTCGGTGGCCGTATCGCCGGTCAGGGCCAGCTTGCCGCCCTCGATCTTCGCTTCGCGCACCAAAGCGGCGCTGAGCGACAGGACCGCGCCATCGGCGGTGTCGTTACGCCAGAAGTTGAAGCTGGTCGGTTCATCGGCAATCAGCAGCAGCAGCGGCGCGCGGCCGCCATCGGTGATGCGCAGGCGCGTCAGGCCCTGATGGGTATAGCTGAGCTTGAGGTCGCCGGTCTTGGCATCGTATTTCGACGTCGCTACGCCGGACAGAACCTCGACCTTCGGGGCCTTGGCAAAACGCAGGACAGTTTCGCCCTCTTCGCCGATGCGCCCTTGCAGGAGCGCGATATCCTGATCGCCGTTTTTGAAGTGGGTCTGGATTTCCGAGCTGGAATAGACGAGGCGCTGACGCTCCATATCATAGGCAGCCAGCAGCATCTTGGCGTCCTGACCGTTGACGCGCACCGGGATCTTATAGGTGCCGTCTACCGTGGTCAGATCGAAGGTCGCCTTATCGTCGGTCAGGGCGTCGGACGGATTGTGCACGGCCAGAAGGATGTGCGTTTTCAGCGTCGGATTGACGTTGTGATAGACCTTGATCTTATCGTTCGAGGTCTTGAGCTCCGGCCCCTTGTCCATTTCGGCCAGAGCGGCTTCGGCGGCCTGAACGAACATGCCCTGCTGCTTCAGCGCATAGGCTTTTTCACGCAAGCCACGGTCTTCGGAAATCGGCGCGCCATAGTCGTAGGAGGTATAGACCACCGGCCCGGCCAGCCACCCCCACGACGTGCCGCCGTAGGTCATGTAGATATTGTGGATGGTGATGCGGTTGATCAGGTTGGTGCCGTAGAAGACCCGCTGATACCCCTTACCCTGACGCTCGGCGGTACAGTTATAGGTGCCGTTCGAGCCCCAGTAATCGAACCAGCCGCCACCCAGTTCGGCGGCGAAGCCCGGCGTCTTCGGCGAAGACAGCGAGCCGATCTTCGGCGCGTTCTTGCCGTAGATGCCCCAGTCGGGAGCCTTGTTCGGACCTGCCGGATCGGCATGAACGTTACAGGTGCCGCCGGGATAACCGTCGAAGGCATAGATGTCCGTCGGCCCCGGATTTGCCCACGGCGCGGTGGAGCCCTTCGGCGTCCAGTCGGGCAGGCGTCCGGCGGCGTTATGGAAGAAGGGCACGGTGATGCCGTCTTCGCGCGCCTTTTTGGCCAGATGGTCCATCTGACGCACGTGCTTCGGCTCGACCTTGCCCAGTTCGTTTTCAAGCTGATAGGCGATGACCGTGCCGCCGCCATTGGTGATCTGATGGCGGGCGATGATGGCGTTGATCTGGGTCATCCACTCGTCGGTGGCGGCCAGATAGGCGGGGTCGTCGGTACGGGCTTCGGCGCGC
Source organism: Asticcacaulis sp. (assembly GCA_047605065.1). GTDB lineage: Bacteria > Pseudomonadota > Alphaproteobacteria > Caulobacterales > Caulobacteraceae > Asticcacaulis. The sequence continues at coordinate 14,587 of JASGGL010000024.1, forward strand.
GAACGCAGCATCCAGCCGGGATAACCACCGCCGGTCAGTTCGGCGTTCACATAGGGGCCGGTGCGGGCAATGACGTACATGCCCTCTTCTTCGGCGATTTCCAGTGCGCGCTCGACATTGCGGATGCCGGAGAAATCATAGACCCCCGGCGACGGTGAGTGGTAGCCCCAGTCGAAATAGAAGGCGACGCCGTTATAGCCCACGGCCTTCATCTTCTGGATCACGTCGCGCCACAAAGACGGGTTGGGCAGGCGGAAGGGGTGGATTTCCCCGGACCAGACCATGATGCGCTTGCCGTCGACCATCAGGGAGTGCTCGTCCCAGGTGACCTTTTTCGGCGTCGCCACCGGCTTGGTCGCTTCGGCCAGCACCTTTGCGTCTTCGTTCAGCACGGTGAAGTGACGGACCACGCCCGACACGCCGCCGATTTCCTTCTTTTCCGACCACGTCTTAAAGCCGTCATAGCTGTCGGAATACCAGTAGCGCTTGGTGGTATAGTCGTCGAAATAGATGCGCCAGCCGTCGATTTTTTCACCCTTGGGACCATCCTTAGACGGCAGCTTGACCAGAGCCTGACCTTCGCGCCAGTCGCCCCAGCCCGCCCAGTCGCCCTTCTTTTCGATCTTCCACGGACCGTAGAGCGATTTGGCGGTGGCCAGTTCGATGAACTTGGTGGTCTCGTTCTTGACGAAGGCGGTGTAGCCCTTATCCGTCGACACGACGAAGGTGTCGATGAAATTGCCCTCAAGGCCCTTCATCGGCTTAGGGTCGGACCATTGCGAGAAATCCGAGTTCGGCTCGATCACATAGGCAGCGAACGGCCCCTTGGTGCCGCCCTTCGACAGGGAGACCACGACCTTAAGGCTGCCGTCCTTGTCGCGGAACCATTCCGGGGCCCAGGTATTGGTGACGCCCGGAAGCGTGACCTTCACTTCGCGGACCAGTTCCCAGTTCTTCAGGTCTTTCGAGCGCGTAATGCCGAAGTCCGAACCGTTCCAGTCGGTCGTGTAGACGACATAATAATAGCCATCCGAATGGCGGATGATCGACGGATCGCGCAGCAGGCGCTTGGACGGCGTATAGACTTCCGAGCCCAGCGTCTTGAATTCCACCCCGTCAGCCGAGGTAAACAGGCTCAACGTGTTCTGAGACGTGGCCATAAAGGCCGACATCAGGAAGACGGAATTGTTCTTTTCAGCCTCGGCGTTCTGGGTCGTCTTGCGGGTATCCGACGCCTGCGGGATTCCGAGCTCCTGCGCAAACGCACCAAAAGCCAGCGCCGCACCGACGCCGGCGATCAGACCGAATTGCGAAACGCGCGAAAGGGCTGCACTGCGGCGCAGCGGTTTCGAGTTGGGCATATGGGGTCCTCTTTGGGGTTCCTCTGTCGCCGCTATTGGCCGGGATCGATCAGGATCAGCGGGTCTTGGGCGCCCGCGATTAATCGGCCAGAGGCAGCTCGCGCGTTAAGATGACATTGACGCCCGGCCATATCAATGAAAAAATATCACAAGTGAGCACCAAAGGGCCAAATATGAGCAGGAAGAACGCCATTATGATCAAAAATAATCACAAAAATGAGACTCGCGGCCGCCTGATGGCGATCACTGCCGCCCTCCTTTTGTCCACCGCCCTTCCTGCTGCCGCTGCGGAGACGCCTGCCCCCGTGCCCCCGTTCCGCTTCACGCTCGACGCTTCGGCCAAGCCGGTTCCCGGCGTCATTCAGATCACCCCGGCTCAGGCCTACGATCCGGCCCTCGGCTATGGCTTCACCAATACGAAAGACGGCAATGAGCAGGCGCTGGCGGTAAAGGCCGCGCCCGGCGATTATCGCGTGCGTGTGACGCTGGGGGCGAAAAAAGCGGCCAGCCGCACGTCGATCTGGGCCGAAGACCGCCGACTGATGCTGCCCCCCGTCGTCCTGAAAAAGGGCGAGACCAAAACCGTCGAATTCATCGTCAATGTCCGCGATCCGTCCGTCATCACCTCCGAGCAGGATGCCAAGAACAAGGCCCCACGCGTCGGCCTGCGCGGTGACGAAGACATCAGCCGCACCTGGGACGACAGGCTGACCGTGGCCTTTTCCGGCCCCGCTCCCGCCGTGCAAAGCGTCGAGATCGAGCCGGTCAAGGCCCGTCGCATCCTGATCGCCGGGGATTCCACCGTCACCGATCAGGGCGGGACGGACTATGCCTCGTGGGGGCAGATGCTGCCGCGCTTCATCGAAGGCGACGTCTCCATCGCCAACCACGCACGCTCCGGCGAAACCATGAAGTCCTTCGTCACCAGCCTGCGCTGGGACAAGCTGCTGAGCGATCTGCGTGCCGGTGACGTCGTGCTGATCCAGTTCGGCCACAACGACCAGAAGAAGCAATGGCCGCGCACCTATGTCGATGCCGAACACTCTTACCCGGCCTGGCTGAAGGCCTTCGCCGCCGACGTTCAGGCTCATGGCGCTCAGGTGGTGCTGATCTCGCCCGTCTCGCGCCGCTCGTTCAACAAGCAGGGAACGATCGACAACACGCTGGCCGGTTATGACGACGCCGTGCGCAAGGCCGCGGCCGAACTGAACGTGCCCTTCATCGACCTGACGGCGAAAACCAAGGTGCTTTATGAGACGCTGGGACCGGACATCAGCCCCCTTGCGTTTGGCAATGCCGGTCAGGACAAGACCCACCACAACGCCTATGGCGCCTATCAGATCGCCAACTACGTCGCGCAGGTGATCACCGCGCCGCAGGCGGGGCTGAACCTGAAGGCCGCGCCCGATTTCACCCCCTTCGATCCGGCGCATCCCGCCGATCCGAAGGCGTGGGACATCACCCCCGCCGACTGGCCCGTCATGCGCGAAGTCGCAACGAAGATTTCCGGGAATTAAAGGAACCCTACACATGACTCAGATTCACGCCTTCAAGATGCAACTCAAGCCGGGCTTCGAGGCCGAGTACCAGAAGCGCCACGACGAAATCTGGCCGGAACTGTCCGACCTGCTGCATGGCGCGGGCGTTTCGGACTATTCGATCTTCCTCGATCAGGAAACCCTGACCCTGTTCGGCGTCCTGCGCCGCACGGACGATCACACCATGGCCGACCTACCCGCTCATCCGGTCATGCAGAAGTGGTGGGCCTATATGGCCGATATCATGGATTCGAATCCCGACAATTCGCCGGTGGCCACGGATCTGAAGTCCGTCTTCTACATGGCCTGATCGGATACCGACCCCAAATAAATAAGCCCTGAGACGCAAACCGTCTCAGGGCTTTTTACTAAATGAGTGTCTGAGGGCTCTAAACCACCTCGAAGGCGCTGAGGTCTTCGCTGGTAACGCGCGCCACGCGCACCTCGATACCCGCGTGCTCAAGCCACTCACGCGAGGCATCGGTCAGGCCTTCGTCGGTGATCACCACGTCGATCGCCGTCAGCGGACAGACCGACAGCGAGGCCGGGGCGTCGATCTTCGCCGAGTCCGCCAGCACGATCACCTGATCGGCGCGCTCCATCAAGCGACGTTCGGATTGAACCAGCAGGGTGTCCGACTGCATCAGACCATTGCGCGTCAGCGCCTGACAGCCGATGAACATCTTAGCCGCCGAGAAGTTCTGCAACATACCGTCCTCATACGGATTAAGTATGATGCGCTGTTCACGGAACAGTTCGCCGCCCGGCAGGGTCACCTTCACCTTGGAGCGGTCCAGCAGGCATTGCAGAATCGGAATCGAGGTGGTCAGGACGTGGTAGGGCTCATTGGCCATCATATTGGCCATGGTATAGGTGGTCGTACCGCCGTCGATAATCATCGAAATACCGGGACGCAGAAAATCGAGCGCCGCGCGGGCGATGGCGCGCTTGACCGGGGCATTGACGATGGTGGAGGCCAGAAAGCCCGCCTGACCGGTCAGGCTGTCGGCGAAGGGTTCCGCCGTCCGCGCTTCGGGACGAGCCGAGAAGTGCTTGCCCTCGATGCGCATGGCACCGCCACGGACGCGCAGCAGGTGGCCCAGTTCATGCAACTCATTAAGGTCGCGGCGAATAGTGGCCGGAGACACGCCCAAACGGGCAGTAAGTTCATCGACCGACGTCACCCGATCGGGGTTTAATTCATCGATGATCAGCTTCCAGCGATCCTGAAGGTGCATGAACGGCCCCCTGCCTGTGTTTTATTTTATGCACTGTGCCCATAGGGATACAGTCTTTTCAAGCGTAAACCGCACGGCTCCGCTCGAAATATGATTGAATATGATTGATTCCTATAGGCCGCATTCCACATGTTGGGAAGCGTCTTTTTCGAGCGGCTTCACGAAATGCGACGAAGGTCTTGCCAACAAAGGCCTGACGTCAGTCCGCCATGGCCGCAAGCCAGGCCGCCCTGTAGGCACGGATTTCCGCCACTTCACGCGGCAGAACGGGCTTATAGGCAGGTACCGGCGGCACGTGTTCACCGAAAAAGGCCATGGCCCCTGCGCCGCGCGTCACCCCCGACGAGGTTTCGCAGACAAGCACCGGGCCGTCACGCATGGCCGCCAGCAGGGCACAGAAGGTGGCGTTATGCGCCGCCGGGCCTTCGATCAGCAGCGGCCGGTCCGCCGGGCAGATCATATCGAGCGAGGTGGCCGCGATCAGCGATACGTAGATCAGCCCCAGCGCCGAACGGGTTTCCGGTGTGTCGTCATTAAGGCCGACGATTTCGCCGCGCCGCCCCGGAAACGGTCCGCCAGCGTCGACGAAGCTGGGCAGGGCCATCGTGCCGGAACGGATGACGTCCAGAGCCTTATCCAGCGAGGCCGGAACCTCCGTCTGGCCATTAGTGATCAGTTCCAGCGCGCGGCCGCCCATGAAACGGGCGCACGGCACGGCGCGGCCATAGACGTCGATATTGACCAGACAGTCGCGGTCGGGCCTGAGGCTGTCGGACACGGCGGCGGGCGGTATGCCCGGTGCCATGGCGACATACCACGTACCGGTGGTCAGTATGGCCGGAAGGTCTGCCCCGGCGTCGTGCTGATGACGCGCGATGACCAGGGCCAGAGCGGCGTTGGAATCGTGCAGGCCGACGTGCACGGCGCAGCCATGGCGGATACCTGCCGCCTCGGCGATTTCAGGGCGCAAATCCCCGGCCTTTTCCCATGCGTGACGCAGCGGTGCAAAGCGCGAGGCCCAGCCTTCGGACACGGCCAGACTGGAAAACCTTCCCTCCGTAGGGTTCCACAGATCGGTATGGCACCCCAGCGAGGTCACTTCCGAACACAGGACCCCCGACAGACGCCAGCTCCAGTATTGCGCATAGGACAGGATATAGCGGACACGCTCGAAGAATTTCGGATCGCGGCGCGCGTGCCAGAAGATCTGTGCCCCCAGATTCAGACCGTTGGGCAGAAGCGGCGAAAGGGTTTCCTCAAACCCCGGTCGCACCGCCTGATAGGCCTGTGCGTAGGGCAGAGGAATCGAAGCCTCATAGTCCTGAATGGGCTGCAAAAGCTGCTCGTCGGCACTCAGAAACGCGCAGCCCGCACCGTGCGCCACCGGCATGATGTGTTCGATGCGGTAACGCCCCGAAAGGCGCTTCAACTCGCTCAGGAACCACGCAAACAGGGTATCGACATCGAACGCCGCATAAAGCCGCGTGTGAACGTGCGGCGTCTTTAGAACCGTGCGGTTGAGGATGCGGCCCTGCGGGTCGATGACGCTGATCTTGGCATTGGTCTTGCCGACATCGAACACCACGCAGACCCCGTCACCGGTAAGGCGCACAGGTGCAACAGCCGCCTGCCCGGCCGAAGCCGGAGCAGCGTCGCCGAAGCCCTGCGACATGTCGCCGGCCGTCCTGTCCCTAAGGGTGTCGCGCACCAGTTACTCCCTGAGCAAAGCCTTCTTATCACGATCAGTTTTGATCGAAATCTAGCGGCGAAGATTGTTTTTTGCCGCAGCTTTGGTATGCTTCCACAATAGAGGAAAAAGACCCCGCAGCACAACAAAAACAGGCCACGGCGCTTGATTCGTCGGCTATGGCCGCTTGCCTGCTGCGCGGTAAACGGTGTGTTGAATTGACTCCGCGCGGCATTTAACCCTATCTGGAGGCTCAACCGTGCTGGAAGAGTGGACGCCCCGAATGGGATATGTCGCCATCAAGAAGACGCTGTCGGCCCTGCCTCAGGACGTCATCGATCGTGAGAACGAGCGGCTTATGGCGGCGCATCTGGCGGACTATGAGGCGCTGGGCGTACGGCTGGCGCGCACGGGTGTCGATATCGAACACGTGGTCGATCGCCTTATGACGCTCGAAGTCGGCATTCCCAGCTGGGGCATGGTCTCCGGCGGCACGCGCTTTGCGCGCTTCCCCATGCCGGGTGAGCCGACCAACCTTCTGGAAAAGATCGAGGACTGTGCCGCCGTGCATCAGGTGTCGGGGCTGACGCCGCGCATTTCGCTGCATTTTCCGTGGGACAAGACGACCGATTTCGATGAGGTGCGCGACTTCGCCCACGCTCACGGCATGGGCTTCGATGCAGTCAATTCCAATACCTTTCAGGATCAGCCGGGGCAACGCCTGTCCTATAAGTACGGCTCGCTCACCCACGCCGATCCGGCGACCCGCGCGCAGGCCATCGAACACAATCTCGAATGCATCGATATAGGCCAGAAACTGGGGGCCAAGGGGCTCACCGTGTGGATCGGCGACGGATCGAACTTCGCCGGACAAAGCGAATTCGCCGACACGCTGGAGCGCTATCTCGACAGCATGACCACCGTCTATGCGGGCCTGCCGCACGACTGGCGGCTGTTTATCGAGCACAAACTCTATGAGCCGGCCTTCTACGCCACGGTTATTCAGGACTGGGGCACGTCGATCCTGTGCGCGCAGACGCTGGGGCCGAAGGCGCAGTGTCTGGTCGATCTGGGCCACCACGCGCCGACCGTGAATATCGAGCTGATCGTGGCGCGGCTGGCGCAGTTCGGTAAGCTGGGCGGCTTCCATTTCAACGACTCGAAATACGGCGACGACGATCTCGACGCCGGGTCGCTCAATCCGTTCCAGCTCTTCCTGATCTTCAATGAACTGGTCTATGCCGAAACCCGCGCCAAGGGTCAGTTCAATCCGGCCTATATGATGGATCAGTCGCACAACGTCACCGACCCCATCGAAAGCCTGCTCAACTCCGCCCGCGCCATCGCCGGGGCCTATGTGAAGGCGCTGATCGTCGACCGTAAGGCGCTCAAAATGTATCAAGCCAATAATGATGTGATGATGGCGCACCACTGCCTGCGTATGGCCTATGAAACCGATGTGCGCCCGGCCCTGGCCATGGCGCGCCTGCGCAAGGGCGGGGCGATCGATCCCATGCTCGCTTTCCGCGCCTCCGGCTACCGCGCGGAAAAAGCCATGGTGCGCAAGACGCGCCCGTCGCAAGGCGGCGGAATCGTCTGAGCCGCGCGTATAACCGATAAATAGCCCCCCAGAGCTTTTTTTGTTCAGATTGAATCGGAAATATGCTCTAAAATTATGATTTTACGCGCTTTTTAATCCGAAAAGTGCGTCACACTTTTCGGAAAGCGCTCCAGGTTCCCGCATGTCCTTGACCCGTCGTCAGTGGCTGGCTTCCGGCCTCGCCGCCTCCGCCTCTTCTTCGCTTATGGCCAGCTCTCTCTTTGCCGCCGAAACCGGCGATCTGGTCTATGCCAATCCGCTGAAATCAGCGTCGGACGTGGCGGCGTTCAAAATGGAAGGCGATGCGAAGGTCGACTTCCCCAATGGCCGGATGCAGTTGAGCGCCCTGCGCGATGCCGCCGAAGGGCAGGCCTCGAACTTTGTCTATTGGTGCCCGGAAGTGTTTCCGGATCATGTCGAAATCAGCTGGAAGTTCTGGCCGCTCAAGGAACCGGGCCTGTGCATCCTGTTCTTCGCGGCGCAGGGCGTGAACGGCGAGCACATTCTTTCGCCGAAGCTGAAAGCCCGCGCCGGTATCTACGACCAGTATACGAAGAGCGACGTACAGGCGCTGCAGATCTCCTATTACCGCCGCCGCTGGGAAGAGGAACGCGCTTTCCACCTCGCCAACCTGCGCTATGCGCCGGGTTTCGAAATGCTGGCGCAGGGTG
>JASGGL010000025.1:0-22130 GCA_047605065.1 Asticcacaulis sp.
TCCCGACAAAGTGGATACCACTTTTCGGAAAAGAAGCGCGTTAAATAAAGGCTTAGAGCGCCGATCTGGTTCAACCAGATCGGAAAACGCTCTAACCGCTTCGTTTTAACACCGCCCGCGCGCTTGTCGAACGGGAAAAGCGGAACAGGCGAACGGCATAGCATTGACAGTCCGGCAGGACTGGGATTGGTTATGATTTGGTATTGTCTTCAGGGTGGCAGGAATGGGGTATCCTTCGGTGGAGGTATGGACGCAATGGGACGCGCCGACTCTTCTGGAGCGCCTCTATGCTTTTCGCCGCCCGGTGATTCTCAGGGGTTTAATCCGCGACTGGCCGGTCATGAGCGCCGATGTGGCAGACTATCTGAGACGCTGCGATAACGGACGGCCCGCCCTGACCTTTGCGCAGGATGAGGGCGGCGGTGATTACTTTTACGGCGACGGCGCGGGAGGTGTGAATTTCCGGCGCTATCAGGCCCGTGTCGGGGAAACCCTGTCGCGGATCGCCGGTGCGAGCGCGCCGATCTATATCCAGTCGGCCCCGGTGGCCGATCATCTGCCCGAATTTGCCGCCCGGAACCGCCTTGATCTGAAGGGGCTTGAGGTCGCGCCGCGTATCTGGGTCGGCAACCGTTCAGTGACGCGCACCCATTTCGATCTCTATTACAATATCGCCTGTCTGGTGGCCGGACATAAGCGCTTTACCCTGTTCCCGCCGGAACAGACGCCCAATCTCTATATGGGGCCGATGGAGCAGACCGTGTCGGGCGTACCGGTGTCGATGGTCGATCCGTCCGCGCCGGACCTCAGCCGCTACCCGCGCTTTGCCGAGGCGATGACACATGGCGTAGTGGCCGAGATGGCCCCCGGAGACGGGCTCTATGTGCCGTATATGTGGTGGCACCATGTCGAATCCGACAGCGATTTCAACGTGCTGGTCAATTACTGGTGGAACCGCGCCGAGCCCGACCTGTCTGCACCGATGCAGGCGTTTTTCCACGCCCTGACCATGGTGCGGCAACTGCCCGAAGATCAGCGCGCGGCGTGGAAAGCTATGTTCGACGCTTTTGTTTTCGAAGAGGGGGGCGACCATCTGCCTGAGGATCGGCAGGGGGTGCTGGGGCCGCTCGATGCCCGTCAGCGGGCGATGATCCGTCAGGCCGTGGGGCGGAACCTGCTGGGCTGAATGCTCAGTTTTCCAGAATGTGCGGTTTCTGCGGGCTAAGGTAATAGTTCGGATTCTTGCCGTAGCGGTTTTCACCCTTCTGGCCGGGGGTGAACAGGAGAGCCAGACCGAAGATCAGGCTAACCGCTTTGACTATTCCTTCAATCAGGTCGGCGTCGGCATAAAGGTAGAGCGGTTGACCGACGATCTCTGTAATGATTGACACCAGCAGAAGGGCGGTGTCGGCCCAGACGATCACGCCTATCCAAGCCGTCAAGCCGATATCGTGCAGGCGTTTAGCGACAAGGCAGAACCACACGTAATCCAGAAAAACAAGCAGTGCCAGCAGGCTGACTTGCAGGGCGATGCTGACCGGTGATCCGGCATCCGGCAGCGACATCAGCACGGCAACGAAAATCATCCCGATAACAAAGCTGACAATGTTGATGCCCAGCCCGTTGGCGAAATAGGGCAGACGGCTCAGGCGGCCTTTCGGCGTTACGAACTCACCGAGGCCAATCAACAATGAATTCCGTTTGGACACAGCACATTCCCCCTCTTGTGTAGTTGCAGGCAATCACAACCGAAGAGTGCTGTCAAACCGGCGTTTATCTTTCCGTGTGGCGTTCCCTCAGAATATCGAGCACGGCGTCGAGCGTGGTGTCGCGCGCCATCAGAAGCACACTGAGGTGATAGAGCAGGTCGGCGGCTTCATTATGCAGTTCGTCGAGGTCGCCGCAACGGCCGGCCAGCGCGGTTTCAAGACCCTCCTCGCCGACCTTCTGGGCGATCTTGGCGACGCCCTTCTGCATCAGGCGGGCGGTGTAGCTGTCGGCGGGCGGGGCGTCGGCGCGGGTTTTCACCACCTCGGCCAGATAGCCCATAAAGCCGATGCCGGGGGCGGTTTCATGCCCGAAGCAGGAGGTGGTTTTGGTGTGACACGTCGGTCCGACCGGGCGCGCCATGACCAGCAGGGCGTCTTCGTCGCAATCGGTCAGGATATGGTCGAGGTTGAGGAAATCGCCGGAGGTTTCCCCCTTGCGCCAGCGCCCACCCTTCGAGCGCGAAAAGAAGGTCACCTGACGGTCGCTCAGCGTCTCGGTCAGTGCGGCCTTGTCCATATAGCCCAGCATCAGGACCTGAAGCGTGTCGGCGTGCTGGACGATGGCCGGGATCAGGCCGTCGCCCTTGGTGAAATCGAGCGCGTCGATGTCGGAAAGCGTCAGGGGATTAGGCAGTTTGTGGGCTTCGGGCATGAATGTGTCTTTAGTTAAGTAAGAACCCCCACCACCGCAGTTCACCTGCGGTTCGTGCGGTCCCCCTCCCCAACACGTTGGGGAGGTATGAAGGTATTGCTCTATCTTATACCTCCCTGCCTTTGGCGGGGAGGGGGACCGCGCCTGAAAGGCGGGGTGGTGGGGTATCCTGCTTTACAGTCTAACCGCGATTCCCGCTTTTTGCAGATCGCGTTTCAGGTCGGGGATATGGATGATCTTCTTGTGGAAGACGCTGGCCGCCAGTGCGCCCGACACGTCCGCCTGATCGAAGACCTCGGTGAAGTGTTCCGGTGCGCCTGCGCCGCCCGAAGCGACCAGAGGAATGTCGATCAGGTCGCGGACAAGCTTCAGTTGCCGGATGTCGTAGCCTTTGCGTACGCCGTCCTGATTCATGCAGTTGAGCACGATTTCACCTGCGCCGCGTTGGGCGGCTTCGACCACCCAGTCCAGCGTGCGGCGACCGGCGGCGCGGATCTTGTCCGGATCGCCTGAATACTGGTGGACGTAATAGTCATTATCTAAGGTGGGCTGCCCCTCTGTATCCGAAAACCGGTTCCCACTTTTCAGGAGGGGCAGTTCACGTGAATCGACGCCGACCACCACGCACTGCGATCCGGCCATTTCGGCCAGTTCGTTGATCAGGTCCGGGCGTTCCAGCGCCGGCGAATTGATCGACACCTTGTCTGCGCCGGAATCGAGGCATTTGACCGCCTGTGCCGCCGAACGGATGCCGCCCGCCACGCAGAAGGGGATGTCGAGGGCGCGGGCGATGTCGCGCACCCAGTTGTAATCGACCGTGCGGCCTTCGGCGGACGCGGTGATATCGTAGAGCACCAGTTCGTCCGCGCCTTCGTCACGATAGCGCAGCGCCATATCGACGGCGTCGCCCAGGACTTCGTGACCGACGAACTGCACGCCCTTGACGACCTTGCCGTCCTTGACGTCGAGGCAGGGGATGATGCGTCTGGCTAACATGGCAAAAGCCTTCCTATACATCCTCCCCTGCGCAGCGGGGGAGGTGGCGAGCAAGCGAAGCGCGTCGATACGGAGGGGGCGAACCGCGTGGAAGGCCCCCTCCGGCCAGACAAGCTGGCCACCTTCCCCGTACGCTTCGCTACAGGGGAGGATGTTTGGGTGTTACCCCACATTGAGTGCGGCTTTCAGATCGATCAGACCTTCGTAGATGGCCTTGCCGACGATGGCCCCATGCACCCCCAGTGCCTTGAGATCATAAAGGTCTTCGACCGAGCGGACACCGCCCGATGCCTGAATTTCAAGGTCCGGACGCTTCTGACGCAGGGCGCGCATCAGGTCCATGTTCGGCCCCATCAGCATACCGTCGCGCGACACGTCGGTGACGAGGATACGTTGCGCCACGCCTGCGGGATAGTAGTCCAGTACGTCCCACAGCGAAATGCCTGAGCCTTCGACCCAGCCGTGCAGCGCCGCATCGAAATCCCCGTCTTTAGTAGGCAGAACGTCAAGGGCCAGCGTGATCTTGTCCTTGCCGAAGTCGCGTAGCCAGCCGCGCACCTCCTCGGGGTTTTTGACCGCGGCCGATCCCACGACCACCGCCGAAACCCCCTGATCGAGCAGGGTCTGGACGTGTTCGCGCGACCGCACGCCGCCGCCGGTCTGAATCCTGGCGCGCGAGGCCTGAGCGAGGCGTCCGATCAGTTCATGCTGCTGAGGCGAACCGGCCTTGGCACCGTCGAGGTCGACGATGTGCACCCATTGGGCGTGCTCTTCGTTGAACAGGCCAAGGCGCTTGAACGGGTCGGAATCGTATTTCGTCACGGCATCGAAGCGGCCTTGCGCGAGGCGGACGCATTCACCGTTGATGAGGTCGATGGCAGGGTAGAGGATCATGATTGACTTTCTCCTCCCCTGATTTCAGGGGAGGTGGATTTTGGAGCGTATGCGACAAAAGACGGTGGGGTTAATACCGTCGCTTTAACCCCCTCCGGCGCTGCGCGCCACCTCCCCCTGAAATCAGGGGGAGTGCTTAGAGTTTTAGAAAATTCTCCAGTATTTTGGCACCGGTGGCCGAAGAGCGTTCAGGGTGGAACTGACAGCCCCAGACATTGCCCTTGCGCACCATGGCGGCGAAAGGCTGACCATACACCGATTGCGCCAGAGTGTGTTCGGTCACCGGACAGACGAAGCTATGGACGAAATAGGCATAATCCCCGACATTCACCCCGGCGGTCAGCGGGTCTTCGGCCACGGCCTGCAACTGGTTCCAGCCCATATGCGGCACGACCAGAGGCTTGGGGGCCTCCATTTTGGTCACACGTCCCGGAATGAGCCCAAGGCAATCGACATCGCCTTCTTCGGAGGCGTCGAACAGAAGTTGCTGCCCCAGACAGACACCGATCAGCGGCTGGGTCAGACCCCGGATGGTGTCGTAAAGCCCAAGCTCACGGATACGGCTCATGGCGAAACCCGCCGCGCCGACACCGGGCAGGACCACCCGCTCGGCCGCCGCGATTTCGGCAGCATCCGACGACAGCACGGCCTCAGCCCCAAGGCGTTCCAGCGCAAACAGCACGGAAGCGGTATTGGCGCAGCCTAGTTCAATTACAACTACACTCACGCCAGCATCCCCTTGGTGGAAGGCAGGGCGTCACCTTCGATACGCGTGGCCATGCGAAGTGCACGGCCCAGCGCCTTGAAACAGGCCTCGACCTTGTGGTGGTCGTTTTCGCCTTCGACCTCGACATGGACCGATGCCCCCAGCGCTTCGGACAGCGAGCGGAAGGCGTGGGCGGTCATTTCGGTCGGGTAGTCGCCGATGTGTGTAGCTTCGAAAGTGCCCTTGAACACGCAATAGGCGCGGCCGGAAATATCGATGGTCACCTTGGCTTCGGTCTCATCCATGGGCAGGACAAAGCCGAAGCGCGCCATGCCCACGCGGTCGCCCAGCGCCGATTTGAGCGCGGCGCCAAAGGCCAGCATGCAGTCTTCGATGGTGTGGTGACCATCGATTTCCAGATCGCCCTGACAGGACAGTTGCAGTGAAAAGCCGCCATGGGTCGCGACCTGATCGAGCATGTGATCGAAGAAGCCGATGCCGGTATGGATGCTCACCGGTTTTGGGGTATCGAGATCGACAATCGCAGAAATCTTCGTTTCCTTGGTGTCGCGCAGAACCTCGCCGCGCCGCGCCGCGCGCCCGTTGTCGATGGTGACGCCCAGAGCGGCCAGAATGCGATCGTTATAGGTCTTGTCACCCAGCGCCATGATCAGCCCTTCATAGGCGTTCTTGGCGGTGACACCGAACTTTTTGAGCAGGGTCTGGCTACGGATCAGATCCTTCGGCTTGATGAAGACGAACGGGCCGTCATTGAGGTGGAACTGCACGACCGCTGCCGATTGGCTCAAGGCCTCGCGCAGGCGCGCCTGCTCGCTGCGGATCAGGTCGACACGCGACTGAACGCTTAGGGACCGCGAAGGGGCCAGTGCGGCTTCGGCGGCGCGGATCGACGGCGTGGGCAGGGGAGCGGGTTCGCAGAAACGCATCAGGCCGGTGAGGGTCTTTGGCGAAGAGATCAGCGCGCCTACACGTGCTCCGGCCAGCCCGTAGAGGAAGGACAGGCTTTTGAGCACGACGACATTGGTTTCCGAACGCGTCAGTTCGACAAGGCTGTCCGCTTCGCAGACGTCGAAATAGCTTTCGTCGATGACCAGCAGGGCCGGGAAGATTTCCACGGCGAGGGTACGCGCCGCGACGATGTCCCAGGCCTTGCCGTCGGGCATGCCGGGATTGTCGATCAGGTACAGGCCTGCGCCCTTCAGCGTGGTGAGGGGACGCGTCGCCTGACGTAAGGAAAGGCCGTAGGCGTCGGCGAGGCTTTGCAGGTGATACTGCCGCTCGGAATGACAGGGTTCGGTAAACAGCGACTCGTAACCGTTGACCTTGAGGCGGCGCATGAGGATTTCGGTGGCGTGCGACGCCCCGCGGGTGACCATCAACTGATAGGGCTCGACGCCGTACAGTTCGGCCATACGCTCGCGCAGGGGTTCAAGCGACGGTGGCGAGGCTTCGAGGCCGGAGCCCTGCGCATTCAGGGCCGTGAAGGGGGATACGAACATGTTACACCTCTAACCGGAAATCGGCTGCCCCGCGCTCAAGCAGCGAAGCGGTAGCGCAACTCAAAAATCTGGCGGTGGGACTATATCGTGTCATTTAGACCTCCAGCCTGAAGTCAGCCGCCAGCGCGTGCGCCTCAAGGCCTTCGAGACGCGCCAGACGGGCGGCGGCCGGCGCGATGGTGGCGGCGCCCTGTTTCGTGGCGCGCTGCACGACGAAGCTGGTCAGGAACGAACGGATGGTGATGCCGTCCCATGCCCGCGCTGCGCCGTCGGTTGGCAGGACGTGGCTGGGGCCGGCAGCGTAATCACCGAAGGTTTCGGCGGCATAGGTTCCGGCGAAGACTGTACCTGCGGCGGTCAGTTGCGGGATCAGGGCGTCGAGGTCTTCGACCTGAAGCGCAAGGTGCTCGGGGCCATAGAGATTGGCGACGTCGGCGGCGGCTCTGAGGCTGTCGACCACGAACAGGCGCGCCTGTTCCAGCGAGGCACGGGCAATCGCGGCGCGCGGCAGGGTCGAGAGCTGCGTCTCAAGTTCGGCAGAGACGGCGGCGACCAGCGCCTGATCGAGCGTCACCAGCACGACCTGAGCGTCGGCGTCGTGCTCGGCCTGAGACAGGAGGTCGGCGGCGATCAGTCTGGCATTGGCGGTGCTGTCGGCGATGACCATCAGTTCGGACGGACCGGCGGGCATGTCGATGGCGATGCCGGAAATGCGTTCGGTGGCATAGCGTTTGGCTTCGGCCACGTACTTGTTGCCCGGTCCGAACAGTTTGTCGGCCGCCGGAGCATCAGGAAGAGCGCCCAGCGCCATGGCGGCGATGGCGTGCGCTCCGCCGACGCGCCACACGGCTTCAAGCCCTGAGGCTGAGGCGGCAGCGATCATCATCGGGTGCAGCGAGCCGTCCTTTGCGGGCGGCGTGACGCAGACGCGGTTGGGCACACCGGCGACGAGGGCCGGGACGGCGGTCATGATCAGCGTCGAAAACAGCGGTGCGGTGCCGCCCGGCACGTACAGGCCCGCTGTCGAAATGGGGCGGTAGACGCGCTGAAGCGACAGCCCTTCCGAGGGCGCGATGACAGGACCGGCGGACGGCAGTTCGGCGGCATGGAAGGCACGGACGTGTTCGATGGCCAGTTCCATGGCCCGAAGGTCTTCGGCGGTCAGTTGGGCGCGTGCCTCATCGACCAGACCGCGCGTCAGTTCGACGCGGATCGGGGTGTGGCCGTCCAGTCGCGTGGCCCAGTCTTCGACGGCGCTAAAGCCGCGCGCTTCGACATCGTCGAAAATGGTCTTCACCGTATCGAGCACGCGGGCGTCGCGCCGGTTTTCCGGACGGGCCAGCGCCACCTTGCGCTCAGCGGCGCTCAGATCGTTCCAAATAAAGGTCTTCATCGGTGCAACTCGGTTGGAAAGATACCCCTCCGGCGCTGCGCGCCACCTCCCCGCAAGTCGGGAGGAGGGAGGTCGTTTCTCCTCCCTGCCGAAGGTGGGGAGGGGGACCATCAAGCGAAGCGCAGATGGTGGAGGGGTAACTTAAATCACTTCATCATCTTTTCGATAGGCAGGACGAGGATCGCCGAAGCGCCTGCGGCCTTAAGCCGGTCCAGCGTGTCCCAGAACACGTTTTCCTGACAGACCGCATGGACGGCCACCGTGTCTTCGCGTCCGGCCAGCGGCATGATGGTCGGGGCGTCGGCACCGGGGATCATCTCGATGATCTCATTCAGGTGCGCCTTGGGGGCATTGAGCATCACGTATTTGGCCCCGGTCGAAGCGGTCACCCCGTCGAAACGGCGCAGAAGCATGTCATAGACATGAGCCAGATCGGCGGGCGGTGCATGCGGGGCCCTGATCAGCACGGCTTCGGAAGCCAGCACCAGATCGACCGCCTTCATGCCGTTGGCTTCCAGCGTCGCGCCGGTGGAAACGAGGTCGCAGATGGCGTGGGCGATCTTCATGCGGGGGGCCACTTCGACCGCACCGCGCATTTCGACGATGGTGGCGTTGACGCCCTTGTCCTTAAGCCACTTGCCCAGGATATTGGGGTAGGAGGTGGCGATGCGCTTGCCTTCGAGGCTTTGCGGACCGTCATAGGCGGCCGTGTCCGGCACGGCGATCTTCAGCGTGCACTTGCCGAAGCCCAGACGCATGACGATGCGCTCTTCGAGGTCGTCTTCAGGAAAGTGCTCGGCCAGAACATTGTAACCGACGATGCCCAGTTCAGCCACGCCATCGGCCACGAAGGTCGGGATATCGTCGTCGCGCACGCGCAGGAGGTCGATGGGCTGGTTTTCAATGCGGTACAGAAGCTCGTTCGCACCCTTCATGACGCGCAGGCCCGCGCCGGAGATCAGTTCCAGCGAACGATCGGCCAGACGGCCGGACTTTTGGACGGCGATGCGCAGTCTGAGGTTTTCGGGGCGGGTAGACATGGGTATCAGTTACTTTCTTGTTTCAGTCGGTCGATCACCAGCCGGTACCCCTTGTGCGGCATGTCGCGCAGGAAGCGCGCCACGCGGGTGACGGTGGTGGTCGACGCCCCGGTCTTTTCCGAGATTTCCCGGTAGGACAGGGCATTTTCGTCCAGCAGACGCGCGACCTTGAAGCGTTCGGCAAAGGCCCTGACCTCGGACGGCGTACACAGGTCGTCGAGGAAGGCGCGGACCTCTTCGGGCGTTTTCAGCGTCAGAAGGGCGCGCACCAGTTCCGCTTCATCGGCGGCGAAGGATTCGGGGGTCTTGGTCGGCTTGTCGGTCATTTGTGTTACTGTGTTAGCGCGCTAATACAGAAGGCGAGGCGTGATTGCAAGCCTGTCCGGATTATATTTTTGTAAGGTGGTCCCGGCCTCTTGGCCATTGGCGGAAACCGGAACTAAGGTTGGCGTTATCCATAGACGAACAGAGGCGCGAATGCATCGTATTCTTTTGCTGGCCGGGATTACGGCGGGACTGGCCTTCGGGGCGCAGGCTCAGGAAACGCCCGCGGCACCGGCCAGGACGATTGCGCCGGACTGGGGCGCGCGTCTTGAGGCCGATACCAGGGCCTTTCACGCCGCCATCATGGACAGCCATCCCGGCCCGGTCGATCCGCTCAATCCGGCGTTTCGGGCCAATGCCGAAAAAGGCGAGGCGCTGGCGCTCAGGCGGGCAAAGACGGCAAGCACTCTGGGCGGCTGGTGGTGGGCGTTGCGGGCCTATCAGGCGGCGTTCGATGATGGTCACGTGCAGCTTTACACAGTGGGCGATGCAGTCAAACTCGGTAATGTCTGGCCGGGCTTCCTGACCGTCTGGAAGGGGGCGGATCAGGTGGTGGCGGCACGCGAAGACGGGCGCAGCGATACGCCGCCTCTGGGGGCAAAGCTCGTGTCCTGCGATGGCGTGAAGGGTGAGGCACTGGCGGCGCAGCGCGTTGGGGCATTCCGCGGACGCTGGTTCCTTGAGGCGCAGCGGGTCAATTACGGCGACCTCCTGTTCGTCATCTCCGACAATCCGTATCTCAAGCCGCTAAAGACCTGCCGGTTTTCGACGTCCGAAGGGGTGAAGGCCTATCATCTGACGTGGTCGGCCCTGAGCAGCGAGGATCTCGGCAAATATCGCAATACGGCGCGGCCGCGCGGTCAGTTCCGCTTTGGCCTGCGAGATGCCGACGGGGCTTTGTGGCTGTCCACGCCCGGTTTCAACGGCAATACGCAAAGCGGTGATTATAAGGAACTGACGGCCATACTAGCGGCGCTTAAGGCCGATCCGGCGCGTGTACAGAAGGCTTCGCGCATCGTGCTCGACCTGCGCGGCAATGGCGGCGGTTCCTCGCAATGGAGCTATGAGATCGCGCGCGAAATCTGGGGCGAGGCGTGGGTAAGGGCCCATGCGCCCAAGGGGGCCGATGCCGTCGACTGGCGTCCTTCGGAGGCGAATATTGCCAGTATCGCCGGTTTCGTGAAGGATCAGCGCGACAATGGCGGCAGCGCCGAAGCGATCCAGTGGGGCGAGCGCGCCTTAAACGGCATGAAGGCGGCGCGCGACAGCGGCAAACCCTTCTGGCGACCCGAAGACAGCGAAGGGGCGGACGAAGCGCCGCCCAAGCCTGAGGCTCCGGCCTATGCGGGCAAGGTCTTTGTCCTTACCGACACGGCGTGCGGGTCGGCCTGTCTGGATGCCGTCGATCTGTGGAAGGCGCTCGGCGCAGTTCAGGTCGGGCGCGAAACCTCGGCGGACACCCTCTATATGGAGGTGCGCGAGCAGACCCTGCCCAGCGGTATGGCCGGGATCGCCATTCCGATGAAGGTCTATCGCGGGCGTGAGCGCGGCAATAACGAACCGCACCGACCGACGCACGTCTTTGAGGGTGACATGAGCGATGACGCGGCCCTGCTGAAATGGATCAGCGGGTTGAATTAAAACACTTCGTGGGCGTTGGGGATTACCGGCTTAACCGGTGTCTGACGTATCTTTCCGGCGCGTGTAAGGGCCGTTTCCACCTGAAGCGTGAAAGCGGTCAGCGTTTCAGCGGACGAAAAGGCGCGCTTGGGGACGATCAGGGCGCAGTTCGGTGAGGTGTGGACCAGAAGCAGGCGTCGCGTTTCCACGAAATCGGTTACGGCGGCCCAGTCGATCGTCTGCTCGGCATTGTCCTGATGCTTGATGAGCCCCTCCTCGGACAGGCTCACAGACTGAGAGGGAGGGCGCGGGCTGGATACGAATTTCAGAACTTGGAGAAGATAACCCACCACAGGGGTGAGGCCGAAAATGATCACGCCCGATACCGCCGCCATCATGACCACCGCGAATACACAGAAGGCCAGCCCGGTGAACAGCGACTGCCTGAACAACTCGGTGACCAGATTTCCGCTGGTCAACAGGCAGACACTGAAGAACAGCGTGACCAGTGCAAAAAAGATGAGATTGCGCCGGTTAAACCTTCGACGCGCCGACCACGCACTGAAAAACGCACCGGTGTCGGCGGCGGTGATCTGATAGGTTTCGGTGCGGAAGCGGGTATCGGTCATGTCGGGAGTTGCAGACAGGTGCCACTATTTGTCAAGTTGCAAGCCTTGCCTTGACGGCGCGTGAGTCTGATCGGACAGTCAGGGGATGACTGAGCCTGTGACACCTTCTCCTCTCTGGGATCAAAAGCGCCCGACACCTCAGGTTCGGGGCGCGTGGTTTTTGTTCAGGTGGGGACCGTTCGGCTTCTGGTGGCCGATTACATGGCAGGGTTATCTGCTGATGCTGATCGAAGGGCTCTGTCTTGGGGGAGGGATGGAAGTCGGTAGTGAATTGGTGAAGCGCGGCTTTGCATGGGGGCAGTATGTAACCTACGCAGGCGCGATTATTTTTGTCCTGCTGTTTATCTTCAGCATCCGTAAAACCCGCACCGCCTGACGCAGGCGTCCCGCAGAAACATCAGCGGGCAGTAAACACTGCTTTTGCCGCCAGTCCCAGACCCGACGCTACCGATGAGAAGCGGTCGCCGTAATTGATCTTTGCAGCGGGGAAGGCGGCCTGCATGGCGGCTTCGAAACCCGGCATGGCGGTCGAACCGCCGGTCATGAACAGGGTGTGGATGTCGGAAGGTTTAAGGCCTGCCTTTTCGACGCTGAAGGCTGCGGTGGCGACGACCTTGGCCACTTCGCGTGCGGTCGAGGCGATGAGCGTGTCGCGCGTCACGTCCGATGCCCAGCCGTCTTCGATATCGCTGTAGTCGATGCGCGTCGTGTCACCGGCGGACAGAGCGATTTTGGCGGCTTCGATGCGGCTGGCGATGGCGTGGCCCATGCGCTCTTCCAGCACCTTGATCAGGCGCTGCGTCAGGTCGCGGCGTTCGGCCATGTGGTGCAGTTCGCGCACGCTGTGCATGACCTTTTGCGTATAGAGGAAGTTGATCAGGTGCCAGGTCGAGAGCTGATGATAGTTCAGCCCCGGCATGTCGAGGCCACTTTTCAGCTTCGACTTCCAGCCCATATCGACCATGGCGGTGTCCATGCTGAGCAGGCGATCGAAGTCGGTGCCGCCGATATGTACGCCGCTATTGGCCAGTATGTCGGAATGGATGGGCGACAGGTTGAGCACCGAAAAGTCCGACGTACCGCCGCCGATATCGACGACCAGAACCGTCTCATTGGCATTCAGGCGGCTGGCGTAGTCGCGCGCGGCGGCCAGAGGTTCGTACTCGAAGCGGATGTTTTTGAAGCCCTGCGCTTCGGCGATACCGCGCAGTTCGTTTTCGGCGCGCTGATCGGCCTCAGGGTCGTCGTCGACGAAATGTACGGGGCGGCCCAGCACCACGTCCTCGATGGGTTCGCCCGCGTGGCGTTCGGCGGCCTTTTTGACGTGGGCGATATAGAGGCCGATGATGTCACGGAAGTTCTTGCGCTTTGAGCCGACCTGAGTGGTTTCACCGATCAGGTGGCTGCCCAGCACCGATTTCAGCGCCCGCATCAGGCGGCCTTCATAGCCGTCGAGATATTCGGCAATGGCCTTGCGTCCGAAGCTCAGGCGGTCTTCCTCGGTATTGAAGAAGATGGCCGAGGGCAGGGTGGCGGCGTCGCCTTCGACCGGAACCAGTTGCACGGCATCACCACGTCCGACGCTGACTGCCGAGTTGGAGGTGCCGAAGTCGATACCGCAATAGGGACGCAGAGACATGGGGAGGTTCCGCCGCAGTGCAAAAGGGCGGCGGTGTGTACACGCATTGCGGAGGGAAGGCTATCTTAAAAAAGCCCCTCCCCTGATTTCAGGGGAGGTGGCATTCGAGCCTTGGCGAGAATGACGGTGGGGTTAACCGCCGCCGTTTTAACCCCATCGTCTTTTGTCGCGCTGCTCCAAAATCCACCTCCCCTGAAACGAAGTTCGGCGCAGCCAAATCAGGGGAAGAACTTAGATGAGCGACTGCACAAACGCCTTGGCCTCAGTCGCCTTCTCCAGCCAGACCTTGTGCGACCCGGGCGGCAGGCATGCCCATTATTCCCAGAAGGTAATGTCTTTGACAGTACAGTCGGCTTTCCGGATTTTTACGATGGGGCTACCCCCAATTGCGCCTTCGGGGAGGCGGTAAAAAACCTCGACAAAAGTCAGGTGGTCTCTATGCGTCATGACGCGGACGTCTAAGGGATACCGGGGATCGTGCTTCGTAATTTCAGCCTTGGCGATAGCATAATAATCGCATTCCGTTTTTTCGGCTTTGTCGGTATGGGCGCAAGATGACAAACCAACGACAGCGTACATAAGGGGGATACAATTCAGAGCGCGTTTCATTATGGTTTAACCGTCTCCGCCACAAACGTCTTTGCTTCAGTCGCCTTCTCCAGCCACAGGTCTTGCGACGTGAGCGGTAGACACACCCATTCCTTCATTGGCTTTCCTCCGCGCGACAAATGATGCGCACCCGTTGCGGCAATCAGCGCATCGACTTCGGCCACGGGCACAAGCATAGCGGGCTGCACCAGAGTCCAAATAATTGACGTCGACTGAAATTATATATGAGTATGGTCATGTTCTCAGGAGGGGGCTATGGGCGACAAAAGCAAACCATATGATCATCGGAGGCCGGATCATTATTGGTTCAGGGGCTCATGGCTCGGTATATGGCCGACACGGAAAGAGGGTTGGTTGTCAATCCTCATCTGCTTCGGCGGCGCAGGCCTGTGCTTTCTGTTGGTGTTTGGATTAAGCGCGTTGAAGCTGAACAATTTTGTTCCCTACGCGCTAATCCCTATGCTGATCCTGATTTTAGCAGAAATTATCATCACCATAGATCGGACGGACTGGGGTTAAATCTCGATCAGCACGTCCGGGGACTCGTTCGGATTGACCGCACCGGGCGGGAAGTGCGTGCTGAGCACGACGCCGCAGCGTTCGATAGCCGCTTCGAAGCCGCCGGTCAGATCACCGGTTTTGATATGGCTGACCAGTGCCGCAACCGTATCGTTCCATTCCGTTTTGTCGACGCGGGTATAGATGCCCTCATCGGCGATGACGTCGACGAAGTGCTCCTCAAGCGCGCAGAAGATCATCACCCCGGTACGCTCCCTCGTCAGGTGCAGGCCGCGCGCCATGAACTGCTCCAGTGCCTTTTTATGGGCGCGACGGCGCGTAATGAAGCGCGGGGTCAGCCACAGCTTCACCTTGGGAACACTGACCAGCAGATAGACGCCGGCGAACAGGATCAGTTGCATCAGGGCGTAGAAGATAATGGCTTCGGCGGCCATCAGTTCGCCCGTTACATTGGGGGCGTTCCACCCGGCGATGGCGCTCAGCACCGGCCCCAGCCAGTCGTGCGGCCAGATGCCTGCGCCCAGAAAGATCAGCGGCAGGATGAAGGCCGTGCCTGCCGCCCACATCAGCGGCGTTTCCGGATAGTCGAGCGCGGTCTTTTTGATGACGCAGGTAATCTCGCCGGAGGTGTGTTCCTCGGCGCGGGCGATGGCGCTGTTGATACGGGCGTGTTCGATGTTCAAAGGCATGTCCGTTCCTCCCCTTACCAGCTACCCGAGGCGCCGCCGCCGCCGAAGCTGCCGCCGCCACCGCTGAAACCGCCGCCTCCGCCAAAGCCGCCACCGCCGCTCCAGCCGCCGCCTCCGCCCCGGAACAGGACGTCGAGGATCAGGAAGGGCAGCCAGCCGCGACCGAAGATCAGGAAGAAGAGGATGACGACAATGATAACCCACAGGGGGATGCGATGCCCCTTCTGTGCCGGTTGTTGCTCAAGCTGCTGCGCCTTCTGAATGGCAGTGCCGCGATCGGCGGAAAGCTGGGCGATGATCTCGTCCGTGCCCTTGATGATGCCGCCCTGATAGTCGCCCTCACGGAAGGCGGGCAGCATGGCATTCTGGATGATCAGCGACGAATAGGCGTCGGTGATCACCGGCTCAAGACCATAGCCGACCTCGATGCGTACCTTGCGTTCATTGGGCGCGACAATAAGGATGACGCCGTTGTTCTTGAACTGACCGCCCGCTTCGGATTCCGCGCCAGTGGCGGCCTGCTCCGTCGCCTGACCGATGCCCCAGTGGCGGCCCAGTTGATAGCCGTAGTCGGCGATATCATAACCGCCAAGGCTTTCGAGCGTGACGACGACCACCTGGTCCGTCGTGGCATTTTCAAGCCCCTGAAGCTTGGCCGTCAGTTCGGCCTCGGCCTCAGGGCTGAGGAGTTGGGCCTGATCGACCACGCGGCCGGTCAGCGGCGGAAACTCCGGCGCGGCGAAGGCGGCAGAGGTCCAGAGCGTCAGACACAGAAAGAGGAAGGCCGACCACGCGGCCCTGATCCGCAAGGCGGAATGGGGGAGAGACATGGACCGGCCTTCCGTTCGTCAGCCTATTTCGAGGTTTCGGCGTTGCTCAGGCCCGAGAAGTCCACGGTCGGTGCCTTGTCGGCACCGGCAGTGGCCTGGAAATATGCCATCGGCTTGGAACCCGAATGGATGGTCTTGGCCAGCAGAACCTGTGGGAAGGTACGCAGGGTGGTATTATAGCTCTGGGCAGCGGCATTGTAGTCGCGGCGTGAGATCGAGATGCGGTTTTCCGCGCCCTCAAGCTGCGATTGCAGGGTGATGAAGCCCTGCTGGCTCTTGAGGTCCGGATAGCGCTCGACGACGACCATCAGGCGGCCCAGAGCCGAGGACATACCGTCCTGCGCCTGCTGGAACTGCTGGAACTTGGCCGGATCGGTGATGGTCGAGGCATCGACATTGACGCTGGTCGCCTTGGCGCGGGCTTCGACCACCTCGGTCAGGGTGCCGCGTTCGGCGATGGCTGCGCCCTGCACCGTGGCGACG
Organism: Asticcacaulis sp.; assembly: GCA_047605065.1. GTDB lineage: Bacteria > Pseudomonadota > Alphaproteobacteria > Caulobacterales > Caulobacteraceae > Asticcacaulis. The sequence goes on from JASGGL010000025.1 coordinate 16,313, forward strand.
AGGTTCGGCACCAGATCGTTGCGGCGCTGATAGGCGTCCTGAACGTCGGAGAAGGCGCGTTTGGCGTTTTCTTCCTCAGTCGGAATGCGGTTGACGTCACAGGCCGTCAGGCTAACGGCGGCGGCCACGACGGCGGCCAGACCCAGAAAACGTTTCAGCTTGATCACAGTGTCAGCTCCCTCAAAGGGCGCAAGGGGTGCGCCCGGATGTGTAACACATAGGATAAAACCCGCGTTCGCAAAAGGGGGATCAGGTTAAGCTTTTGTAAAGTGGCTCAGGACACCGCCGCCGGGGTAAGGTCTTTGCGCATAATGTAATTGGTCAGGTCATAGCCGCCGACGCGGGTGGGTTCCTCGCGGTCGAAGCTGAACCCGGATTTCAGCGAAAAGCCGATGCCGTGGTCATGGTCCTTCGGCACGATGAGCGACAGGGTGCGTGCATCGGCGAAATGATCGAGCGCGGCCTGCATCATCGCCTTGCCTATGCCGCCACCGCGATAATCCTCGAGGACGTAGACCTTATGGATATTGACCTGAGCGTCATGCCCTTCCGCCGACAGGAAGCCAACCGGACGGCCATTGATTTCGGCAACCCAGTAGACGTGTCCGCGCGTTTCCATATCGTCCTCAAGCGTGTCGAGGTCGAACAGGTGGCTCAGGATGGCGTCCATCTGCACAGGCGACACAACGTTGCGGTAAAGGCGCGGCCAGATGATCATGGCGAGATCGCGCACGATGGGCAGGTCTTCGACCTCGATGCGGCGGACCTTGGGCGTGCTGGGCATGGGTGGCCTCCGGTTCCTGGTCAGCAAGAGGGGCTCCACTTACTTAAAGATGCCAATGGGGCGCCTTTATGGTCTTCCCCGCGTTTCCTCAGACGGCTGAAGTGTTCAGCCTGTATAAAACTGCCATGAAAATCACGGAATGGGAAACATTATTTCAAATCGTGTCTGCCTGTGATCGATTGTGCGTTGCGTGTCAGAATAAGGCTTTGCGCATGATGTGGTCGACGAAGTCGAACGGCCCCATGCGCACCGGAACCGTCGCCTCGATCTCAAATCCCTGCGCACGGTAAAAGGCAATGGCCGGGGCATTGCCGTCATTGACGTAAAGGGCCAGTTCGCGCGCACCGGCAAAGGCATCCAGAACGGTCGCTACCAGTCGTTTTCCGGTGCCATGTCCGCGGCAAACATCAAGCAGATACAGCTTTTTCAGCCATAGCCTGTCCCCGTCCCGATAGGCGGAGACATAGCCGACGTCCTGATCGTCGAGCTGTGCGATCCAGTAACGGTGGCCGCGTTCGGTCACGTCGGCACGCAGGGTGTCCAGTGCATAGATTTCGGCCACCATCGGGGCGATCCGTTCCACTGGTAATATGCCCGCGAAGCATTCCGGCCATATGCGTTCGGCCAGAGCCTTCACACGCGACAGGTCGTCCAGCTCTGCGGAAATAATCAATGTGTCGGCCATTTTATCCTCCTGCGCGGCCGCTGTGGCAAGTTCATCGGCGTTTGGCAAGACGGCACGTTCCGCAGCGATGGAAATATGAACAAATCGTGCTATGGTTGTATTTTGAAATTGGGATTGTTTCGGGGGAGTTCGGCATGGCTATAGGTTTTGATTCAGCGCTGGAACATACCGGGCAGGTGGTGCTGGCGACCGGGGCGCTGGGGACGGCAGCGGCCGCGCTGGTCGATGCGTCGCGCGGCGTTTTCACCTTCGGTGGCGTGTCCTCCTTCGGATACCGGCACCTTAAGGCGGTCTATACGGCGCTGTCTCCGGCGTTGAAGATAGCGCTGGGGGCGAAGTGGGAAGCGGTACTGCGCGGCTACTGGGTCAATGGTGCGCCGCGCGATCAGCAGATTTCAACGGTCATCGCACTGGTGCGTCTGGGGCTGACGGCGGATAACCCGCAACGCATTCTGGATAATCTTTTGGGGGACGGAACTGAGAACGGGACGTTCAAAGCCGTTCAGGCGAACGTGCAATTGCTGGATACGGCTGATCTGGCGCGCGCGGTGGGGTTTCTTAAGGGCCCGGTAACGCCCGAAGCCGAAACCATGACGGCCACGAGCGAGGAAGCCGCCGTTTCGCGCGAAGCGGCCTATGCGGACGAGGTCGAAAGTCAAAAGGCCTTCGATGCGCTGGGGCGTTTCGACGCGCTGGTGCGGGTGCGGCTTGAGGCGGCGTTCGATCTGGCCGATCACGAATATCGCGGACGGACGCGCCTGACGGCGGCGGTGACGTCGGTGGGGCTCAGTCTGGTGTGCGCAGGGACCTATGCGCTTGCCGCTAAGGACGCCTTGTGGGGTCAACATATGGCGCTCGCGGTTATTCTGGGGCTTCTGGCTGTGCCGCTGGCTCCGATCGCCAAGGACATTACTTCGGCGCTGAAGGCGGCGTCCGGGGCGCTTCAGGCGGCGACCAGCAAGGCCTAGGCGCATGTGGTTCCTCAATCTCAGAACGCAGTCCGGCCCTTCGGCCTCGGTTTCAACGGTAAAGGCTGCACATCTGCTCAACATCAGCGTCCCCGACGGGCGGGTCATTCCCTCGACCGGGGATGGCATGCGTCAGATACCCCTGGAGGCCATTCGCCCGGTGATTGCCGGACGTCGTGTGGTCTTTGTCACCCACGGCTTTAATGTCAGCCTGCGCAACGGGCTGAACGCGCTGGCCGGGGTGCGGCAGTTTCTGGCTCTCGATCCTTCATACGAAGTGATCGGCGTACTTTGGCCGGGGGATTCGACCACCGTGTTCAACTACGTGTATGAGCATCAGGACGCCATTCTGGCCGGGCAGGTGCTGGCGAAATTTATTGAAGGTTTTTGTGTCGATGCCGTCGAGATCAACTTCCTGTCGCACAGTCTGGGCGGGCGGTTGGGTCTGGAGTGCCTGAAGACCTGCGGGCGGCGTTTCCGTGAGGTCTGCCTGACCGCGCCCGCGCTCAATGCCGATGCCTTCGTCAAACGCTATAAGGGGGTTGAAGGTAAGGCCGATCGGATCACTATACTGGCGTCGAAGGCCGATAAGATCCTCATGCTGGCCTATCCGCCCGGCAATTTCGCTGCCACTGTCTATGGCGACATAGACGCGCCGCTCACCGCTGCGCTGGGCCGGGTCGGAGCGAACCCGAAGCCAGCCAATGTCAGAAATTATCGCATTCCCTCGACCTTCCTGTGGCTGGATAAGGATGTCGACAAGAATTTCGACCACATGGACTACTATCCAGGGCAGACGATGAAGACGCCACCGCACATCCATACGCCGGACGCGTCGGATCGTAACAATGCCCGTCCGGCCCATGCGGCGCGCGCCAGCCTGTGGCAACTGATGACCCATGGCGAGCCTGTGTGGCCCGTTTGACCTGCCAGATAACCGGAATGAAGGGGCGGTTGAAAAAATTATGGCGTCTGAGGAAGGGGGGAGCCTCAGACGCCATCCTCAGCCGGAGGTTCAGGGGGGGACGTCCGTCCGGCTGGTAGACAATAGATAGGAAGTGATCACGCTTATGCCAGTCCTGCGCCTACGGAAAAACTGCGACAGGCGGTCGCAGGGGGGCGCAGGGTCAGGCGGGTACGAACGGCAGGCTCAGCGCTTCGGCGACGGCGGCGTGGCGGATGTGGCCGCCCGACACATTCAGCCCTGCCTTAAGATGCGGATCGCGGCTCAGGGCCTCTTCCACACCGGCATTGGCCATTCTGACCACGAAGGGCAGGGTGGCGTTATTCAGCGCCAGCGCCGAAGTGCGCGCTACGGCACCGGGCATGTTGGCGACGCAGTAATGCACGATGCCATCGACGATGAAGATGGGGTCCTGATGCGTCGTCGGGTGCGAAGTTTCGAAGCAGCCGCCCTGATCGATGGCGATGTCGACCATGACCGCGCCGGGTTTCATGGTTTTCAGCATATCGCGGGTGATCAGCTTGGGCGCGGCGGCACCGGGAACGAGGACGGCGCCAATAACCAGATCGGCGGTTTTTACCGCTTCGGCCAGAGCCGCCCGCGACGAGGCCGAGGTCTTGACCCGTCCGTGGAACAGGCGATCGACCTCGATCAGCCTGTGGGCGTTGAGATCGAAGACCGTGACGTCGGCCTGCATGCCGGCGGCCATCTGTGCGGCGTTGATACCTGATACGCCTGCGCCGATGATGACGACCTTAGCCGGAGACACCCCCGGCACACCGCCCATCAGGACGCCGCGCCCGCCGAAGGCCTTATGCAGATAGGTCGCACCGACGTGGACAGACATACGCCCGGCGACCTCGGACATGGGGCGAAGCAGCGGCAGGCCACCTTGCGGTTCGGTGACCGTTTCATAGGCGATGCAGGTTGCGCCCGACGCCATCAGCGCTTCGGCCTGCGGCTTGTCGGCGGCCAGATGCAGATAGGTGAACAGGGTCTGATGCGGTTTAAGCCAGCCGCATTCGTGCAGTTGCGGTTCCTTGACCTTGACGATCAGGTCGCCCGCCGCAAAGGTTTCCGGCGCGCTGCCGGTAATGAGGGCACCGGCGGCGACATAATCGGCGTCGTCCATGCCTATGCCGGAGCCCGCACCGGTTTCGACAAACACCTGATGGCCGTGGTGGCTGAGTTCGGCTACGCTGTCCGGCGTCAGGCCGACACGGTATTCGTGGGTTTTGATTTCCTTGGGGACGCTTATTTTCATCGGTTCCTCCCGTGACTTCTGTGATCACAAGTTCGTTCATAATGATACGAAAATGGGCGGAAGTTCTCGCAATTATGTGGCTTGAATTGCCGATTTGCGGGATATATTCTCAATTCCATGCATAACGCTGATAAATTTTCCGATCTGGATTCCTTCGACCGTGAGTTGATCAAGGTTCTGCGCAATGATGCGCGCGCCACGGCGGCGGAACTGGGTGAAAAGGTGGGCTTAAGCCCTTCGGCGGCGCACCGCCGGGTGAAGCTTCTGGAGCAGCGCGGGATCATCACCGGCTATCGCGCGGTCATCGCCGAAAGCGTCCATGGCAAGCAGGGCATGGTCTTCGTCCACGTCACGCTTCAGGATCAGCGGCGCGAAACCTTTGAGAAGTTCGAAAAGGCCGTGGTGCAGATCGCGGCGATCGAAGAATGCCATCTGATGTCGGGCGAGGCGGATTACCTCCTGAAGATCGTCCTGCGTGAAAGCCTGTCCTATGAGGACGTGCACCGCGACGTTCTGTCGACCATGCCGGGTGTGTCGAAGCTGGTGTCGCAGTTTTCGATCCGCACGGTCAAAATGGCGTAACGACTCTTAAAAAGAACGCTCAGGGTTTCGCCACCCATTGCCGGAACAGCAGCGTAACAACGGCGTTCAGCTCTTCACGGCTCAACGCACCGTCGCGGTTCTGATCGGCCAGATCGAAATAGGGCGCGTTTTTCGGGCTGGCGGCGGTGAACTCGGCCTTGGAAATGCGCCCGTCGCTGTTCGTATCGGTTTTGCGGAACTGTTTTTCCACCTCGGCATCGATTTTGGCGCGGGCCTGCGCCTGTTCCTCGGCGGTGCGTGGTGCGGGCGGTAACTCGGTCGCCTGAGCGGCTGTGGCCATGATCAGTGCGCCAGCCATAAGCATCAGAGGGGTTCGCATAGCTGTCTCCGTGTGTCGTCAGACCGGAGGACAGGATAGAGGGCGCAGACGGCAGAAATAGGGTCGCAAAGGGGCGGGCCCGGAGCGATATGACCAAAAGTGCGAAGCGGTTTCTGGCGACCATATCGCGACCACTTAAAAGATTCAGAGCGATATGCCCAAAAGTGCGAAGTGGCTTTTGGCGGCCATATCGCGACCACTTAAAGATTCAGAGCGATATGCCCAAAAGTG
>JASGGL010000026.1:0-21589 GCA_047605065.1 Asticcacaulis sp.
ATGTCCACTTCCTGATCCTGTGTTATCAGGCGCTGGGCGAAACCCGCGTGCTCGATGCCATCAATCGCGGCATGAACATCTATATTCTGGCGCAACAGGGTGCGCCGCAGGCCGGATGGGCCCTGCAATATACGCCGGACCTCAAGCCCGCCGCCGCGCGCACCTATGAACCGAAGTCGCTGTCCTCGCACACGACTTCCAGCGCCATCACCCAGCTCATGGACTTCTACCGCCTGACCGGCGATACCAAGTTCCTCGCCCCCATTCCGGCGGCGCTCGACTGGCTCGATTCGGTGCGTCTGCCCGGTGACAAGCCCGCCTATCCGTCCTTCGTCGAACTGGGCACGAACAAGGCGCTCTTCACCCACCGCGAAGGCTCGAACGTCGTCAATGGTCACTATTACGCCGACTATAATTCTGCGAACACGCTCGGCCACTACAGCTCGACCCGCTCGGTCAATGTGGCGAAGCTGCGTAAGGAATACGAAGCGCTCAAGGCCCTGTCGCCCGCCGAGGTCGCCAAGGACTCGCCGCTGAAGCCCGGCCCTGCGCGTCCCCTGCCGCGTTACTTCCTGATCGAAGACAGCGCCGATTCCGACCTCAACCATGCCCGCCACGCCGAAACCGCCGGCGGTCTGGTCAAGACGCTCAATAAGGACGGCTGGTGGCCGACCCAGCTGATCGCCACCTCCAATCCCTATGCGGGAGACGGTTCAAAGGAGGTCACTCCGGGCGATTACCGCTCCACCAAGGTCGGCGACAAGACCGACACTTCGCCCTACAATGCCGAAAAGCCGGTCACCGGCATTTCGACCAGCACCTACATCGACAATATGAAGGTGCTGATGCGCGTCCTGAACCACGAAGACAAATAATAAGCCAACCTGTAAGGCCTGTTTTATAAAGGGAAGAACCATCATGCACGCATCATCGGGCCCCAACGCCCCTGCGGGCGCAACACGCTACCGCTGGCTGGTCGTGACCCTGCTGTTTACCGCCATGGTCATCAACTATGTCGACCGGCAGACCGTCAGCCTGCTGAAACCGTCGCTGCAAACCGAATTCGGCTGGTCGGAAACCGACTATGCTGATCTGGTCTTCTGGTTTCAGTTTGCCTACGCCATCTCCTATCTCGCTTTTGGTAAGTTCGTCGATCGCTTCGGCGCGCGCATGGGCTTTTCGGTCGCTTTCCTGATCTGGCAGGCCGCCCATATCGGCCATGCCGCCATGGGGTCGCTGAAAGACGCCATCGTCGCCCGTATCTTCCTCGGCGTCGGCGAAGGCGGGGCGTTTCCGGGCGGCGTGAAGGCCGTGTCCGAATGGTTCCCCAAATCCGAACGTGCCTTCGCCATGGGCCTGTTCAACGCCGGGACCAATATCGGCGCCATCGTCACACCATTGGTCATTCCGGCCATCACCTTGACCTTCGGCTGGCAGGCGGCCTTTATCGTCACCGGCGTGGTCGGCCTTCTGTGGCTGCCCATCTGGTGGGTGCTGTACCGCCGTCCGCGCGAACACGCCAAGGTCAATGCCCTTGAACTCGGTCACATCGAACAGGACCCGGTGGTTGCCGTTCAGAAGGTGTCGTGGCTCAAGGTCATCCGCACCCGCGAAACCTGGGGCTATGCGCTGGGCAAGTTCCTGATCGACCCGATCTGGTGGATGTTCCTCTTCTGGCTGCCGGATTTCCTGCATAAGCGTCACGGCCTCGACCTCAAAACCTTCGGCCCGCCGCTGGTCGCCATCTATTTGCTGTCCGACATCGGCTCGGTCGGCGGCGGCTGGCTGTCGTCGCAGTTCATCAAGCGCGGTTGGAGCGTCAATGCCGCACGTAAGGTCACCATGCTGATCTGCGCCTGTCTGGCCCTGCCCGTCGGCGCGGCGGCTCTGGCCGACAATCTGTGGGTCGCGGTGCTGATCATCGGCGTAGCCACCGCCGCGCATCAGGGCTTTTCGGCCAATCTCTACACCCTGCCCTCCGACGTCTTCCCCAATGGCGCGGTCGGCTCGGTTGTCGGCATCGGCGGCATGTTCGGCGCCTTCGGCGGCATGGCCATGGCCAAATATGCCGGCTTCGTGCTGGATAAGATCGGCTCCTACACCCCGATCTTCATCTATGCGGCCACCGGTTATTTCCTGGCGCTTCTGGCCGTGCATCTGCTGATGCCGAAGCTGGAACCGGCTAAGATCGCTGACTAGAGCGGGATGATTTCGGAATCATTCCGCTTTGAGCCGCCATTGAGGCGGCGGCCAAGGTGGCGGAGCCACCGCCCGGCGAGGGACTAAAAAAGACTAAGCCCGCCGGAAACGGCGGGCTTTTTTATTCGGAAAATGCCGCTTTCACATCCGGCGCGACCCCGAAGCGGAAGGTCGTCACCGAATGAAAGACCTCCCCCGGCTTCAGAACGGTGGAGGGAAATTCCGGCCGGTTGGGACTATCGGCATAGTGCTGGGTTTCCAGCGCAAACCCCGCGCGCGGCCCCAGCGCATTGCCCGCCCGCCCAAAGAGCGTGCCGTTAAAAGCATTGGCCGTAAAAAGATGCACCGCAGGCTCGGTGGTCTTCACCACCAGCGTGCGTCCTGTTGCCGGATCATAGGCCCGCGCCGCCAGCACCAGCCGCCCCGACGCGACGCCGTCCAGCGCGAAGCTGTGGTCGAAGCCGCCCCCGGCCTTAAGCTGAGGATCGTCGCGCCCGACCTGTTCGCCGATCCGGACCGGTGTGCGGAAATCGAAAGGCGTCCCTGCCACCGGATAAAAGGCCCCTGTCGGCACCTTCTTGTCCGATATAGCCGCGATGGCGGTCGCCGGAATTTGCAGATACTGCCCGTCCACCGCACCCGAAGCGGCTCCCGAAGCAGCTCCGGCCAGATTGAAATAGGCGTGGTTGGTCAGGTTGATGACCGTCGCCTTATCCGTCGTGGCGCGATAGTCCAGACGCAGCGTATCGTCCTCGCTGAGGCTATAGGTCACCGACACCTTCACCCGGCCCGGAAAACCGTTTTCGCCGTCCGGGCTGATCAGGCTCAGGGTCACCGCACGGCAGGCCCGGAACAGCGTCTTCCGGCAGGGCTCGACGGTCCAGACGCGCGCAGCGAAGCCCGGTTTCCCCCCATGACTGACCGTACCACCCGCCGGGTCCAGCACCACACGCTGCCCCTCCAGCATGAAGCCCCCGCCGGAAATGCGGTTGGCGAACCGGCCCACCACGGCGCTGAAATTGGCGCGCGCCTCATGCGCCTTCAGATCGGCCAGATTAAGCACGACATTGTCGAAACGCCCCTCAAGGTCACGCGTACGCACCTCATCGAGGATCGCGCCATAGCTGAGGATGCTGACCTCGGTGCCGTGGCGGTTACGGATCGTAATGCGTTCGACCGCCTCGCCCTTTGCCGTCACGCCATAGGGAACACGCTGAACATCTGCCTCTGCGGGGGCCGCCGCCGACATCAGCAGCAGGGCCATCACCAGCGGAACGGCGTGTCCGGCAGGGCTCATGGCGTCACCCTCAGGCAATCGAGCAGAAGGTTCATCTGTCGGAGCATCTCGGTCTTCTGCCCGTCCTGATCAAGCCCCCTCAGGTCGCGGCTCACCCCTTGCAGCCAGGTCGAAATCAGCGCCGCCGCCTGCGCATCCAGCGGCGCGCCGTCGCGCGGCAGACGACTGAGCGTCAGATAGGTCGATTGCCCGCGGCTATAGCGGATCATCGCCCCCATACCGGTCAGGGCCGGATCGCGCGCCGCCTGCGACAGCAGCTCCTCCATACCGCGCAGATCGTGCTGCTGGCGGACATTGTCGAAAAACTGAGCGATGCGCGACATATACTCTTCGCGTAAGACCGGCCCCGTCGGCGCGAAGCTGTTGCTGCCCGGACGCGTCAGCCGCGCATAGATGGCCGCCCACGCCGCCCCGAGAAGCGCGCCGCTCGACGGAAAGTGATAGGTCGCCGCCCCAAGGGTCAGACCGGCCGCCTGCGCCACCGCGCGGTGGGTGACCGCCGCCGCGCCTTCGCGCTCGACAAGGTCCGCCGCCGCTTCGGCGATCTGAGCCTGCACGGACCCGGCCAGCAGCGGCAGGGGCGCATGACGTCGCGTATCGCCCTGCACCACAGCGCGTAAGGGGGCCGGTGAGGCCTCGCCCTCAAGCAGTAACCGGACCCAGCCGGTGCAAGTTTCCGACAACACCGCCCGATCCAGCGGAATGCGCCAGGCGATGCGGTGCAGAAAAGCTTCGCCGGTAAAAAACTGGCGCATTAGGCCGCTGACATCCGCAAGACCGGCGCGCGTGCACAGCTCATCGAAGAAGCGCGTCCACAGGGCCTGCCACTGCTGGGTGGCCTCTATATAGGTCTCGTCATAACCCGCCAGAAGCTGACATTCGGTCCAGGCAAAGGCCAGATCCGCTTCATTGCGGCACCAGTCGTCGATCAGCGCCGCCAGCACGTAACCAAAGGCATCGGTCATCCCCACCGATTCGTCGAGCCCGCTCAAGGCTTCGAGACGCGCCTGACACCATTGCTCCGCCAGCTCAAGGGCCTGCCCCTGAGCCGAACATAACATTTGTTCAAAGCTGCCGAAGTAGTAGTTGATCTGCGAGGCCTGAGCATCCGCTATCTGACTGACCTGACGCGCACTCATCTGGGCCCGCCCATGCGTCCGCCAGAGCCGATTGGCCGATCCCAGCAACCGATCGGCCACAGAAAGCCTGTTTTCATCAACGCTTTGCAAATTAAGCCGCACGTCCACGATCCTATCCGCTCCCAAAGAGGGTAGAGGCCTCTATACTCTGCTTTGCGATCAGAATACCACAGCCGATTTGAACGGAACGGGCTTTGCAATACCTTCATATAAGTGTTCAAAAAAAGAAAAACAAATGTTCTAATTGGCATCCCCATCATCGCTTCACCTACTGATTTGATATGGGGATAATCATGTCGACCTTTAAACCCGGCTTCCGCGCTGCGGCCCTGACCAGCCTGTCCATGCTGGCCCTCGGTGCCGCCGCGTCCTCGGCTCATGCTTCGAACGATCAGGCCGCCGACGATAAACCCGCCACCACCACCGAAGCCGCGCCCGAAAGTGACGTGACCGAGGTCGTGGTCTTCGCGCCGCTGCGTGACTCTCAGGCCGCCGCCCTGCGCGAACAGCGCAACGCCGACAACCTCGTCAACGTCATCGCCTCGGACACGGTCGGCCGCTTCCCGGACCAGAACTCCGCCGCCGCCCTGTCGCGTCTGCCCGCCGTCGCCGTGCAGCGCGATCAGGGTCAGGAGCGCTACATTCAGGTGCGCGGCGCGCCCAACCGCTGGACCAGCGTGTCCTTTGACGGCGTGCCGGTGATCGGCGTCGACGAAGGCGGTTCGGGCCGCGCCTTCCGCTTCGACGCGGTTCCGGCGGTCATCCTGCAATCTCTGGCCGTCAACAAGTCGCTGACGCCGGACCTGCCCGCCGAAGCGGTCGTGGCTCAGATCGACCTGCGCACCTATTCGCCGTTCAACCGCACTGGCTTCGACCTTCAGGGCGAGCTGGGCCTCGGTCAGATGGAGCTGGGCGGCGGCGAACAGCGTCAGGGTTCGGTGCGCGGCGCCTGGTCGAACGGCACCTTCGGCGTCATGGCCGCCCTGTCGCACTATCGCCGCGAGCAGGTGACCGACAACCGCGAATTTTCCTATGACGACAAGGGCATCGCCACTTTCGACGCCCGTAACTACCTGCTGGTGCGCGAAAACAACGGCGCGTCTCTGGGCTTCGAATGGCGTCCGGCCGAAGGCCATGAACTGTTCCTGAAGTGGGTGTCGTCGGAGTTCAAGGACGACGAAGAGCGCAACCACTATACCTTCCAGCTGTCGAGCGCCCTGTCGGGTACCCGCACGGCCACCGGTGGCGATCTGATCGGCGTGCCGGTGCGTTCGACTGCCGAATTCGGCGAGTACCGCACCAAGAACGAACTGACCACGCTGGGCGGCGAGCACAGCTTCAATGACGGCTGGTCTTTGAGCTGGCGCGCCAACGTCACCAAGATGACCAACGACACCTATCTGCCGCTGATCATGCAGAACCAGATGCTCAACCCGCTGCTGCGCGCTTCGCTCAGCTACAGCGTCAATGACCCTAACTTCCCGATGGTCACGCTTTACAAGACCGTCGCGGGGGCAACGGCGGGCACCTATGCCCGCGGCGAAGCGATCAAGACGCTGGATCAGGGCGCGTTCGACTTCAATATCGGCCTGCCGATCATCTCGAACATCAAGGCTGATAGCTGGACCTTCAAGAGCGATCTGACGCGCGTCACCGACAACTGGACCTTCAAGGCCGGTTACCAGCACGATCACCGCGAGATCGAAGGCAACACGATGAACCAGCCGACCGTGCTGCTCACCTCGTTGCTGCCGCGCATCGGTCAGAGCGATCTGAAGGCCTCGAACTACGTGACCGGCAATGCGTGGGAAACGGGCTTCCCGCTGGGCATCACCCTGAACTATCTCGACAACAAGAAGCTGCGCACGGATTTCGAAGCCTCGCTGGCCAAGCTGGCCGCCGCCGGTCTCTATAATCCGGCCGCGATCATCGACCCGACCAGCCTCTACGACATTACCGAAAACCTCGGTGCCGCCTATGGCATGGCCAAGTACGAGTGGAACACCGGTCAGGTGGTCTTCGGCGGACGCGTCGAGCACATGAAGCAGCGCATTGCGGGCTTCACCAAGTCGGGCACCACAGTCACGCCGCTGGTCGTCGATAACGACTACACCGACGTCTTCCCGTCGGTGAACGCCAAGTTCGACCTGACGGAAAAGCTCGTCCTGCGCGGCGCGGTTCAGCGCGGCATCGCCCGCCCGTCCTTCGGGGCCATCCGCACCGGTGCATCGATCAGCGACACCTCGACGCCGGGTACGATTTCAGGCGGCAACCCCTATCTGAAGCCGGAATACACCTGGGGCCTCGACTCGTCGCTGGAATACTACCTCTCTGGCGACAGCGTGGTGTCGGCGGGCGTCTTCTACCGTAAGGTCGACAATGTCCTCTACGACTCGAAGACCAAGGTCACCGACGACCGCTACGACGCCAACGGCGTCGACCGCACGGGCTACGACTACACCTCGACCCTGAACGGCAGCAACGGCAAACTCTACGGTCTGGAACTGAACTATCAGCAGACCTTCTCGGCCCTGCCCTCGCCCTTCGACGGCCTCGGCTTCAACGGCAACCTCGCCCTGCTCGACGGCGAATTCGACACTCCGTCGCGTAAGGGCGCGCCCTTCCCCGGCACGTCGAAGACCATCGTCAATACCTCGGTCTCCTACGAAAAGTACGGCGTCTCGGCCCGCCTTTCGTATCAGTGGCGCGACGACTGGGCCGACACGCTGGGCGGTCTGGGCCTCGGTTCGGGCGGTGACGAATACCGCAAGGCCTATGGTAATCTCGACCTGACCCTGCGCTATGCGGTGAATAAGAACATCACCCTGTTTGCCGACGCCTCCAACCTGACCGACGAAACCTACATCGCCTATGAAGGCACGGTCAGCCACCCGTCCGAAGTCGAACAGATCGGCCGCCGCTTCATGGCCGGCCTGCGCTTCAACTACTAAAATCCAGACAAAAAGAGCCCATTATGAAAAAGCTTCTGCCCTTCGTGGCGCTGGCGGCCCTTGCCGCTGCGCCGATGACCCCGGCTGCCTTCGCCGAGACCGCTGCCACTACCGCCCCAGCGACTCCGGCTCTGGCCCCGGCCACCGATGGTCGCCTGATCTCCATCGACGGCAGCAACAACTTCCGCGACATCGGCGGCTATAAGACCGCTGACGGCCACGAAGTCCGTCGCGGCCTCGTCTTCCGCTCCGGCGCGATGAACCACGTCACCCCGGCGGGTTTCGCCCAGCTCAAGGCCCTCGGCATCCAGACCAATGTCGATTTCCGTTCGACGGATGAGCGCACCAAGGCCCCGGTGAACTGGCCCGCCGGTCAGGGCGTCGTCGCCTACACCACCGACTACAAGATGGACATGTCGTCCTTCGGCAAGCTGTTCGCCGGTGGCGAAATCACCGCCGAAAAGACCCGCGCCGCCATGGCTCAGGGCTACCGCGACACGCCCTTCTACTTCGCGCCGCAGTACCGCCTGATGATCCGTCAGATCATCGAAGGCCGCACGGGCCTCGTCTATAACTGCACGGCGGGCAAGGACCGCACGGGTGTGGGCACGGCGGTGCTGCTGACCCTGCTGGGCGTGCCGCGCGATGTGGTGACGCAGGACTATCTGCTGTCGAACCAGTACTTCAAGCCGGAAATGGCCCATAGCGCCGCCGACAAGGAAGACCCGCAAATGGCTATGTTCGCCCGTCTGCCCGCCGACGTGCAAAAGGCGCTGATGGGCGTCGACGCCAGCTATCTCGATGCGGCCTTTGCCGCCATCAATGAACGCGAAGGCGGCTGGGACCGCTATGTGCGCGAAGAGCTGGGCCTGACCGCCGAAGACGTGAGCAAGCTGAAGGCGCGTCTGCTGAAATAACCCCTTAGCCCCTAACCGGGCCTTCCCACCGGCGGGCATTGCTGTCCGCCGGTTTTTTCGTCTCTGAACGGCCCGTCCCTCACGCAAATGCGACTTGATTTTTAATTTGTTTCATTTGATACCATATCGAAAGAAACAAAATCAGGGAGCGTTGCATGTCCATCAGCCCGAATAATCCGCTCGGCCTCAATGGCTTTGCGTTTGTGGAATTCACCAGCCCCGACCCTGCCGCCATGCGCGCGCATTTCGAGCGTCTGGGCTTCGTTGCCGCTTCGCGCCACCCCGAAAAGGCCGTCACCCGCTATAAGCAGGGTCGCATCAACCTGCTGCTCAACGAAGAGCCCACCGGGCAGGCCGCCGACTTCCGTGCGATCCACGGTGCGTCGGCGTCCGGCATGGCCTTCTACGTCGCCGATCCGGCGGCAGCCTTCGCGGCCGCACTGACGCGCGGTGCAAAGCCTGCCAAGGCGCAGGACGGCACGCTAGGCGAACGTAGCTTCGTCCTTCAGGGCATAGGCGGCTCGCACCTTTATCTCGTCGCGGACGGCCACGACCTCTATGCCGACTGGTTCAGTGTTCTGGGAGCGGACGCCGCCGAGCGTGAAAACAGCGTCGGGCTCGACCTGCTCGACCACCTGACCCACAATGTGCATCGCGGTCAGATGCGCGTGTGGTCGGACTTCTATTCGCGCATCTTCGGCTTCGAGGAGCAGAAGTATTTCGACATCAAAGGTCAGGCGACCGGCCTCTTCTCTCAGGCCATGATCGCCCCGGACAAGGCCATCCGCATCCCACTCAACGAGTCGCAGGACGATCGGAGCCAGATCGAGGAATACTTACGCGAATACAATGGTGAAGGTATTCAGCATCTGGCCCTGACCACCGACGATATCTATGCCACGGTCGAAAAACTGAAAGCGCGCGGGGTACAGCTTCAGGACACGATCGAGACCTATTACGAACTGGTCGACAAACGCGTCCCCGGCCATGGCGAAGACCTCGAACGCCTTCGGCGCAACCGTATCCTCATAGACGGCAATGTCGGTGACGAAGGCATACTGTTGCAGATCTTCACCGAGAACCTGTTCGGGCCGATCTTCTTCGAAATCATTCAGCGCAAGGGCAATGAAGGCTTCGGCAACGGCAATTTTCAGGCCCTGTTCGAATCCATCGAACTGGATCAGATCCGGCGCGGCGTCATTCAGGTGGATGCGTGATGTCACCCGACCTGAAACCCGCCTGTCCCAAACCCGCCTGTCTCAGCGGTTTCGGCAATCACTTCGCTACCGAAGCCGTTCCCGGTGCCTTGCCCGTCGGACAGAACTCTCCGCAACACGTGCCGTTCGGCCTCTATGCCGAACAGTTTTCCGGCACGGCCTTCACCGCGCCGCGCAGCGAAAACCGCCGGACGTGGTTCTATCGCCTGCGCCCCTCGGCTCAGCATCCGGCCTTTGCACCCTATGAGGCAGCGGGCTGGCGCACGGATGGCCCGCCGCCCTCGCCTGACCGCCTGCGCTGGTCGCCGCTGTCATGGCCCGCAAAAGCCGTGGACTTCGTGGACGGCCTGACCTGTTACGGCGCGAATGGCGATCCGGCCACCCAGTCGGGCGTGATGATCGGCCTCTATAGCGCGACGGCCGACATGACGCGCCGCGCCTTCTTCAATGCCGATGGCGACATGCTGATCGTGCCGCAGGAGGGCCGTCTGCGCATCGTCAGCGAATGCGGCGTGATCGAAGCCGCGCCCCTGCACATCATCCTCATCCCGCGCGGGCTGAAAATCCGCATCGAACTGCCCGACGGCAAGGCGCGCGGCTATGTTTGCGAAAACCGCGGCGCAGCCTTCCGCCTGCCCGACCTTGGTCCCATCGGCGCCAACGGGCTGGCCAATCCGCGAGATTTCGAAGCCCCTGTGGCGGCTTTTGAGGACGAGGACGCCCCGCACCAGCTGATCCAGAAGTTTCAGGGCCACCTGTGGGCCACGACCCTCGATCATTCGCCCTTCGACGTCGTGGGCTGGCACGGCAATCTCTGCCCGTACCGCTACGACCTGAGGCGCTTCAATACGATCAATACGGTCAGCTTCGACCACCCCGACCCGTCGATCTTCACCGTCCTGACCGCGCCGTCCGACACCCCCGGCACCGCCAGTTGCGACTTCGTTATCTTCCCCCCGCGCTGGATGGTCGCCGAACACACATTCCGCCCGCCCTGGTTCCACCGCAACGTGATGAGCGAATTCATGGGGCTGATCGAAGGGACGTATGACGCCAAGGGTGACGGCTTCGCTCCCGGCGGCGCGTCCCTGCATAATTGCATGAACGCCCATGGTCCTGACCGCTCAAGCTATGAGGGCGGCGTGGCGGCGGAACTGAAGCCGCACCGATACGAAGGCACTCTGGCCTTCATGTTCGAAACGCGCTTCGTCCTGCGCCCCACCGCTCAGGCCCTGTGCCTGCCGGAACGGCAGAACGATTACGACGCAGGCTGGTCCGGATTTGAAAAGGCAAAACTCCCGTGACGATCCCCATGACTATAAATGAAACCCACGATCCTGCGCGGCGAAGCTGGATAGCCAGCGCCAACGGCCACAACGACTTCCCCATCCAGAACCTGCCGCTGGGCGTTTTTACCCCGCCGCTGGGCGGCCGCGCGACCCTTGGTACGGCCATTGGCGATGAGATTCTCGACCTGAGCGGGCTTTACCGCGACGGCCTGATCGACGGGGATGAGACGGCGCTGACGTCGCGCACGCTGAACGCCCTGTTCGCGCGTCCCGGTGCCGAGCGGCAGAGCCTGCGCCGTCGCCTGTCGACCCTCCTCAGCGATCCGGCGTTTGAGGCTTCAGTGACGCCGCACCTTTATCCGGCAGACGCCTGCATCCTGCATCTTCCGGCGGAGATCGGCGACTATACCGACTTCTATGTCGGCATTCACCATGCCACAGCGGTCGGCAAGCTGTTCCGCCCCGACAACCCGCTGCTGCCCAACTACCGGCACGTCCCCATCGGCTACCATGGTCGCGCCTCCTCCGTGCGTGTGAGCGGCGAGCCCGTCACCCGCCCCAATGGCCAGACCCTGCCGCCGGACGCCGCGCAACCGGTCTTCGGTCCGTCGAAGCGGCTCGATTACGAACTGGAACTCGGCGTCTTCATCGCCGGTGACAACGCGCTGGGCCAACCGGTGCCGCTTAAGGACGCCTCTGACCGCATCGCGGGGCTCTGTCTGCTCAACGACTGGTCGGCGCGCGACGTGCAGGCGTGGGAGTATCAGCCGCTGGGGCCGTTTCTGGCCAAGAACTTCCACACGACCGTCTCTGCGTGGGTCGTCACGGCGGAGGCGCTGGCCCCCTTCCGCACCGCGCCTCTGGCGCACCCGGAGGACACCCCTGCGCCCCAGCCCTACCTCAGCGACGAAACCGACCGCGCTCAGGGGGCCTATCGCATCCGTCTGGGGGCAACGCTACGCACCCCCGGCATGACCGAGCCCTTCGTACTGGCACGCTCCCGTGCCGAAGAGGCCATGTACTGGACGGTAGCGCAGATCATCGCCCATCACGCGGCAGGCGGCTGTAACCTGCGGCCCGGCGACCTGCTCGGCACCGGCACCCTGTCCGGACCGCATCCGGAAGAGGCGGGCAGTCTGCTGGAGCTTACCAACGGCGGCAAACAGCCGCTGACCCTGCCTGACGGTCAGGTGCGCCGCTTCCTCGAAGACGGTGACGAGCTGAGCCTGTTTGCCCGCGCCGAGGCCGACGGTTACGTCTCCATCGGTTTCGGTGCCTGTGTGGCACGCATTCTTCCCGCGCCGCATCCCGATTTTGGCCTGTGACCGTGACCAGACTGACGCAGGTACGACCCGGAATCGCACTGGGGTCGCTGGAAATGATTGCAAATGGTTTCGCAAGAAACTATGTGCTTCAGGTCGGCGACGCGCGGTTCCACGGCTTCATCCTCCGCAAGGGGGACACGGTGCGCGGCTTTGTCGATGCCTGCCCGCACGCGGGCCTGCCGCTGAGCCAGACGCTCGACGACTATCTGACCCCGGACGGGACCCTGATCCGCTGCCAGTGGCACGGGGCCCTGTTCGATACCGATGACGGGCGATGCGTCGGTGGCCCCTGCCCCGGTGCGCGCCTCACCCTCTGGCCGGTCGAAAACCGGCATGGCCAGCTATATACCGCCTGATTCATACCTTCTGACTTCACACCTCCTGACCCGGAGCCTATCGTGCCTGCTCAAGTGCTGACCCCGCCCTCGCCCCTGTTCGACACGCTGAAGGACCAGCCCGCCGACAGCCTTCTGGAACTCATCCAGCTGTTCCGCGCCGATGGCCGCGCCGACAAGATCGATCTCGGCGTCGGCGTCTATAAGGACGAAGAGGGCCGCACCCCGGTCATGGCCGCCGTCAAGCGCGCCGAGGCCATCCTGCTGGCTGAACAGGCCTCGAAATCCTATCTCGGCACGGCGGGCGACACCGGCTATATCGACGCCCTGATCCCTGTGGTGTTCGGCGCGCAACGCAAGGGCGATACCCGCTTAAGCGGCCTGCAAACCCCCGGCGGGACCGGCGCGCTGCGTCTGGCGGCCGAGCTTCTGGCGCGGGCGCGCCCGCAAGGCACGGTCTGGGTCGGCACGCCGACCTGGATCAACCACCTGCCCATCCTTGCCGACACCGACCTGACGATCCGCGACTACGCCTATTTCGACCGCGACACGCAAAATGTAACCTTTGACGCCATGCGTCAGGCGTTTACGGGCGCGAAGGCGGGCGACGTCGTGCTGATCCACGCCTGCTGCCACAACCCCACCGGGGCCGACCTGAACGCCGCACAGTGGGCCGAACTGGCCGATATCTGCGCCGAACGTGGCCTCCTGCCGCTGATCGACATGGCTTATCAGGGACTGGGTCATGGACTGGACGAAGACGCCGCGCCGATGCGCGCCTTCCTGAAGACCGTTCCCGAAGCCCTGATTGCCTATTCCTGCAATAAGAACTTCGCCCTTTACCGCGACCGCGTCGGTGCCCTCTTCTATCAGGCCGCCGATGAGGCCCGCCTCGAGCGGATGCGCGGCAACCTGATCCATCTGGCGCGTACCCTGTGGTCCATGCCCCCCGATCATGGCGCGGCGGTCGTGCGGCTGATCCTGACCGACACCGGCCTGACGACCCTGTGGCGCGACGAACTGAGCGGTATGCGCGACCGGGTGCAGAGCCTGCGCGCCGCTCTGGCGAAGCAACTGCCCGCCCTGTCCTTCCTGACGCGACAGAACGGCCTGTTCTCTACCCTGCCGCTAACGCCGCAGCAGGTGCTGGCCCTGCGCGAGCATCACGGCGTCTATATGGCGGCGTCCGGACGCGTGAATCTGGCCGGGCTGGCCACGAAGCAGGTCCCGGTGCTGGCGGCCGCGCTCAAGCCTTACTTTTAAAGGGAAGATGCTCTAGGTTCGGCTCACCCCTACTGTGCATGAGTCGACCCTGATGACCGCTGTTACGAGTGACTGGTACCATCGCCGCGACGGCTGGACGCCAAAGGCCGACGACCCCCGTGAAGCGGGCGATGTCGACTATGGCCGCATCATCCATTCGGCTTCGTTCCGCAGGCTTCAGGGCAAGACCCAGATCCTGAACCTCGGCGACAGCGACTTTTACCGTACGCGCCTGACCCATTCGCTGGAAGTGGCCCAGATCGCGGTCAGCCTCAACCTGCAACTGCGGCATAATCTGCCCGATCATCCCGCCGTGCCCTGCCTGCCGGAACGCAGCCTGATTCAGGCCATCGGCAGCACCCACGACCTCGGCCACCCGCCGTTCGGGCATGGCGGCGAGGTGGCGCTCAACTATTGCATGCGCGACCATGGCGGCTTCGAAGGCAATGGTCAGACCCTGCGCATCCTGTCGAAGCTTGAGACCTTTTCGGACGCCTTCGGGGCCAATCTCAGCCGCCGCGCCCTTCTGGGGGTGCTCAAATATCCGGTCGCCTATTCTCAGGCCTTCAACCCGGCAAAGACCCCGGCGCTCAAACAAGGACTGAGCGTCATCGACATCATCGACGATGAGGCCTGCAAGCCGCCGAAATGCTATCTGGACAGCGAAGCCGAGGTTGTCGAATGGATTGTCGCGCCCCTGACGCCCGCCGAGCGCGAGGCGTTTCAGGCCCTGACGTTGAAAACCGACGGCCATCACAAATCCCGGCACAAGTCGCTGGATTGCAGCCTGATGGACATAGCCGACGACATCGCCTACGGCGTCCACGACCTCGAAGACGCCATTGCGCTCAAACTGGTCAGCGAGGACGGCTTCCGCAAGGCCGTGCCGGAAGCGGACTGCGCCTCCTTCCTCGACAGCCTGAAGGCGCGCTATCCGGGCGATTTCAGCAACGACATCTATGAGCGCATGGTCACGGCCCTGTTCGGACCATCCAATGATCGCAAGCACTATATCAACCGGCTGGTCGGGCACTTTATCGCCAATGTCTGCCTGCGCGAGGTCGAAGACTTCGATGCGCCGCTTCTGCGCTATCGCGTCGCCTTGCCCGATGGCCCATTGCGTTTTCTCAATGCGCTCAAAGACTTTGTATTTGCCGAGGTCATCCGCTCGCCCGGCGTTCAGCATCTGGAATTCAAAGGCCAGACCATGGTGGTCAGCGTCTTCGAGGCCCTGCAATCGGACCCGAAACGCCTGTTGCCACGCGATCAGTTCGCGCGTTTCGAAGCCGCGCCCGACGGTATGCGCGTCATCTGCGACTACGTGTCGGGCATGACCGACAACTATCTTCTGCGCACCTATGAGCGCCTGTTCGCGCCACGCATGGGCTCGGTCTTCGATAAGCTTTGACCGGCGAGGGGTTAGAGCACGTTCCGATCCGATTGGATCGAAACTGTGCTCTAAATTTTTGTTTTATCACGCATTTGATTCCGAAAACCGTTGCACACTTTTCGGAATGCGCTCTAAAAAATCCAGACCGGTATGCTTCTATCAAAAAACAGACCGGTCTGGATAGCTAGCGGATATCCGCTTTATTCGTGACGCAGCGCGCGTCCCGGTTCGGTCGACGCCCCCGCCAGAGCCAGCCCGCCCACTGTACCGAGCGCGATGATCAGTGCCGCCGCCGTAGCGATGACGAAGAACAACGGGCTGATGGCGATGGCGTCATCGAACTGCGCCAGCCAGCGGCTGAGCGCGTACCAGGCCAGCGGCCAGGCGATGACGCTGGCTATGGCCACCGGGCGCAGGAATTGTCCGATCAGCAGGCGCACCACCTGACCGCGCGACGCCCCCAGCACCTTGCGCAGGCCGATTTCCCGCAGACGGCGCGACGTGTTGAAGGCCGCCATGCCGTAAAGGCCGATACACCCGATGAAGGCCGCCACGCCCGCGCCGATCCCGAACAGGTTGGAACGGTCGCGCTCCGGCTTGTAATAGCGGTCGAGATTGTCGGCCACGGACGAGGTTTCGAACGGCACGTCGGGCGCGATCCGCCGCCACACCCCGCGCAGACGTTCGCGCATAGTGCTTTCCTTGACGCCGGAAAAACGCACCATGGCCACTGCGGCATAGGAGGGATGGGCGTCGAAAACGTAGAGCTTGGCCGGGATAGGCTCGTTCGGATTATAGAAGCGCATATCGTCGACGACGCCAACGATGCGGACCTGACGGCCGCCGAAGCGCGCGGTCTTGTCGAGCGCCGCCTGAGGCGTGGCAAAGCCGAGCCGGTCGACGGCCAGACGGCTGATGATCACGTTGAAGACCTGAGACTCGTCCTCGTCCCCGGTCCATTTCTGGTCACCGGCAAAGCGCGTATCGAACAGACGCCCGGCCAGAAGCTTCGTGCCGAAAAGATCGAAATACCCCGGCCCGACGATGGACCAGTTGAGCGTCGGCGCATTGGCGCTGTCCGGCTGACCTGGCAGAACGACATTGGTGTTGTTGACCGTGTTCTGATCGCCCGGAATGGCGTTGGCGCTGGTGGTGGTCACCGCCCCCGGCACGCTGCGGATCGCTTCGACATAGGCGTTGCGCTGGGCTTCGCTGAGGGTGGAATCGCGCAGAGAGTTGATCAGGATCACCCCTTCGCGTTTAAAGCCGAGGTCGGCGGACTGGATATGGGCGATCTGCTGCGTGAAGCCCAGCACCAGCACGAAGGCGCAGACCACGGCGGCGAATTGCAGCACCGCCAGAGCCTCACGTAAACGCATGCCCATGCGTCCGCCGCCCGGCGTGCGGCTCGAGGCCAGCACCTGAGCGGGCTTGAAGGCCGACAGGGCAAAGGCCGGATAGATGGCAGCCACAAGGCCCGCCCCCATCACCACGCCCAGCAGGATGACAAGCCAGACCAGATCGGTCGTATAGTTCACCGACAGGGACAATCCGCCCGCGGTATTGATCAGCGGCAGGCTCAGCTCGACCAGCGATAAGGCCAGTAGAAAGGCCAGCAACAGCGTCAGCGCCGCCTCACCCAGAAACTGCATCCGCAGAAGACCCGGACGCGCCCCCAGGGTCTTGCGCACCGCCACTTCCTTGGCGCGCAAACCCGCCCGTGCGGTGGCCAGATTGACGTAGTTGATCAGGGCCAGCCCCAGCGCCACCACGCCTACCAGCCCCAGCGACACAATGGCCGCCTTAAGCTTCGGGTCGATCAGGTGCGCCTCGCTCAACGGCACGAAGCGCAGGTCGATCAGCTTATGCGGCACGGCGTCAGGGCCGAACTTGTTGCCCACCTGACGATCGGTGAAGGCCGGCATCTGCGCCTCAAGCGCGCGCGCCTGCGCCGGATCTTTGAATTTGAGATAGGTGCCCAGTTGCACCGAGCCCCAGTGATGCCAGACCTCATCCTCACGCGCCGTACGCTGAGGCGTGATCAGCCGGGCGAAGTTCAGCGTGAAATCCGTATTTTTCGGCAGGTCGCGCACCACCGCACTGATGGTATAGGCCTTGCGCCCCTCATCATCGCTGAGCGTTAGCTGGCGTCCGACCACGCGGGTCGTCCCGAAATATTTGCGGGCTTTTTCCTCGCTGATAATCAGGCTGGAGGGATTGGACAGGGCCGTGGCGGCATCGCCTTCGACCAGAGGCACGCCGAAAAAGGTCAGGAAATTGCCATCGACCAGCTGAATCTGCTCGCTATAGACATCCGCGCCCTTGTGCACGGTTGCGCCATTGGCCCAGTCGCGCGTCCCCTCCACCTGAGGGTAATTCGCCTTCAGTTCTTCGAGCAGGCCGCCCATAGAACCGATCAGCACGTCGTCGGGCATGCCGGGAAACCCCCATTTGGTGCCGACCGCGTAGATGCGCTCGCGTTGCGGGCTCCAGGTCTCATAACCGGTTTCAAAGCGAAACAGCAGGCTCAGCACGATGAAGGTGGCGATACCGAGGCTTAAGCCCAGCAGGTTGAGCAGGCCGTACAGCGGGTGCCGCGTGAAGGAGCGGCAAAAGGCGG
Organism: Asticcacaulis sp.; assembly: GCA_047605065.1. Taxonomy (GTDB): domain Bacteria; phylum Pseudomonadota; class Alphaproteobacteria; order Caulobacterales; family Caulobacteraceae; genus Asticcacaulis. Next base: position 17,943 of record JASGGL010000026.1, read on the forward strand.
TAAAGGTTGAGCGGAACATGAGAGCGCTTTCCGGAAATTGTGACGCGCTTTTCTGATAAAAAAGCACGTTAAAGCAAATATTTAGAGAACCTGCGCGACGGAGGCGACCAGCTGGCCGTCCAGAATATCGATGCGACGCGTCGCCTGATCGGCGTGGCTGGGCGAATGGGTGACCATGACGATGGTGGCCCCTGCCGCGTTCAGCCCTTTGAGGATGTCCATGACCTGCGCGCCGTTTTCGGTGTCGAGATTGCCGGTCGGCTCATCGGCCAGTATCAGGTCGGGTTCGCCGACAATGGCACGCGCGATGGCGGCGCGCTGCTGCTGACCGCCGGAAAGCTGATGCGGGAAGTGGCGGGCACGGTGGGCGATGCCGACGCGGTCCATCGCCGCCTCGACCGCCTGACGGCGCGACCCCTTGCGCCCTTCGCGGTAAAGAAGGCCCAGCTCGACGTTTTCAAAGATGGTCAGGTCGTCGACCAGATTGAAGCTCTGGAAGATGAAGCCGAGATGGCGCGCCCGATGTCGGGCCAGCGCGCTTTCCGGCAGCTTCGCCAGATCGGTGCCGTTGAACAGATAGGCCCCCGAGGTCGGGCGGTCGATCGTGCCCAGCGTATTGAGCAGGGTCGACTTCCCGCAACCCGACGGCCCCATGATGGCAACGAATTCGCCCTTACGGATGGTCAGGCTGATATTGTGCAGGGCCGTGGTTTCGATCTCGTCGGAACGGTAGAGGCGCGAGACGTTTTGCAGATCGATCATGGGTGGGCTTTCCGTTTCAGGCTGAGATGTTCGGTGTTGCGAAGATTGGAGGCGCCGCCGGTAATGATGCGTTCGCCGGGTTTGAGGCCGCTGAGGATTTCGACCTGTTCGGGGTTGCGACGGCCGACACTGACGGCGCGGCGGCTGGCCCCGTCGCCCGAGGCATTGAGCACGAAGACCCACGCCCCGCCGCTTTCGGTCAGCCACGGCCCGGTCGGGGCCAGTACGGCGGTCCTGGTCTGACCCAGAGACAGGCGGATATCGACCGCTTCGCCGCGCTTGAGGTCGGCAGGCGGCGGCGTCACGAAGGTCAGTTCGACCGCCACGCGACCGTCAGTGACCTGAGGGAAGACTTTCGAGATTTCGACACCGACCGGCTGATCGTGCAGGCGCGCCTCGGCCTTCAGGCCCGCAGACAGGCGCGACAGGTAATACTCATCGACTTCGGCGCGTAACTTATAGCGCCCTTCGGAATCGACCTGCCCCACCGGATCGCCTTCCTTCACCGCCTGCCCCGGCTTGAGCGCAAAGGCGGTCAGGCGACCGGCAGCAGGCGCGGTAACGGTCAGGGCCTGAAGCCCGCGACGCACCTCGCCCAGATTACGGCGCAGATCCTGCGCATTGTCCTGCACCTGACGGCGCTGACCGGCGTAGAATTCGGCGTCCGGCGTCTGGGCCGTCCTGAGCGCGGCGACGCGCTGACGCTGATAGGCCACCTCGTCGGCATAGGGTTTGACCATGGCGTCGTTGATGATGTTCTGAGCGCGCAGGGTCTGGCGCTTCTGGAGATCCTGCTCGGCGCGGCTCAGCGCATAGGTGGCCTCGGCCAGCGCCTGCTCGCGGTTTTCCTGCGCGGTCTTCAGCGCCATCAACTGATTGGAATTGTCGGTCAGGCGCGCCGAAATATCGGCTTCGCGCGCCGAGACATCGAGCGTCAGGGACGGGTTGGCCAGATAGACCAGTGCCTGCCCCACCGTGACCAGATCGCCGTCGCTGACCGCCACGGCCTGAACGCGCCCCCCGGTTTCGGCGGTGATGTAGGTCGTCTCCAGCGGCACGGCTTCGGCGCGCAGCGGCACATAGTCCTGATAGGGACCGCGAATGACCTCACCCGTGTCGATGCCGTCGGCGTCGATACTCAGCGTGTTGGCGCGCGGCATGACGACAAAGGCCGTCACGGCGGCCAGAGTCAGCACGCCCAGACCGGCGGCGATCTGAAACGGGCGGCGGCGATACCATGGACGCGAAAGAGTCCGGTCCATACGTGAAGCGGGGGATGTGGGGGCGCTATCGGGCATGTTAAAACGCTAACACAGGCTTTTCAATTCATATAAATAATTCATTTTATTTGACTTTTGACCATTTTTACCCTCAAATCAGCCTCACAGAGAGCCTCAGGGTGTCCGTTTCCGAACATGTCCCAAACCCCCATCCCAGACCCGGTGCGCACCGCCGTCTTCCTCGACGACGACCCCGACATACTGAGCGCGGCCGAGATGGTCCTGACGCGTCAGGGCTTTCGCGTGAAGGGTGCTCAGACCCCGGATGAGGCGCGCGCCCTGCTGGACGCCGAAACCCCGGACGTGCTGCTGCTCGATCTCAACTACCGGCGCGGCGACACTTCCGGCGAAGCGGGGCTGGCCTTTCTCGAGGCCCAGATGCGCAAGACCCCGCACCTGCCCGTGGTCATCGTCACCGGCCACTCCGGCATGGCCATCGCCATTCAGGCCATGCGCATGGGCGCACAGGATTTCGTCGTCAAACCATGGAACAATGAGCGGCTGGCGGCGTCTATCCATGCCGCCATCGAAACGCCGCGCCGCCTGCCCGCCGATACCCCGCCTCAGGATCTCAATCTCGAACGCTCTGAGCGCGAACTGATCAAGGCGGCTTTGAGCCGGCATCAGTTCAACATCTCGCAGGCGGCAAAGGATCTGGGCCTGACGCGCGCCGCCCTTTACCGGCGCATGGAAAAGCACGGACTTTAGGCGCGATGGACCCTAAACGGCTTATCATCGGCATTACGGCGCAGATGGGCGTGTTCGCTCTGGGGGCAGGCCTGTGGCTGGCGCTGGGGCACGGCTTTTACGCCACCGCCATCCTGTGCGGACTGGGAGCGATCGTGCTGGCCGCCGCAGGCCTCAGTTCGCCCGCCCTGCATCTGGTGCGCGAACGCCTGCGCGCGCGGCTGAACACCAGCCCGATCTTCACGGCCGAGCTTAGCCGACGACGCCTTCAGCTGCTGCTCGATCAGACGCCCTCGCCGCTGCTGCTGCAAACCGACGACAATCAACTGATCGCCGTCAACCGCGCGGCCCGGCAACTGTTCGACGTGGCCTACGCCCTGCCGGCCCAGAGCCGCAGGGCCTTGCTGGGCGAGGAGGACAACCTGTTCGCGCCGGGGCGGCAGATCCACTGGAAAGGTGCGGTCTTCGCCGTGTCGCACGCCGAACTGATCGAGGATGAACGCACCTCGCAACTGGCCGTGCTCAGCAATATCTCCGCCGACGTGCGCGCCGCCGAAGCCACGGCCCTGCGCGACCTTCTCAGGGTGCTCAACCACGAACTGATGAACGCCCTGACGCCGGTGGCCTCGATGAGCAAAAGCGCGCTCGACCTGCTGCACGACGGCACACCACAGGCGCGCGAACAGGCCATGCGCGCTCTGGAGCGCGTGGTGGCGCGCACCGAAGGCCTGCACGACTTCATCAACGCCTATCGGGCCCTTACCCGCCTGCCGCCACCCGCCTTACGCGCCGTGGCGATGCACGAATGGCTGGACGTGCTACGCGAAAGCTTTGCCGCGCAATGGGCGGACAAGGGGGTGGAACTGCTGTGGGATGTGCCTGAGGACGACGCGCATCTGATGATCGACGAAGACCAGA
>JASGGL010000027.1:0-21586 GCA_047605065.1 Asticcacaulis sp.
TTTGCTCAATATCCACGATCTGACGGTCGCGCCTGAATTCAGAGGCCGCGGTATTGGCCGTACCCTGATGATCGAGGCCGAAACCCTTGCGCGCGAACGCGGCTGCGTCAAGCTGACTCTGGAGGTGCTGGAAGGCAATGCCGTGGCGCAATCGCTCTATGAAGCGCTGGGCTACGGAGACTACGTACTCGACCCGGCGCAGGGGCGCGCCCTGTTCTGGCAGAAAAAGCTATAGCTCACTTCGTTTTGTGCACGTCGCGAAACAACAGCATGTCCCGGACACGTGCCGAGCGTTTGTCGTCGAAGCCACAGCGCTCAGGGCCGGTCTGCGGGTTGGCGAAGGTGCCGAACAGCATGTCCCACAACGGCAGGCCGTAATTCTGTTTGTGGTGGCCGTACTGATGGTGGACGCGGTGCATTTCCGGCCGCTGGGTGATGTAGCCCAGCCAGTGCGGCGTGCGCTGATCGGCATGGGCGACCAGATCGAAAATACTGACCAGTATAAGCGCAATGGCCAGCGACAGGCCGCTGACACCCAGAATGCCATAGGCAACCAGCGCATTGAGAGCTGCCGCCAGAAAGGCATCGAGCGGATGGAGGTAGAAGGCGGTCAGGGCCTCGATGCGGCGCGGCGCATGATGAAGCTGATGGACGAAGCGCCACAGGGTGTCCGAAACATGGGTCGCCCGATGCCACCAATAGGCCAGAAAGCTTGAAACAAGAAAGGCGATCAGGCCTCCGCTGAGCGGATCGACACGGTCCTTCAGATCGAACAGCGACCATTGCGCAATGGCCCCGTCCAGAAATACCCCTGCGGCGATGACGGCCATAAGGCTGGCGGCATTGAGGCTGCCGGCGAGGATGCGCCAGCGGCGATCGCAGGTCGCGCCCGAGGCCGGGGCGATGACTTCGCGCGTAAAGATCAGGACAAACAGCAGCCCCGTAATCGCTATGACGCCCAGCAAGATCATGCCCGCCTCCCGTTGCGGTTTTGATAACATGGATGCGGCGCGGGTGCACCTGCGCCGTTGACTCGGCTTGTCGGGCGAAGCTACTAAGGGGCGCTTCCCGATAAACCATTACAAAAAGCGAATTTCCAATGCCTCTCACATTATCCGCCTTCCTCGACGGTCAGAGCGGCCTGCCGCAAAACCTGAAGACCCTGATCGCCGCCATGGCCGATACCTGCGCCGTGATCGGCCGTACGGTGAACCTAAGCGCCGTCAACGATCTTCAGGGCGCGCTGGAGCAGGAAAATGTGCAGGGCGAGGTGCAAAAGCAGCTCGACGTCATCGCTAACGACATCATGCTTGAGGAAGCCCGCTGGAAGGGCGTGGTGCGCGGTCTGGCGTCCGAGGAAATGGACGACTATGTCGCCTTCGATAAGGGCGACTACCTGCTCTTCTTCGACCCCATCGACGGATCGAGCAATGTCGATGTCAATGGCGTGGTCGGCACCATCTTTTCCATCCTGCCCGCGCCCCAGGGTGAGTTGGGGCTAAATGATTTCCTGCGTCCGGGCCGCGATCAGGTGGCCGCCGGTTATGCGGCCTATGGCCCGCAGACGATTCTGGTCCTGACCGTAGGGAATGGCGTCGTGGCCTTTACGCCGGATGCCGATGGCGTGTGGGTTCAGACCAAGGCTGCCATGACCGTTCCGGCGGCGACGCGCGAATTTTCCATCAATATGTCGAACCATCGTCACTGGTTCCCCGGCGTACAGCGCTATATCGACGAGTGCGTGGCCGGTAAGGACGGCCCGCGCGGCGCCGATTTCAACATGCGCTGGCTGGCCTCGATGGTCGGTGATGTGCACCGCATTCTCACGCGGGGCGGGATTTTCATGTACCCCGGCGATACGAAGCGTGCCGATGGCAAGCTGCGCCTGATGTACGAAGCCAACCCCATTGGCTTCCTGATCGAGCAGGCGGGCGGTAAGGCGACGAACGGCACCACGCGCATCCTCGACATCCAGCCGACCGGCCTGCACCAGCGCACAGGCGTGGTGCTGGGCTCGGCCGAAGAAGTGACGCGCGTGGCGGAATATCTGTCGTAAGCGTTACACGCTCAGGATCGTTTCGAACCCGCCATAGATCAGGCGTTTCCCGTCGAAGGGCATGTCCATCATGTTCATGCGCGGGTCTTCCTGCGCCTTTGCCCAGGCGGTGTCGCGCACCTCTTTCGAAGGCCAGACGACCCATGAAAAGACCACGATCTCATCGTCTTCGCGCTTAACGGCCAGAGGGAAGGAGGTCAGCTTGCCTTCGGGAACGTCATTGCCCCAGTTTTCAACAACCGCGACAGCCCCCAGTTCCTTGAACACTTCGGCGGCGGTGCGGGCGGATTTGAGATAGGCGTCCTTCTTGTCCTTATGGACCGGAGCGACAAAACCATCGACGTAGGACATGGTGCGTTTCCTCTGTGGTTGGGACGCACACCCTATGACGGCGTTTGTAAAACGCCAATGAGCATTTTCCGCTCAAGTGGGCACCGGTTTGAGCGGAAAATGCGACCAGAAAGTAACCGGCATTTGCTTCCGTCGGAACGGGCCTATTTCTCAACCAGCACGTTGAATCCGCCATAGATCAGCTTGGCACCATCGAAAGGCATGTCTTCGAACGCCTGCATACGCGGGTCTTCCATGACCTTTTCATTGCCTTCGTCGCGGGCCTCTTTCGACGGCCACATGACCCACGAAAAGACCACCGTGTCCGACAGCTTGCCGCGCGCGGCATTGCGGAACGAGATGCCTTCCGCGGTTTCGGGCAGGTCTTCGCCCCAGCATTCGACCACCTGAAGCGCGCCGTATTCCTTGAACACTTCGGCGGCGGTTTCGGCCATCTTCTTGTAGGCGGCGCGGTTTTCCTTAGCGACCGGGATCACGAAGCCATCGACATAGGACATGGTCATTACGCTCCGAGAAGGGTTTTAAGCTCGGCGATCACGGCGCGATAGGAATCGCGTTTGAAGTGGACGACGCGGTCGATCACCTGATCGAGGTCGCACCACTCCCAGCGGTCGAACTCCTGCTCGCCATGGGCCTGAAGGTCGATTTCGCCATCGTCGCCGGTAAAGCGCACAAAGTACCAGATCTGCTTCTGGCCCTTGAAGTTACGGCCGATCTTTTTTTGCGCCAGCACTTCGGGCGGGAAGTCATAGACGATCCAGTCCTGCGTGCGCCCAATGATGTCAATGGAGGTCAGCCCGGTCTCTTCATAGAGTTCGCGGCGGGCGGCGGCCTCAAGGTCTTCGCCGGCATCGACGCCGCCTTGCGGAAACTGCCAGGCGTAGTCGCCGCTCATGCCGAAGCGGTGGCCGATCCAGACCTGGCCTGCCGTGTTCAGCACCACAATGCCCACATTCGGGCGGTAGTCTTTTAAATCTTTGCTCATCGCCTCATAATAGCCGATGCCGGGGCCAGTTGCAGCCCCTTTTGCTCAAGGCCCTGCGTCCAGCGGATTGCCACGGCGACCGTCACCGGATAGGCAAAGCCCGACCCCAACGCCTGACCTTTCGACTTTGCCTGCGCCTCAATGGCCGACAGTTGCGCGCCGATGCTCTGGGCGTTGATCTGGGCGTCGATCACGCGGTCCGCCGAAGCGCGGGTCCAGCCGCCGCCGACATCGCGGGCCTGACCGTCATCGACAAAGGCCAGACCGCGCGTCTTCATCACATTGAGGAAGCCGTTCATCGCGGTCTTGTCGCGTAAGTAAGCGCTGCCCTGATAGTTCATCACGCCGAAATAGCCGGTGGCACGTCCCATCAGCCAGTTGAGGCTGGCATTCATATCGTCGGCGCGCTGACTGACCAGCAGGGTCTTCGGCCCCGGATCGGTGTCGGGATAGTTGACGGGCTGCATCGGAATCTCGATCAGCACTTCGTGGCCCTGCGCGCGGGCGGCGTCGATCCAGCCTTGCAGACCTTCGGCGTGCGGCACGAAAGACAGAGTGACTTCGGCGGGCAACTGCTCGATGGCGGCACGCGTCGTGGTGGGATTGAGCCCCAGACCGCCGACGATCAGCGCCACCATGGGCTTGCCGTTGGTTTTGAAGGGGCGGGCATAGGAGGAGGCCGGGACGCGACCGTCCGAGGCAATAACGGGCAGCGGGCCGTTCGGGCCGTTTTGCGACAATCCGGCGATGGGCGCGACCGCCAGCGGCGATGCGGGCAGTTTCGTCGCGCTGTTGACGCTGACCGGCGCGCCATCATCGGGCAGGGTGATGACGGCGGTGCCACCGGCGTCCGCCGGTCCGGCTTCGCCGCCCGCACCGAACTGATCGGCGGAGGCGTCCTTGAACAGGCCCAGCGAATCGAGGGTGAAGGCCTGAAGGCCCGAAGCCGCGTCATCGGCGGGTGCAGCATCAGCCTGAGCGTGGCCATCGGCCTTTGGGGCGGCGGTCGTTGCGGCGGCAATGCGCACGCTGGGCATACCCGCCTCAGGATCGGACAGGCTCAAAAACAGCGCCGCTCCGCCAAGGAACAGGCCCATGGCCAGCAGCGGCGCGGTATAGGGCTTTTTCAGCACATCGATCGCAACCGGACCGAGACCCTTAACGCGCGTCATCAGGCCGTTCTCGCGGAACAGCGGCGAATTGGACAGCGATGGCAGCTTCGGCTTGGCGAACATGGAGAAAAACCGGCAAAAAACCCTGCCCGCACGGTCTGCGGACAGGGTTAATATGCGCTAACGGCGGTTAACAAAGCCTAACGAACGGTAAGAATTATTACCGTTTCGTGCTTATCTAAACGGTGGCTCGTCGAAGGCGCGGAGCTTGCGCGAATGCAGTTTCGATCCGGCCTGACGCAGCAGGTTGATCGTCTCGAAACCGATATCGATATGCTCGGCAATCGCCCGCTCGTAGAAGTGGTTGGCCTGACCGGGCAGTTTCAGTTCGCCGTGCAGCGGCTTGTCCGATACGCAGAGCAGCGTCCCGTAAGGCACCCGGAAGCGATAGCCCTGAGCGGCCAGCGTCGCCGATTCCATGTCGATGGCGACGGCCCGGCTTTGCGAGAACAACAGCGCCGAAGACGAATAGCGAAGTTCCCAGTTGCGGTCGTCGGTGGTGACCACCGTGCCGGTGCGCAGGCGCTTCTTGAGGGCGTCGCCGTCCTGCCCGGTGATGTTGACCGCTGCCTGTTGCAGGGCCTGCTGCACTTCGGCGATCGGCGGGATGGGGATTTCGCGCGGCAGGACATTGTCCATCACGTGATCGTCGCGCAGATAGGCGTGGGCCAGAACATAGTCACCGATGCTTTGCGACGGACGAAGACCGCCGCAGTGACCGATCATCAGCCAGACATGCGGGCGCATGACGGCGAGGTGGTCAGTGATGTTCTTGGCATTGGCCGGACCGACGCCGATGTTCACAAGGCTGATGCCCTGACGGTCGGGCGACAGCAGGTGATAGGACGGCATCTGGAATTTACGCCAGGGCGAATTGGCGATCAGCTCCAGCGGGTTCGGCGTGTCCTTGGTGATGATGATGCCGCCGCAGCACGACAGGGCCGTATAGGGGCTGTCCGGGCGCTTGAGCTGCTCCAGCGCGTAGGTGACGAACACATCGACATAGCGATGATAGTTGGTCATCAGGATGTAGGACTGGATGTGCTCGGCAGGGGTGCCGGTATAGTGCTTGAGGCGGGCCAGCGAGAAGTCGGTGCGCAGCCCGTCGAACAGGGCCAGCGGACGGTGTCCTTCGGCATCGACAAGGTCCATGCCGTCGGCGACTTCGTTGCCGATCAGGGCCAGTTCGGTGGTCGGGAAGTGGCGGGCCAGATCGAAGGCCGAGACGCTGTTGAGGTCGAGGCCTGCGCCATCCAGCACGTAAGGATAGGGGATTTCCTGATCCGAAACACCGACGCTGATTTCGGCGTGATAATCGCTTTGCAGCAGTTCGAGCTGGGTTTCGATTTCTTCACCGAACAGGTCGGGACGGGTGATCGAGGACGAGTAGGTGCCGGGGCGCGAGAAGCGGGCGAAGGCCCGGTTGACCACCGGATGCCGGTGATGCAGCGGAGTCTCGTCATCGTCGTCATCGACACCCTTCCACACCACGATCAGGCGCGGATAGCAGTACCGGCCCTGTTCGCGGGCGGTCTTCGACGGTTTGGTGCGGTCGGTGAGATAGGCCTGAAGGTCGGTTTGCAGCGCCCGGACGGCGGTGACGTAGAGCTCTTTCAGGCGGGAGACGGCCTCGGCGGCGGTCAGATTATCGAAGGTGTTCAGGTGGCTTTCGGCGCCACTAGCCGCTTTTCTTTGCTTTTCCATGTTCCATTGTGCCACGCCTTTTTCCCGGTGAAAAGACCGCAACGCACAAATTTTGTAACCCGGTTACAGGTTTGCCTTCAAAAACGCCGCGCAATCGGCGCGCAATGGGGCCTTGCCGCGGAAGGGGATGGAGTAGGCGGCGGCGCAGTCCTGATGGCTCAAACCCTCATAGACGATCAGGGTCGATTGCGTGCCGACGGCCTTCAGCGCCTTATCCAGATTGGCCGAATTGTGCAGGCGGCAGATGCTGTCTTCTCGGCTGTGTTGCAGCAAAAAGGCGGTGGCAGATTTGGTGGCGTGGTTGATCGGCTGCGTTTCCAGCGGGCGCGGATAGCTGCCGAAGGTGCGGATCGCCGCCGGGACGTCGAAGGGGTAGAAATCGTAAGCGCCCGACACGCCCACACAGACCTTAAACGGATTGGAGGCGAGGGGATCGAAACGCAGGAAGCTTTCGTCCAGCGCCAGACTCACCGCCATATATGCCCCGGCGGAATGGCCCATGACGCCGAGACGCTGTTCATCACCCTTCCATTGCGAGGCATTGCGCATGACGTGCCGCGTGGTCAGCGCGGCGTCCTTCATGAACTCCGGATAGACGATTTCGGGATAGAGGCGGTAGTTGGGAATGACGACCACGTAACCGAGCGCCGCCAGCGACCGGCCCATCCACGCATAGTCCTTCTTATCGCCGGAATCCCAGTTGCCGCCGAAGAAGAAGAGGAGAACGGGCCAGCTTTTCTGACCCTTTCCGGGGGCGAAGGTCGGGGCATAGACGTCGTAACGCTGACGTGGATGATCGCCATAGGCCACGTCCTGTGCCACGCGCTTCGAGCCGGAATCCTTGGGCGTGACGGTGTTGAAGGCGCTGAGCGTCGAACAGCCGGACAGCATCAGTCCGATGCCCGTGCCGAGGACAAGTCCGCCCAGAAGATGCCGTTTGTTCAGGATCATGTCTTTTTATACGCCTGACACATGCATGTGGATTGCCGCGACGGATGCTGCGCACATGTGCGTGAATATGATTGAAAAATCCCCTCCATCCCATAGGATGGCGCATTAAGAAACCATACCGAAAGATAGGGAGACTGCCCGTGCAAAGACGTGATTTTCTGATGGGGGCGACGGCGGTGGCCAGCCTGTCGGCGGTGTCGGCTACGGCGGCTCCGAAGGGCGCGATTAAGCCGCTCGCGCCGGTGCCTGCATCGAACAGCGCCATTGCGCGTGAATGGATCGACCCTGATACCGGCCATCGCATCGTGCGCCTGTCGGAGGATGACAATTCCAAGTCGCTTTATTTCCACGACAATGCCTTCACCAAAGACGGCAAGTGGATGGTGCTGGATACGCCATCGGGGATTCAGATGGTCGAGTTGGCCACGCGCAAGCTGCGCTATCTGACGCCCGCAGGCTATGGCACGCTGATGGTGTCGCGCACCAAAAACATCTGCTACGCGCGCAAATTCCCGGGTGGTGAAAAGAAGAGCGCCGACGACAAGGGCCGCGGCGGTATCGAAATCGTCGCCATCGATATGGATACGGGCAAGGTCCGCACCATCGCCAAGGACATCAAAGGCTACATCACTACGGTCAATGCCGATGACACCCTGCTGGCCGGGACCTGGGCCGAGCGCGAATACCAGCTTCAACCGGGGCCTAAGGTGGCCAATACCGACGGCGGCTATAACGCCATCGGTCCTGACGGCAAGCCGCTGAGCTTTCAGGCCGCCAAGGAAGTGCGCATGGCCGAGCGGCTGGCGCAAAATATTCCGATGGAAGTCTTCACGCTCGATATTGAGACCGGTGAGCGCAAGGTTGTCACCGCTTCGACCGATTGGCTCAATCACGTGCAGTTTTCGCCTACTGACCCGCACCGGCTGATGTATTGCCACGAAGGCCCATGGCACAGCGTCGACCGTATCTGGACCATCAAAACCGATGGGACGGGCAAGGAAAACGTCCATAAGCGCACGATGAATATGGAAATCGCCGGTCATGAGTTCTTCTCGTATGACGGCAACCGTATCCTCTATGACCTGCAGACGCCGCGCGGTGAGGACTTCTGGCTGGCCAGCTTCGACCTGAGCACACGCAAGCGCATCTGGTACCATCTGCAACGCGACGAATGGTCGGTGCATTTCCAGATCAGCCATGACGGCAAGATGTTTGCCGGCGACGGCGGCGACGGCGACATGGTGGCACGGGCGAAGGACGGCAAGTGGCTTTACCTGTTCGAACCGGAAACCATCGAGGATCTGGGGGTGTCGGCGCCCAATGCCGCCGAACTGGTCCGGCCGGGTGTGCTCAAGGCCACCAAACTGGTTAACCTCAAGGCGCATAGCTATAATACCGAGCCGAACCTGCAATTTACGCCGGACGGTAAATGGCTGGTTTTCCGCTCGAACATGCACGGCCCGATCCACGTCTACGCGGTCGAAGTGGCGAAGGCCTGAGGCGTAACTACGGCGCGTTCGGCACCGAAATGATGATGCCGTAACGCGCCACGGCAGCCTTAATGTCGGGCCGCGCGATCAGGGCTTCTTCGCGCAGGCGCAGGGTGCGCTCAAACGGCGTTTCGAAGGCGGGCACCGGATAGGATTGCAGCCCGATCAGGGTGGCCGTGCGGGTTTTTGGGTCATCCAGACGCGAAATGATCAGTGCGGCCAGCGTGTCGGTTTTGTTGGCGCACAGCAGGGCTTGTTTGAGTGTGCCGAAGCCGTCCTCAGCCCGCGCCATGAGGTAGTCGAGCGCGGCCTGCATGCGTGTCGTGTCGCCCAGTTGCGTATAAGCGCAGACACGTACGCTTTCGGCCACCATCAGGCCATAGGGCGAGGTTCTGCCTGACTTCAGACGAGCCACCATTTCGAGGGCGCGTTCGGGCTTTGCGGTCTTGTAATAGAAGACCGCGAGGTTCAGGGTCTGACTGACCGGGAGCTTGCCGTCTTTGAGGGTTTCTTCGCGCGCTCTGACCATGGCGGTTTCGGCCTCATCCACGCGCCCCTGCGCCTTCAGAAGGTCCGCGCGCAGGTTGTGACTCCTGGGTAGTTCCTCGCTCAGATCGTCGAAGGCAGGTGATCCGGCTGTGGTCGTCCTGGCCAGCGCGGCATCCAGAATGCGCAGGCCTTCGGCGGCCTTGTCATTGTCCTCCAGCGTACCGACGTAATTATTCACGCCCTCCAGAAGTCGTGGATGGGCCTGCATCCGTTCGCGGTCGCGGTTCAGGCGGCGCTGTTCGGCGGCGCGCAGGTCCATACGGGCGGCATCGCCACGATAAGGCGCGTACCGGTTGTCGACGATCAGGCGCAGAAGGCTGGACGGCGCCTCGAAGGTTTTGGCCAGAGCGGCAGCCTTATCGGTGTCGCCGTCTCGCACATAGATTTCGAACAGGTCCTGCCGGTAGGATTCCGCGGATTTAAATGGACTCTCCGGGGTGTAGTTTGCGGCATGGAGTGCCTCGAGCAGGCGCTTATGCTTTTGGCTGTCGTCGAGCGTCTCAGCCAGCACCAGCACCTGACTGATTGTACTGTCTTCGAGCGTTTTGAAGGCATCGGGAAAATCGGTGGCCACCTTGAGCAGGGCATCGACACTCTCGGTTTCCTGATGCACGGCGTTGCCGAGTTGCGCCAGCAGTATCCAGTAATCGGCATCCTTTACGCTATCCGACAATGCGCCTGCCTGTTTGAGATTGTCGTAAGCCCCGGCATAATCGTTCGTTTCGACCATAGCGTCGGCCAGCATGTTGAATATACCGGCGCGCATTTCGACCGGCAGTTCGGTAAATCGCGGGTGGGCGATGATCTGGCGCAGGGTGCTGATCGCCCCCTCGAAATTGCCGCTGTTCCCCTGTTGCATAAGGTGCCCGAACAGGGCTTCAAACGAAGCCGTATCGGCGGCAGCGGGTTTGGGCTTGCTTTCGGCCTGAGCGATATTGGGCAGAGAAAGCGCAAACATCAGTGCCGTGGTTAAACCCACTGCGCGCAAAGGTATTGCGCCGAAATGACGGGCCTTGTCACGAAGCGATGTCACAAAGAGCGCAAGCGTACGAAGGACCATGATGTGAGAGCCTTAATAAGGATAGGCACGTACAGACACGGAGACGATTTCACCGTATTTGAGAATGGCGGCGCGTACGTCCGCGCGGGCGAGGGTCTTTTGACGCACGGCTTCGCGCGCGGTCTGCGCAGGCGTCGGGTGCCCGTCGGGCAGGTAGGTCTGCACGCTAACGAGGGTTGAGGCGCGTGTTTCCGGGTCGTCGAGCTGTGCGATAATCACTTTGGCCAGAGCGTCGCTGTCGCCCGCGCAAAGCAGGGCGGTTTCAAGAGGTGCGTAGGCTTTTTGGGCATTTTTCAGCATCAGGTCGAGTGAGGCCTTCAGCTTTTCGGTCTCTCCGGTTTGCGCGTAGGCACAGGCCCGCACCTCCTCTGCGGACATCAGCCCATAGATACTGACATCCTCCGGCTTGATGTCCGCGACCTCTTTAAGGGCATCTTGAGGGCGCGCCAGTGCATTGTAAAAGCCCCCGAGGTTGATCTTCTGGCTGACCGTGTCTTCGCCTGCGGCGAGGGCGATATCCCGGCCCTCCTTCAATGCCTGTTCGGCTTCGGTATAGCGGCCCATCTGGCTTAGAAGGCGATATTTGATATCCAGTACCCAGTTATGCTGATCGGACAGGTCGTCATATGCGGCGCTGCCTTCCGGGGCGGCCTTGATTCTGGCGAGCGCTTCGTCGACAATCTTCAACCCCTCCTTGTCGCGGGCGAGATCCAGCAGATCGGAGGCGACCAGAGTGGAGCCGGACAAAAGGTTTGGGTTTTTCTCAGCAAAGTCACGGTGACGTCCCAGTTGCGTTTCGAAGGCGGCGGTGATCTCGACATCCGTTACGCGGCGATAGCGGGCGTAGCGTTTGTCTATGCGAAACCGCAGCAGGTTTTCAGGCTCAATCAGTTTGGCCGCTATGGCGGTGGCCTTGTCTTCGGCCTTATCGGCGACGTAGATTTCGAACAGATCGAAATAGAGCCATTCCACGGAATAGCCGCTGTCTTTCGCGGTGTATCCGGCGGCATAGAGCGCCTCCAGAAGCGCCTTTCTGGAAGTGCCTTTGTCCTCGATATCTCCGCTCATATGGACAAAGGAAATGACGTAATCATTGTCATATTCCTTCAATATTTCCGGAAATTTCGTGCTCAGCGTAGTGAAGGCGGCGAGCATTTCCTCCGACTTGTCCAATTGCCCGGTGGCCTGAACCATAAGCTCCCAATAGTTTGCGTCCAGCTCGGCCTCGCCGAAGGTGGATGCTTTGAGCAAGGCGTCATAGGCCTGCTGAGGGGCGCCGAGGTCCAGTTGCAAGGTTGCCAGCAGACTATAGCACGCCGCTTTCGAACTCACGGGAAGGGCGTCAAACCCCGGGTGCGCGATTATAGCCTGAAGGGTGGAGCGAGCCTCTTCGTATTTTTCATCCTGTAGCTGGGGGCCGATTTTCGCAAGCAGAATATCCAGCGCCTGAGGCTGACTGGCTGATGTCGGCGAAGCTATGGCGGTGGCGGTAAAGGGTGCAAGAGCCGCAACGAAGGTCAGACCCGTCAGGCAGAAAATATGGCGCATGGAATCCCCCGGAGAATTTCCGGCAGGTTAGTTTATGCGCGGTGCTCTGTCACCCCCAGCGTTATCCCTGAAGCGTCACCCCCTGACCAGCCGACAGCCTGCTGAATAGACCAGCAGCAGGGCCGGGGCGGGTGGTGTGGACGGCAGGGGGGTGCCGTTGGCGCGATAGGCATGGTTTCCGACGTGATAGACGCCGCTTTGCGTTTCGTCGCGTCGAGCGGTTTGCGGCCGCACCTGCCCGGCGATTTCCACGAGGGCGAGATCGTAGAGTTCGATGCCGGAGAAGCGAGAGGCAGAAAAACGGGAAGAGGGTTTACGCATACCGGGGACTCCGTTGATCGCACAAACCGTGAACGATCAGGGTTAACCAAACGTTAACGCACCCGGATGGGCAGGGCCTTCGGTCCCCTGAGCGACAGGCCGGGCTTGAACTCCGGTTCGGCGCTCAGTTCGATGCGCGGATAACGCGTCAGCAGCGTGGTGAAGGTGGCTTCCATATTCATGCGCGACAGGTGGTTGCCGAGGCAAAAGTGCGGCCCGGCGGCGAAAGCCAGATGGCGGTTCGGTGTGCGTGCGGCATCGAAGCGATCGGCGTCGGCAAAGGCTTCGGGGTCGCGATTGGCCGAGGCGTAGAGCAGGCCGATCTTCGTGCCCCTGGGTATCTCCCAGCCATTGATCTCCATGTCTTCTGAGGCATAGCGATGGAAGAAGGGCAGGGGCGCGTCGTAGCGAAACATCTCCTGAATGGCCGTGGGCATGAGGCTGAGGTCGGCGCGCAGTCGCGCCAGTTCCGCCGGGTGCCGCAACAGGGCGGTCAGGCCATTGCCCATGGCGTCGATGGTCGATCCGTGACCGGCCATCAGGATCAGCATGCAGGTCGAAATATATTCATCCTCGCTCAACTCGCCGGCGTCCCAGCGCGCGATCAGCCGCGAGATCAGGTCGTCTTTCGGCCGTTTGCGGCGCTCGTCCGACAGGCCGATCAGGTAGTCGTAAAAGATCTTTGTCGTGCGTTCGGCCAGAGCTTTGCGGTCATCTGTGCGGTCGATGTCGAAATACTGCACGATGTCTTCGGACCAGACCCGAAGCTGAGCGCAGTCTTCGTCCGGAACACC
Source organism: Asticcacaulis sp. (assembly GCA_047605065.1). Taxonomy (GTDB): domain Bacteria; phylum Pseudomonadota; class Alphaproteobacteria; order Caulobacterales; family Caulobacteraceae; genus Asticcacaulis. The sequence goes on from JASGGL010000027.1 coordinate 12,982, forward strand.
GAGAAAGCGCCCGATCACCAGCCCCGGCACGTGCACGGCCAGATCGTTGATAAAGTCGAAGTCGTTGCCCGCCGCGTCGAACAGTTCCGATACGTAGGCCGTAACACCCGCTTTCAGACGCTCGACCTGAGGCGGGGTAAATTCCCGGAAGACCAGTTTGCGCAGGCGTTGATGCACGTCGCCATCGGAGTTCAGCATCGACACCTGCACGAAGCGGGAATGATGCGGCATGTCGTGCCAGTTCTGCGCACGGCGTTCGGCAGCCATCTCATCTGCGGTCATCCGGTGATCGAGCGAACGCAGGGACAGGGGGTTAAGCGCGGCGGCTTGCACATCGGCAAAGCGCGAAAAGAGCCAGATGTCGAAGGGGGCGAAATAGAAGGGGGCGTTCAGCGCCCGCAACCGGGCATAGGCCGGATAGGGATTGCGGGCGAAATCCGGCGACAATGGCTCGAAAAGGGCGGGATCGCGGCTCAGAACATCAGGCAGTTTCATAGGCACAGCCTCCTTTCCTTGGCGGAGTCTGTCAATATGTGCGAATTTTAAGCAAGAGGCTTCCCCGTCGGGCATTTGCAGGCATAATCGCCGATGCTGCGCCGAAAGCCCCGGCGGACAGGACCGGATCAGGGGTCAGATCAAGGGAATCTTCATGCCGGCAAACGCCTCCATACGGGCCGAGCACATACTGATTGTCGATGATAATCGCGGCGATACGCTGCTGCTGACGCGTGCGCTGAAGGCCGTGGCGGCGCATGTGATCGTCGAAGCGGCTCCGACGGGTGAGCGAGCCTTGCTGCGCTTACGCGGCGAGGCGGAATATGCCGGTCAGCCACTGCCGGAACTGGTGCTGCTCGATTGCCGCCTGCCGAGGCTGGACGGGTTTCAGGTGCTCGACGCCGTGCGCGCCGATCCCTCCCTGAGGCCGGTGCGCGTGGTCATGATGTCGGGCCTTGTCACGGCAGCGCACCTCGAAGACGGTGAGCGGCGCGGGGCGTCGGGTCATGTGCAGAAACCCGACACGGCGCAGGATTTCGCCCGGCTGGCGGCGGAACTGGTTCGCTTCCTGTCGGATGCGCAGGCGTCCGGCCTTCGGTTTCCCGAAAACCTGCCGGACGCGTATTGAACCCGCTAATCAGGTTGCGGGCGGCGTCTTAGGCAGGCTGAAGGAAATGACCGTGCCATTGTCCGATGAGCCGATGCCGATCTGACCGCCGTGCATCAGCACGATCTTGCGCGCCAGCGTCAGCCCCATGCCTGCACCGTCATAGACATCGTCGGTATGCAGCTTGCGCAAGGGGCGGAACACGTCGTCATAGAACATCGGATCGATACCGATGCCGTTATCGGCGATGGAGATCCAGTGCTCGCGCTCGGTTTCTTCATAGCCGATGTCGATGACCAGTGGCCGGTCGCGGCGACGGAACTTGATGGCGTTGTCGACCAGCATATAGACCAGCTGATAGAGGCGGTTGCTGTCGCCCATCACCTCAGGCAGGGCCGCGTGGTTGAGCGTGCCCCGGATCAGGGTGAGGTCTTCCTGACGGTTCATATGTACGCGGGCGACGACTTCTTCGAGATCGACCTTCTGCGTCAGGCGCGGCACCGTGTTGAGGCGCGAAAACTGTAACAGGCCGCTCAGGATTTCCTGAAGCTTTTCACCGCTTTCCAGAACCATGGAAAGATTGGTCATGCCTTCTTCGGTTTCGGGCACGGGGGCCTGCTCGACGAGCAGGCGTGAAAATTCCACGAGCGAGCGCACAGGCCCGGCCAGATCGTGGGAAATGATGTAGGCGAAGTCCTTGAACTCTTCTGCCGGGTCTATCTCTGTCATGCTCCTGATCTGATATTTCTGCACGTCAGATTCCTTGCTTACTGGGAACAGGTGGCGTCAAAAAACTCGGAGGTACAGTACACGGAATGCCGACGGCGAATCGAATGCAATGCGCTTTAGGCGTTCCTCATACAGAGGCTGGCGTCATCCCCAAAGCAAATTATCGCGCCAGAGTCGAAACACTAGCGAGATTCAAAGACGAATTGAAGGCACATAAATTTGAACAGGAAAATTGAATCTGTTCGAGAAAAAGCCCCGCCGGGTGATCCGACGGGGCTTTGCTGTGCATTATGTGACGCTTACTTGGCCTTGGTGATTTCAACCTTGGCGCGGGCGGGCGTTTTCATGCCCTCGCCGATGAAGAAGGACGGCCAGGGGGGTTGGTTATAGGCGGTGTTCTGCCAGGCGATCGCCGCGCGGTATTGCGGGTCCTGCATCAGGGTTACGAAGCCGTACTTGGTCGGAATGGCGGTCGAGTAGATGCGCAGGGACTGATTGTCGTCGCTGCGCAGCATGACTTCTTCGCGCCAGTCGCCGAACAGGTCGGCCGAAAGCGCAGGCGTCGACTTGGTGCCGTTGTTCGAGGTCGCCCCCGCCGCATCGAGCAGAACCTTGCTGTCGGACGTGTTCCAGTCCCACTTCGACACCTTGTTGCCGTCGAGGAATTCGCGCAACAGGTCGCCGTCCCACCAGATCATGAAGTTCATCTGGCGCGGGCGCTTGTCGCTGATGACATTGCCCTTGACGTCATAAAGATTGCCGCTGTTCGACGCCCAGAACTCCGCGCCCGGATGGCGGGGGTCGATATCGCCCGCCGCGCCGCGGCCGGTGTCCTTATCGGCGGCGGATTTGAAGATGACTTCGCCGGTGCGGGCATCCAGAAGGGCCGCGCCGGTATTGCCGGACATGCGCATGTTTTCATGCACGCCCCACTTTTCCAGACCCGGACGATTGGGGTCGAGATCAGAGACGTGCATGGCGTCGCCGTGACCCATGCCGGTGGTCCACAGAGGGTTACCGTCGGCGCTCAGGGCCATGGCACCGTAGAGAATTTCCTGACGACCGTCGCCGTCGACATCGGCGACGCTGAGTTGGTGGTTGCCCTGACCGGAATAGCCCTTGGGGACGCCGTCGGCTTCGGAATCGAAGTACCAGCGCGTGCTCAGCTTGCCATTGCGGAAATCGACGGCGGCGATCGTGGTGCGCGCATAGTAGCCGCGGGCGAAGATGGCGCTCGGGTGCACCCCGTCCAGCCAGGCCGTCCCGGCGAGGAAGCGGTCGGCACGGTTGGCATAGGCATCACCCCAGCGGGCGATGGATTCTTCGTCGGTCGGATTGTCGCCGTTCGGGCCGCGGGGTGACGGATAGGCGATGGTGTCGAGCACCTTGCCCGATGCGCCATCGAAAACGCTCAGATATTCCGGGCCCTTGAGAATGCGACCGGTCAGACGCGCCATCAGCTTGCCGTCTTCGGCCACGCGCGAGCCGGTCTTGTCATTCTGAGCCAGTTCGCCGGAGGGGGTCACCCAATCGGCATTGGCGTCGCCGATGACCTTTCCTGCGGCGTCGGTCGAGCCGTCGGCGGTCTTGACGATCAGTTCCGCCTTGCCGTCGCCGTCATAGTCAGCGACCTGAAACTGCGTGTAGTGGGCGCCTGCGCGGATATTGCGGCCCAGATTGATGCGCCACAGCTGCTTGCCTTCCAGCGTGTAGGCGTCGAGGAAGACCGGGCCGGTATAGCCGCCCTGACTGTTGTCCTTGGAATTGGTCGGGTCCCATTTCAGGATGATCTCATAGCGCCCGTCACCGTCCAGATCGCCGACCGAGGCGTCGTTGGCGGTATAGCTGTAGGCCTGCCCGTCCGGGGTGGTGGCGTCGGCAGGCTTGTTCAGCGGAATGGACAGGTAGCCGTTGATCTTCAACGCCTTGCTGGCCAAGCCTTCCTTGCCTTTGAGTACTTCGCGCACTTCGTACACAGAACTGGCCGAGCCGGAGTCGTCCTGATAGTCGCTGACACCGCTCAGGGGCTTTGCATTGAGCTTCTTGCCATCGCGGTAGAGGTTGAAGCTCAGTCCGGCCGGATCGTCGGCCAGTATGCGCCAGCTAACCAGAACGCCCTTGTCGGCGGTAACGGCAACCGCGCCACGATCGAGGTGTTCGACGCGATAGGTGGTCGCAGGCGCGGCGTTGGCTGCCGTGGCCATCAGCGTCAGCGCCACCCCGGCGGCGAGGCAGGTTTTATAGGTCGGGTTTATCAATTGAGTCTCCTCCGCACGGCACCAGGGAGCCTGATTTGGGCCGCTTTTGGTTTTTGTACGTGTCATACCCCGTCCCGCCGTCGCAGGTATAGCACAAATTTGTATGATATTCGTCGATCGTGATTGAAATTGATTGAATGGGGGTGAAAACAGGACGGGGAGCCACTTTTGTGTGACGGCGTCGAAACAATATATGAAAATGATACGCCCCTGTTTTCACAACCCGCTGTTTCCATGGGAAATCAAAGACTGTGAACGAGACGCTATCCGGTGGCCAGGCGGCCTCAATGCGGTAGTAGCACACTGTAAATCATTGCAAATTTGATAGGTTTGGCCAATTTCGGTGCATTTGTGTGACATTTCAGTAACTTTGTTGCTGCAAATTGTAATATTTGTCGGACTTAACGGGAATTATGATCAAATTGCGGCTTGACTTATCAATATCGATCAATGAAGATCAGCGTCATCCGACAGGTTGTCAGTCAGAGGCCCATACAAAAACAAGGGGCCCTGGCAAGGGAGTGAAGTTAGCTTAGCGATTTTCCGAACGAACGGAGTAGCCATGCCTGCTGTGCGGGCGACGGGTTTACGTTCATTCGTTCAGGATCCCGCCATGGGAGGGCCGTGCTTAAGTGCGCGCGCTCAATCTGTTTGCTCATCCTCCATGCGGCCTTGCGGAACCATGCAAGTGCTTAGGGGCATGCCGCTCAAGCGGCGTATCGGAGGAATAGGATGCAGAATAAACCCCAGAAATCGCAGCGGGGGGCGTTCGCCACATATCTGATGGCGGGTACGGGTCTTGCCATGATGGCGGCGATGGCAGCCAGCGGCGCGGCCTATGCGCAGCAGGCGACCCCGCAGACTCAGCAGGCTCAGGAAGACATTGATACGGTCGTGGTCGTCGGCGCGCGCGCCGCGCAGCAGTCGTCGAACGATCGTAAGAAGCGTGCCAAGACGCCGACCGACTCGATCGTCGCCGACGACGTCGGCGCGTTCCCGGACCGCAACATTTCCGAAGCCATTTCGCGTATCGCCGGTGTGGCGGTGGACCGCAATGAATTCGGCGAAGGTGCCGGTGTCACCATCCGCGGCAACAGCGCCGACCTGACGCGCGTCGAACTTGACGGTATCGGCGTTCAGAACGCCGGTGGTCTGGCCATCGGTTCCGGCGACAATGCCGGTCGTGCGGCGGACATGCGCGAACTGCCCTCCGACCTGATCAAGAGCGTTGACGTCGTTAAGGGCTCGACCGCCGACATGACCGAAGGCTCGATCGGCGGCACCGTGCTGATCCAGACGCGTACCGGCCTCGATTTCAAAAAGCCTTATCTGTCGCTGCGCGTCGGTACGACCCGCAACTCGCTGGGTCAGGAATACCGCCCGGATATCAACCTTGTCGCATCGCGTAAGTTCATGGAAGGCCGTCTGGGCGTCCTGTTCAGCCTCTCGACCAGCAAGATCCAGAACAACGGTCACAACATGTCGATGGTGACCTCGGATAACGCCGGCTATGCCCGTGCGATGGACTGGGACAAATCGCCGGAAAAAACCTTCAGCTTCAATCCGGCGACGGTGACGGGCGATGGTGCCAATACGCCTCTGGCGTCGTGGAACAACGCCACCAATACCGGCACCATCTATGCCAAGACGCCGCTCGAACTCGTCACTCTGGCCGCGCAGGCTCAGACCAAGGATCAGTGTAATACCCTGTTCCCGCTGCTCAGCGATACCGAGCTCGGTCAAATTCAGGCGGGCACCAGCAGCAACAACCGTACGGCGGCACAGAACCAGCGCATCTATGAGCGCGTGACCTGCCTTAACCAGTGGAACGACTACAGCCCCTCGCTGATCCGTAACTTCCTGAACTCGAACGATGACGAGCGTCTGGCCGCCGACATCCGTTTCGATTATAAGGTCAACGATCACCTGTCGCTTTATGCCAAGTACGGCATCGCCAACCGTCACGTCGATGACCAGTACCGCAACCGCAATCTGGGCGGTCTGGCTATCAACACCGCTGGTATGTTTGCGGACAGCATGAGCAACGGCACCAGCGGTACCTTCTATCCCAACGGTACGATCGATTACCGCACCCCGGTGGCTGGTTCGGGCTACTATCTGTTCAATGAGGGTTACACGACGGGGCCGATCACCATCGACACCAACCCGGCGGCCGGTACGGCTGCGGCCAACGTCACCAACGCGGCCTTCCCGGTCTATGGTCTGACGGCAAACGTCGATCCGACCAGCATCAAGGTCGATGCCAACCACCACGTCACGCAGTTCGCCATCACCGATGGTACGGTCGGTATCGATCAGATTTCGACCACGGCCCTGACCGACAGCAAGTACATGCAGTTCGGCGGTGAGTACAAGAACGGGCCGCTGCGGGTTCAGTTCGTCGTCAACCGTGGCGAAGGCACCTATTCGCGCGATGACCGCCGTACCTCGATTTCGGCACCTTACGGTCGCGCCCTGCTGACGGTTTCGCAGGCCGGCGTCTGGGGTTATGAGCTTCCGGCCGGTTTCGATCAGACCAATCCGGATAACTTCGTGGTCGTCCGTCCGGCCACTGCCGGTACGGGTGCGGCCAACCCGACCTACTTCAGTGCGGCGGTTCCGGCCTATACGGCGGCCCAGATTCCGCTTCTGACCGGCAACTTCGGCATCACCTTCCAGCCGCGTATGCAGGAAAACAGCGAACAGACGGCCAAGATCGACGTGACCTACCGCCTTGAAGGCAAGGTACCGTTCTTCACCCTGATCAAGACCGGCTATTCGAAGCGCGAAACGGAAACCGACTACTGGGGTCCGGGCGGCTATACGGTCAAGGAAGCCGTCGGCAGCTACCTGAACTCGAACGGTACGCTGAACACCAGCTATGTCCCGCCGATCATCGTGCCTACACTGAACCTGCGTGGTTCGTTCCGCGCGTGTCTGCCGACCTCGACATCGACCATGCCGTGTAACTACGGCTATGTTGCCAACACCGAGCCGGGGCCGAGCCTGACGGGGATTTCGACCTTCACGCCGGATCAACTGAAGGAAATCTTCCGTGGCGTGTTCCTGCCGGCGGATTCGCAGTTCTTCGACGGTTATCCGGGTGCCAGCGGCCTGACCAGCTGGCCGGGTCTCGATATCCGCAAGCTGTGGAGCCAGATCGGTGCGGCGCAAAACGCCAACTTCGACTGTATCAAGGTCTGTCGCGGCAGCGACGGCAACATGTACGAACAGCCGGTCTTCCATAACGAAGAAAGTGTCACTGCCGCCTACTTCCTGACCGAGTTCGAGCAAAACCTGCCTCTGGGCATGGTCTTTGACGGTAACATGGGCCTGCGTATGGTTGAGACCGAAGTGTCCGGCACCGGCACCCTGCAGCTCAACTCGGTGCGTAAGAACGCCAACTGGAGCTCGGCGACGCCGACAGCCAACACGACGACCTATACCTTCCGTAAACCGGTCGAGCTGCATGGCAGCTATCGTGACTGGCTGCCGAGCTACAACCTCAACCTTTGGGTCGTTCCGGACAAGCTGGTCCTGCGCTACTCGTGGGCCAGAACGGTTGCGCGTCCGAACATCGCCCGCATGATCCCGTCGGGCAACTGTACCTTCAGCGAAGTCAACGAAGGTGTTATCGAAGCGGACGGCACGGCGCAGGACATGAGCTGCTCAGGCACGCTCGGCAATCCCGACCTGAAGCCGTACAAGGCGAAGAACCAGCAGATGACGCTGGAATGGTATCCGAACAAGGACACCATGTTCTCGCTGGCACGTCACCAGCTCGACGTTCTGGTCGGCGGGGCGATATCGCTGGGTAAGACGGACGGCAAGCTGTTCGCGGGTTCCGGCCTGATCGATCCGCAAACCGGTCAGCCGGTCGAAGATCTGGAGTTCAGCTATAGCCAGTGGGAAAACGATATCGGTTATGGCCGTACCGGCTGGGAGTTCACGTCGAAGACGGCGTTCACCTTCCTGCCCTGGTACCTGCGCTATACCGGTGCCGATTTCAATATCTCGACACTGGAAGGCACCACGGCTGTCGACATCAAGGACCCGATTTCGGGTGACACGATGCGCACGCCGGGTGAAGCGGACTACTACGCGAACCTGTCGCTCTGGTATGACGATGGTAAGCTGAACGCCCGCGTCTCTTATCAGAAGCGTACCAACTACTTCTCGTGTATCGCGCCGTGCGGCAATGCCAACTCGGTCAACAACTATCCCGGTCCGTTCGGTACGACGACGGCCCGCCCGGCCCCTTACAATCCGGGTGCGCCGCGCTTCCAGGACGAAACCCAGTACCTTGATGCCAAGGTCACCTACAAGGTGCGCCCGAATATCGAAGTCTATCTGGAAGGCCGCAACATCACCAAGCAGGCTTCGAGCCTGTCGGGTGGCGAATATTACGGCTTTGCCAACGGGACAGAAAACCTTTGGCGCATCTCCTACGGCGGTGTCCGTACCATGTTCGGTATCACCTACCGCCTGCAATAATACTCCTGAGCAGAGTAGAAAA
>JASGGL010000028.1:0-21270 GCA_047605065.1 Asticcacaulis sp.
GCTGATCGTTCAGATAGTCTCTGGTCAGGGGCGGAATAACCGGTTCCGGCGTCAGTTCGGCCACCTCGCCGCGCGTGAAGCGCAAAGGCAACGGTCCGCCTTGCGTAAAGGTGCCGTCGATATGGCGGTCACTGCTTAGCGCCCCCTCATAGGTCGCCTTGATGGCGCTGAAGGCCAGTCTGATCCGCTCGCCCTCGATGGAAGCGCCCGATGCCGGAATACGCGCACCACCCTGATCGACGCTGATCAGTACGACCCCTTTGGCATCGATGACCAGCCTCAGGGTCAGGCGTGCCGCGCCCGCATCCAGTATGCCCGTCCACGTCCCGTAAAACGGATTATCCGCCGCGCGGGCCGTACCGGCCGTGCCGAAGGCCAGAAGCGCCATCAACCCCTGAACGTGTCCGCGTCGCGTCGTGATCATCGAAGGCTCCCCCATAAACACCGCAAATTACCGTGATGCGGCGTGACGCCGCTACTGAAATAATTGTAATGCGAAGCCTTACCTGCCGCGCTAGGATAGGGTCATGAAAACGCAAGCTGATCTGATCATCGTCGGGGCCGGTATGGCCGGTATGACCGCCGCTCTGGCGCTGGCCAAGGGCGGACTTAAGCCCGTCATGATCGAGCGGCAACCGCTCAGCGAGCAGATCGAGCCCAGCTTCGACGGTCGCGCTTCGGCCATCGCCTATTCCTGCTTTCGCCAGTGGCAGGCGCTGGGGGTCGGTGAGGCGCTGGAACCGCTGGCCTGCCGCATGGATGAGATCGTCGTCACCGACGCCCATCTGCCCGGCGCGGCGACGAAGCGGCCTTCACCTTTCTTCCTGCATTTCAACGCGGCTGAAATCTCCGACCGTTCCGGCAACGAACCGCTCGGCTATATGCTGGAAAACCGTCATATCCGCGCCGTGCTGTATGAGGCGGTTATCAAGGCCGGCGTCCGCGTCATTGCCCCGGCTCAGGTCACCGGTATCGAAGAGACCGCCACACGGATTACCCTGAGCCTCAACACGGGCGAAAGCCTGAGCGCACCCCTGGCCGTTGCCGCCGAAGGCCGCAAATCGGGCCTGCGCGAACACGCAGGGATCAAAACCATCGGCTGGGACTATGGACAGAGCGCCGTCGTCGCCACGGTGAAGATGCAGCACCCGCACAATCAGGTGGCCTACGAGTACTTCCTGTCCTCAGGCCCCTTCGCCATACTGCCCCTGACCGATAACCGTGCCTGCCTCGTCTGGTCGGAAAGCCATACCAAGGCGAAGGCGCTGATGCAGGTGCGCCCCGAACTGTTTCATGCCCACCTGATGCAGCGCTTCGGTGATTTTCTGGGCACGGTCGAACTGGCCGGACCGAAGTTCATCTATCCGCTGTCGATGGCTTTGGCCGAAAACATGTTCCGCGGCCGGATCGCGCTTCTGGGCGACGCCGCCCACGGCATCCATCCCATTGCGGGGCAAGGGCTCAATCTGGGCCTTAAGGACGCCGCCGCCTTTGCCGAGGTGTTGATCGAAGCCGCACGGCTGGGCGAAGATATCGGTTCGGAACTGGTGCTGGAACGCTATGCGCAATGGCGGCGTTTCGAGAACGTCTCGACCTCGATCATCATGGACGGCTTCGTCCATTTGTTCTCGAACAACAATCCGCTGATCCGCCCGCTGCGCGATCTCGGCATGGGCGTGATCAACAATATCGGGCCAGCACGGCGTTTCTTCATGGAAGATGCGGGCGGGGCCACGGGCGACCTGCCGAAACTGCTGCGCGGCGAACTGGTCTAAGCTGGGCTCAGCCCTTTTGGGGTTCGAAACGGCGCGCCTGATCGACCAGCATGATCGGCACACCCGAACGGATCGGGAAGGCCAGACCGACGGTCGGCGAAATCAGCTCCTGTGCCGCCTTGTCATAGGTCAGGGGACGACGCGTCACCGGACAGACCAGCGCCTCAAGTAAGCGCGGATCGATTTCCGAGGTGTCCGGCACGGGGGAGTCGCTGACCGGAGCTTCGATTTCGATATCGGACATGGAACGACCCTTTTAGCTGAACAATAGCGTTGAAAGCTTGCGGCGACCCGCCTTGGTGACGTCGGACATCTGACCGGCGGCAGAGAATATCTTGAAGAGATAGTCCTTCGCCCTATTGTTCTGCCAGTCCGGCTCGGCCTTGATGATGATCAGCAAGGCATCGATGGCCTGAGACAGGTCGCCCTGCCCGGCCAGCCCGCGTGCCAGATCGTAACGCGCCGCATGGTCGCTGGCGTCCGCGCTCAGACGGGCCTGCAAAGCCGCGATATCGACCGGCTCGCCTTCGGCCAGCTCCAGCGCGGCGCGTAAGGACAGGATATCGGCATCCTTGGTATCGGCAGGGGCCTGATCGAGCAGCGCCTTCGCCTGCTCCGGCTGCCCCACCTTCATGTAAAGCTTCGCCACGCCGGCGATGGCCGTCACATTCTGCGGGTCCTGCTCAAGCACGAAGGCATAGGCCTCCATAGCGCCGCCCATGTCGCCCTGTTCCACCGACTGTGCTGCCAGAGCCAGCGCGTCTTCGATCGACGGTGCGCCATCGTCACCACCGACACCGAGCTTTTCGATAAAGGCCCGCAGTTCGGATTCCGGCTTGGCACCCATGAAACCATCGACCGGACGGCCGCCGACAAAAGCATACACGGTCGGGATCGACTGCACACGCAGTTGTCCGGCCACCATCGGGTTCTTGTCGACGTCGATCTTGACCAGCTTCACCTTGCCATTGGCCTCGGTGACCACCTTTTCCAGCGCCGGGCCCAGCTGACGGCACGGCCCGCACCAGGTCGCCCAGAAATCGACGATGACCGGAACGCTTTGCGAGGCCTCAAGCACATCGGCGACGAAAGTCGCGTCGGTGCCGTCGATGATGTGGGGGCTGCTGGCCATGATCTCTCAAACCTTATTCTAACTCACTCTTCCTACTCAGGATGGGAAGCAAAGGCAATCTTCGCAAGAGTGCTACGGCGGTTTTAAAGAGACGGTTTTAGGTGGCGTCCGGATCGGGTGCCGGTTCGCGGGCTGGTTCTCCGGGTGCCTCCCCCAAAGGCTCGGGGTCGCGGAACCCTTTCAGCGGTAATTCCGGCACGAAGACCGTGGCCAGAAGCCCCAGTAGCGAGACGAGGAAACCCGCGAACATCACGCCGCGAATGGCATCGGCCACGGTTTCACGCACCGCCGGATCGACGGAGGTCTGCGCACCGTCGGTATGGGCGCTCTCGGTTTGAGCCGCCAGAGCCATGCGCTCAAGATCGGCCAGACTCATTGAGGCGGTCTGGCTCTGTGCCGAGGCCTCACCACCCTTTGGGGCATCGATTTTAGGAGCCATGACCATCAGATTGTGCGTCAGCACGGCACCGAACACCGCTACGCCGATGGTCGATCCGATCTGACGGAAGAACTGACCGGCACTGGTCGCCACACCCAGATCCTTGCGCTCTACGGCATTCTGAACCGCCAGATTGAACAGGCTCTGTGCCGGCCCCAGACCTATACCGATCAGCAGCACGCGCCACACCACGTCCCACGGACCCGCGTCAGACGGCAGGGCCGACAGGCACAGCGCCCCTATGGCCGTCAGAGCCGCCCCGCCCAGCATGATGAAGCGGTACTTGCCGAGTTTGTGGACCAGCAGACCTGACAGGCTGGCCGACGCGATCAGGCCGACGGTCAGCGGCATCATGGCCAGACCCGACGTCGTCGCCGACAGCCCGAGCGCCAGTTGCATCAGCAGCGGCAGGAAGGAGACGAGGCCCATAAAGGCCATGAAGATCAGCACCGAAGCCAGATTGGCGCTGGCGAACGTCCGGTTTTTGAACAGGGACAACGACAGGATCGGATTATCCACCCTTGCTTCGACCAGCAGAAAGGCGATCAGCGCCACCACAGCCCCGGCAAACAGGCCGATGACCAGCGGCGAAGCCCAGCCCGACGTGCCGCCAAGGCTTAAGCCCAGAAGGAAGGGCAGGAAGGCCGCCACCAGCAATATGGCTCCGGCGAAATCGATCTTGCCGCCCGTGCGGTGCAGCAGTTTCGGCGTCTTGACGAGGATCATGAACAGGGCCAGCCCCGCCAGAGGCAGGTTGATGTAGAAGACCCAGCGCCAGCCCGCCACCGGCAGGCCGAACAGGTGGATCGTCCCCATATCGGTGAAAAAGCCACCGACCAGCGGGCCAACCACGCTGGCTATGCCGAAGGTCGCACCGAACAATCCGCCCAGCTTGGCGCGTTCGCGCGGCGGATAGAGATCGGCGATTACCGCAAAGGCCGAGGTCATCAGCGCCGCCCCGCCGAGGCCCTGAATGGCACGGAAGACGATCAGTTGCACCATGCCGCCCCCCAGCAGCGGCAGGTCGCCAAACTCCCCCGACAGACCGCACAGACCGGAGCCGATGATGAAGATAACGACGCCGGTTACCAGTATGGGCTTACGACCATAGATGTCCGACAGCTTGCCGTAGATCGGCACCATGACCGTCGAGGCCAGCAGATAGGCCGTCGTCACCCAGGCATAGAGGTCAAGGCCCGAAAGCTGTGCCACGATGCGCGGCATGGCGGTGGAGACGATGGTCTGATCCAGCGCCGACAGCAGGAAGACGATCATCAGGGCGATCACCGTCACTCGCCGTTCAGCGGGCGTAAAAGTCTGAGCTTCCATGCAAAATCCCTGCGTTTGCATAAACGCTTACAGCGATATGTCAAAAAATGTGAGCGGTTTTTGGCTTCGCCGAACTTCTTTTGGCAACACTATCCCGGTCACTCAAAAGATTAGAGCGGGATGACGATTTTATCCAAAACCATCCCGCTCTGACACAGGGTCAGGAAAGCACCCGCCCTGTTTCGTAGGCTGCGCCTCAGCCTTGCAGATCCAGCGAATAACCGGCCGAACGCACGGTGCGGATAGGGTCGAATTCGCTGTCGGCATTGAGCGCCTTGCGCAGACGACCAATGTGCACGTCGACCGTGCGCGCTTCGACATAGACGTCGTTACCCCACACGGCGTCGAGCAGCTGTTCACGGCTGAACACACGCTTGGGGTGCTGCATCAGATAGTCGAGCAGCTTATATTCCGTCGGCCCCAGATGGATGTCACGGCCCGCGCGCTGAACGCGGTGCGACAGGCGGTCGATGACGATTTCACCAAAGACGACGCGGTCTTCGGACAGGCCCGGACGGATGCGACGCAGGACAGCACGGATGCGCGCCACCAGTTCCACCATCGAAAACGGTTTAACGACGTAATCATCCGCACCGGTATCAAGGCCGCGGATGCGGTCGGTTTCTTCAGAGCGCGCCGTCAGCATGACGATAGGCAGGTTGCGCGTTTCGGTCTGAGCGCGCAGACGGCGGGTAACCTCGATGCCCGACACCTTGGGCATCATCCAGTCGCAGACCAGAAGGTCCGGCTGACGCTCATTGACCATGACCAGCGCCTCATCGCCGTCGATGGCAACGCCGACTTCGTACCCTTCCTTCTCCAGATTGTACTGAAGAAGGGTGGACAGGGCATCCTCGTCCTCGGCCACGATGATGTAGGGTTTGACGCTCATCTGCTTTTTGCTCTCAAAGCACCCAAACCCCGAACCCCCTCAGGGAGCATCCGGTGCGGCGGGCGCGGTTTAGAAGGTGGAACTTTTCGGGCGGTCCTGAACATAGTCCTCGCCCGTGATTTCGTAATGGATGTGTTCGGCGACATTGGTCGCGTGATCGCCGATACGCTCAAGGTTCTTGGCCATGAACAGGATATGCGTGCAGGCCGAAATGGTGCGCGGATCACCCATCATATAGGTCAGCAATTCACGGAAGAGCGCGTTGTAATGCTCGTCGACCTCGGTGTCGGACGACCACACCGCCATGGCCACATCGAGCTTGCCCGACTTATAGGCGTCAAGCACGTCGCGCAGGCGCGAGGAGACCAGCTTGCCCATGCGCTCGATCGACCGTGTCAGCGGCGACATCGGCTCGGCATCGGCCAAAACCAGCGACCGCTTGGCGATATTCTTGGCCAGATCGCCCGTGCGCTCAAGCGAGGTCGCGATCTTCATCGCCGCCACGGTCTTGCGCAGGTCGGCGGCCATGGGCTGACGCAGGGCGATCATGCGGATGCACTTGCGCTCGACGTCCTTTTCCAGCTCGTCCAGCTTGCGGTCGCGTTCGATCACACTCTGCGCCAGAGCCACGTCACGTCGCGCCACCGCCTCTACGGCGTCGGCCACCTGAGCTTCAGCAAGCCCCCCCATCAGCATGACCTCTGCGCTCAGCTGATCGAGTTCTTCGCCGTAGGTTTTGACGATATGATTGTTCATGGCAGAATTCCTTGCGGCAAGCCCATATGTTGATTTTGTGACAAGCTTATTACAGTGCGCCGCAAACCGTAAGATCAGAGCGGCAAAACTGTCATTTTTCGCGTTTTTACACTGTCACAATGGCGGGACAACGGCTTTTGCGGGGTCCGGGCCCTCGCTCAGCCGACAGATTTTTAACGCGCATTCACAAAGCCGATGGATGGCATTTCCCGATATCGCCCCGGTTGGGGGAAGCAGGCGGTAAAGGTCGTATAGGTTTCCAGCTCACCGGATCTGACCGGCGCAGGCATGTCGTAAGGCAGAAGCGTCTTATCCTCAGGCGCAGGCCGCGCGACCGATTCCACTACCAGCGCGCCGCGATGACGGTTGATGATATGTTTGACGATGGCCAGCCCGAGCCCCGTCCCCAGACGGTCGCCTGACTTTTGCCCCTCGACACGATAGAAGCGTTCGGCCAGACGCGGCAGAAATTCGCGCCGGATGCCCGGCCCGCGGTCGGTGATGCGGATAACCGTGTAGAAATCGTCCCGCCGGTCCGGCCGAAGCAGGACCAGCTTGGCGGCGTCCGGATTGCGGCTGCCCAACGCCTGCTCCAGCGTCTGATCGACCTCGATCAGAAGCTCGACGCCCGACCCCACCGGTGCGTATTTGAGCGCATTGTCCGACAGGTTCTGAACCACCTGAAGCACCTGATCACGGTCGGCGGTCAAATGGTGCTGCCCCGGTTCCGGCCCGTTGGCACTCAGGATGACGGCCTTTTCCTGCGCCAGAATGCTCAGCCCGTCCATCACGTCGCGGGCGCACAGGGCGATATCCGCCTCGCCCGCCGGGGGGACGTGCTCGTTCATCTCGATGCGACTGAGCGACAGGAGGTCGTTGATCAGGCGCCCCATACGGTCGGCCTGCGCCGCCATGATGTTGAGAAATTTGTCGCGGGCCTTGAAATCATCCTTGGCATGGCCGCGCAGGGTCTCGATAAAGCCGGTCAGTGAGGCCAGAGGCGTGCGCAACTCATGCGAGGCATTGGCCAGAAAATCGGCACGCATACGTTCGATACGGCGGATGTCGGTTTCATCGCGAATGACCAGAAGCGCCATGCGGCGGATGCCGCCGTCTTCGACCGGCAGGGGCGAGGTCCAGGCGCGCCAGAACTTATCCTGCGCGCCTGAGGTTTCAAACACCGTATCGCGGGCCACGCCGCCAAATAAGGCCTCATCGACCGCTTCGAGCACTTCGGGATAGCGCAGAGAGGAGACCAGAAGCCCGCCGTCACCGGGAATAGAAAAAGCATCAACCGCCGCCGTATTGGCGAAGACGATCCAGCGCCCGGCAATGTCGTTCGGCTCGATCCCGGAGACGATCAGCACGGGGTCGGGAATAGCGCGCAGCACTTCGCGGAAGCTGGGACCTTCGGGTTGCACCCGTACGGGTTCCGGCGTGGGTTGCGGCGCAATCAGCATCGCCTTGTGACGCTGCAATTCGCCATACATCAGATAGAGGCTGACGCCCACAACGCCGATACCGACCCAGATCAGCCAGGGCGCACCCGGAGCGATAACCGCCAGCACGAGCAGTACCACCAGCCCCGTCACCGCGCTGAGGGGCAAAAAGACTCGCTTGGGTGCATCCGCCATTGGCGCCGAAAGCTCCTGATAATGAGGAGCCCATAAGACGCCTGCGTGCGTTAACAACCTGTTAGCCATATATCCATTGCCCTGCGTTTTGGAGTCAGGGGGTAGGCGGCTTTGACGACACCGGCATGACAGGAAAATTAAAAAACACGGCGTATCGATTAAGAACCTGAGGCGGTTCAGGGCCGGGTCTGGCCCGTTCCGCGCACCACGTACTTAAAGGTGGTCAGTTGTTCGGCCCCCACCGGACCGCGTGCGTGCATGCGGCCCGTGGCGATGCCGATTTCCGCACCGAGGCCGAACTCGCCACCATCGGCGAACTGCGTCGAAGCGTTCCAGATGACGATGGCGGAATCGACCTCATTGAGGAAGGCTTCGGCCACGGCAGCATCCTCGGTGACGATGGCTTCGGTGTGCTGGGTGCCATAGGTGCGGATGTGTTCCACCGCCTGATCGAAGCCCTCAACGACACGCACAGCCAGCACCTTATCGAGATATTCGGTGCGCCAGTCGTCTTCGCTCGCCTCGGTCATGGGCACAATCGCCTGCGCCGCCGCATCGCCGCGCAAGGCACAGCCCTTGTCGGTCAGCGCTGCCGCAATGGCCGGCAGCAGAGCCCCGGCCACCGCCCTGTCGATCAGCAGGGTTTCGGTCGCCCCGCACACCGAAACACGACGCATCTTGGCGTTCAGCACGATATCGACGGCCTTCTGAGGATCGGCAGCCGTGTGGATATAGGTGTGGTTCAGCCCCTCCAGATGGGCCAGAACCGGCACGCGCGCCTCCTGCTGCACCCGCGCCACCAGCGACTTGCCGCCGCGCGGAATGATCAGGTTCACCGCGTCGTTCAGCCCGCCCAGCAGCAGGCCCACCGCATCGCGGTCCGCCGTAGGGACAAGCTGAACCGCAGCCGGCAGGCTGGCTTCGGCGAAGGCCGCTTCGAAGGCGGCAAAAATAGCTTTGGCGGAGTGAAGCGCCTCCGATCCCGTGCGCAGGATGGCCCCGTTCGATGAGCGGATGCACAGAGCCGCCGCATCGGCGGTGACGTTCGGACGCGATTCATAGATGATGCCGATGACGCCTATAGGCGTCGAGACACGGGCGATATCGAGGCCATTCGGGCGCGTCCAGCGCGCCAGTTCCTTGCCCACCGGATCGGGCAGGCCCGCGACCTCTTCGAGGCCCTTCGCCATGGCTTCGACGCGGTCGGGATTGAGCACCAGACGCTCGACCATGGCGCTCGACAGGCCCTTTTGCGAAGCCGCTTCGACATCGGCGGCATTGGCAGTCAGGATATCGGCCTGAAGCGCACGGATATGCTTCGCCGCGCTGAGGATCAGGGCGGTGCGCGCCTCTGCTCCGGCCAGACGCAAGGCCTCCGCACCGGTCTTCGCGCCTTGCGCCAGATCGGTCATCAGTTGCGTCAGGTTAAGATTGCCAGCGGTATCCATGGTGGGCGTGCTCCGAACGATTGTAGTAATCTGGGGTTCGCTATGCGGAAATCCAGAATGATACGGTGAAAATGGCTGGCTTGCGAGACCCGCAGCGCAGCGTACTTGAGTGCGTGAGCAGCGGATCGCAGCAAGACGGGCGTTTGCAGCCCATCAGGCTGGATTTCCCATCATGACCATGTCGTCACGGTGTATGACCACATCCCCTGAGGTATAGCCCAGTATCGTCTCGATGTCCCTGCTCGCGCGGCCCTTGATGGCGGCGATATCGTCCGAACCATAGGCGGTGATACCGCGTGCCACTTCGCGCCCATCGTGCAGGACGGAAATGCTTTCGCCCTTATCGAAGACGCCGGTGACCGAGGTAATGCCGGACGGCAAAAGCGACTTGCCCGTCGACAGCGCCCGCGCCGCCCCGGCATCGATATGGATCTGCCCCGCAGGCACGACCGTCCCGGCGATCCACGCCTTATAGGCGGCCCCCGATGAGGCCTGCGCCTGAAACAGGGTAAAGCGTGCGCCCTGAGCCAGAGCCGATAAGGGACGCAGCGCCTGCCCATTCATGATCAGCGTCGAACAACCCGCCGATCCGGCGATGCGCGCGGCGGCGATCTTGGTGGCCATGCCGCCTGTGCCGACCCCGGACAGGGCATTGGCTCCGCCCGCCATGGCCTCGATCTCCGGCGTGATGGCTTCGACCACGGCCATATGTTCCGCAGACGGATTATGGCGCGGATCAGCGGTATAGAGGCCATCAATGTCGGACAGCAGCACCAGCATTTCCGCGCGCACCAGCATGGCCGCCCGCGCCGCCAGCCGGTCATTGTCACCGTAACGGATTTCTTCGGTCGCCACCGTATCGTTCTCATTGACGATCGGCACCACACCCAGTTTCAGCAGCGTGTCCGCCGTTTCCCGCGCGTTCAGCCAGCGACGGCGGCGTTCAGTGTCTTCGCGCGTCAGAAGCACCTGTGCGACCTTTATGCCGTGTTCGGAAAAAGCCTCATCCCATGCGCGCATCAGGATCGGCTGACCCGCCGCTGCGGCGGCCTGCTTCTTGTCGAGCGGCAGGTGGCGCGTCTCAAGCCCCAGATAGCGGCGGCCCAGCGCGCCCGCGCCGGACGAAACGATCATGACTTCGACGCCCGAAGCCCGTAAGCGCGCCACGTCTTCGGCCAGACCGCGCATCCAAAGCGTATCGGCGGCACCGGTTTTCGGATTGACGATCAGCGCCGACCCGATCTTCAGCGTCACGCGCCTCGCCTGCGCCAGCGGCGCGGGAAAGTCCGATTTTGTCGCCGCAGAGGTCATGGAAAGTCTTTTCTAACGCGCCTTAAAATGATAGGCCCGCCGCGACAGTTTTATCGTGCGCGAAACCTTTGCGCCTATTAGCGGACAAACCCGTATTGAAGCAAGAAGGGTTTGAAAGCTTTTGAGAAATGGTAACAAAATGAACTATATCGGCACGCGCGGTTTTTCGGATCAACGCAGTTTCGCGGGCGCGTTGCTGGACGGCCTGTCGCCTGATGGCGGTCTTTACGTGCCACAGAACTGGCCGACCCCTGATTTCGACCTGAGCGCCGTTGCGGCAGGCGGTTATGGTGACCTCACCGTCAGGCTTCTGAACCTGTTCGGCGTCGGCGTGCTTGGCGATCAGGCGGTGAAGTCGGCAGCTCAGCGCACCGAGGACGCCTTCCTTCGCGGGGGTGAAACGCCGCTCACCAAGCTCGAAGACGACCTCTTCCTTCTTGAACTCTACCACGGTCCGACCCACGCCTTCAAAGACATGGCCATGCAGATGATGGCCCCGCTAACCGATGCGGCGCTGGCGCAGCGCGGCGAAAAGCTGACTCTGGTCACCGCCACCTCCGGCGATACGGGTGCGGCGGCGGTGCGGGCCTTTGCCGGATCCGAACACGTCAAGCTGATCGTCTTCCACCCGCTTGGCCGCGTGTCGCCGGTACAACGCCTTCAGATGACGACGGTTCAGGCCGACAATGTGCTGAATGTCGGCGTGAAGGGCGATTTCGACGACTGCCAGAAGATCGTCAAGGCGCTGCTGGCCGAGCCTGCGCTCAAATCACAGGGCCTGATTTCTTCGGTCAATTCGATCAACTGGGGCCGCCTGCTGGGGCAGGTGCCCTACTATCTGGCCGCCGCGGCCCATTCGGGCCTGAGCAAGCCGGAATTCGTCGTACCTACCGGCAATTTCGGCGATGCCTTTGCCGGATGGGTGGCGCGTAAAATCGGCGGGAATGTCGGCCACCTGCACGCCGCCGTGAACACCAATGACGCGCTCAATCAGGCGATCAACAACGGTCGCTATGTGCGCCATCAGGCCGTGGAAACCGCCTCGGTTTCCATGGACGTTCAGGCTCCGTCGAATTTCGAGCGCCTTGTTTATGAGGCCTCAGGCCGCAATGCCGAGACGACCCGCGCCCTGTTCGACACCTTCGCGCAAACGGGTGCCGTGACCCTGTCGCCGGAATTGCAGGCCGCTTTAAGGGCTGAGGTTTCGGCCTCCACCGTCTCCGAAGCCGAAACGAAGGCGACCATCAAACTGGCCTACGACCGCTGGGGTCAGGTCATTTGTCCGCATACGGCGGTTGCCCTTTCCGCCGCGCTCAAGCGTCGCGACGCCGGTGAGGCGATCGGCGGACAGATCGTTCTGTCTACGGCGCATCCGGCCAAGTTCCCGGCCTTCGTTACCGAGGCTCTGGGCTTTGAGCCCAAGGCCCCGGACGCCATTACCGACCTTTACGGCCTGACCGAAAGCCTGACCGAAATGCCTGCCGATATCGCCGCCGCCGTGACGACGGTGCGCGCCTTTATCGAATGGATAGACTAGCAGGGTCGCGGACCCTGCACCCGTTAGTTGGAGAAAAGGGCGAAGATCGTATTCTAGTTTTCGGGAGCGGAGACGCGATAGCCCTTGGCGCGCAGGCGCTCGAGCACGCCGCCCTTACGCAGCAACTGCGCCAGAGGCAGCACCGCCACCGTCTTGCCCGGCTTGTCGAGCGCGGCGCTAACAGCGGCGACCGAGTCGGCGAGGCTGCGGTTCAGCGTCGCCGTAGCCAATGGCGAGCCCGACAGGCATTTCATCAGAACTGATCCCTGATACAGACTGCGTACCGTGGCGATATCGCCGACCGACCAGGCCTGTGCCGCACGGGGTGCGCGGTCGATATCGAAATCGATGTCGTCCAGCGTATAACTCAGGCAGGCCTCGCCCGCCTCTTCGCTCATGGCGTTGACCGCCTTGAACAACGGCCCGCTGTCGTAGCGCCCCACGGCCTTCACAGGCACATTGGCGGCGCGCGCAAAGCGCCTGATCGTCGCCACCGGTTCGTTTTCGCTCAGGCCGTACTTTTGCAGAACCTCGCGGCGCAGGCGCGCCCCGGCCCATACCGGCTTGTCCTTAGCGAAATCCTTTGTCGGAACGCCCGCGCGACGGGCCGTCGCCTCATAGCGGGCATAAAGCGCCGGCGGCAGGCTGTCTTTCAACGTTCCGCGATCCGGCAGGCCCTTATTGCGCATCAGCGACCACAGATCGCCGGGGCCCGTACTGTTGTCCGGCGGAGTGATCAGGCTATTGGCCCCGCGCAGGGCGTTTTCGATACGCGTCGTCTTCCACGCCTGCTTTTTGGGAAACACCGGCAGGACGCCGATAATGATGACCTGACTGTCGTCGTCCGATACACGCCACAGGGCCGGACCGACCACCGCCTTGCCACGCACCACCACTTCGCTTTCCACCCAGTCCTCCTGAGCGAAGGTGATGGTCGGCCACAGGCACACAGCCAGCAGGAAAAAGAGACGTAAACGGATCATGCACCCATACTGGCGCGATTTGACGACAGTTTTGTTGCCGCGGGGGCAGAGACCCTGAGCCATTAACAGAAACGGTCAGGTCAGTTCGCTATCAATAGCCGCCTTTAACGATGGCAAGCTCCGGTGCAACGTGACCCAAATCATTGAATGCGCAACATTGCCGTAATCGTGCCGGTAAATATTGCCTGAACCGGCAATCTGCTTCCACGGCAGTTCGGGATGTCGCGCTTTCACATCATCCGAGACCTTGCGGCTCGCTTCGGAAATGATTTCAAGGCACCGCACAACCGCATAATAACTTTTACGATCAAGGGCGAATGCCGCTTCGTCCAATCCTTCGGCAAAGCCGAGGGCCAGGTCAATATTCTCCGCAATATCGGCCAGTGCCTGCCGCTCACGGTCAGAAAGCATAGACCGCTTCTTGTTCTATCGATGGGCGGACGGAGTCTTTGAGACTGATCGAATTGGCGACATCTACCGGGGCATTGAACAGCGACTGGAGAAACTGAACAATACCAACATACTCAAAGACCCCCATTGGCTGCACAGGGTCCAAATCCACCAGTATGTCGATATCACTGTCCGCTTTCTGCGCATCGCGCACCACAGACCCAAACAGCGCGGCACGACGCACCCCAAGTCGCTCAAGCTCAGGGCGGTGGCTTTTCAGGACAGAAAGAACGTCGTCGCGCTTCATGAGCGGATAATAACTCAAGGGTGTAAAAATAAAACCCCGTCTCAGCATGCACTGAGACGGGGTTACAAACTCCAAGTTTCGGGTGCAGGGGCAAGCCCCTGCTACTTCACACCCAGCTTCTTTTGCAGATCCGACGAAGAGGTCGTGTACTGGAAGCGCAGCTTCTTTTCCGGATAGACGTAGCGGAAGACCTGTTGCGCGGCCAGCGCGCCTTCGTGGAAGCCCGACAGGATCAGCTTCAGCTTGCCCGGATAGTAGTTGATGTCCCCGATGGCGAAGATTTGCGGTGTCGAGGTCTCGAACTTTTCCGTATCCACCGGGATGAGGTTTTCGTGCAGGTTGAGGCCGAATTCCGCCACCGGACCCAACTTCATGGTCAGACCGAAAAAGGGCAGGAAGGTATCGGCCTCAAGGTGGATTTCATTGCCGTCATTGTCTTCGACGGTCACGCCGGTCAGCTTGTGACCCGTTTCACCGGAAAGCGCGGTGGCCTGACCGATGACGAGGTCCATCTTGCCCTCCTCGACCAGTTTGCGCATCTGAGCCACGCTGTGCGGCGCGGCGCGGAAGTCGTCGCGGCGGTGCATCAGGGTCACGCGCTCGGCGATGGGTTGCAGGTTCAGCGTCCAGTCGAGCGCCGAATCGCCGCCGCCGGAAATAACGATGCGCTTGCCGCGGAAGGCTTCCATCTTGCGCACGGCATAGTGCACGCCAAGGCCCGCGCCGATGTTTTCGAAGCCATCGATGCCGGGGATCGGCGGCTTTTTCGGTTGGAACGACCCGCCACCGGCGGCAATCAGGATGCAGCGGCAGACCACCGACGTGCCCTGATCCGTGGTCACCTTCCACTTGGTCGTGCCATCGTCCTGCTCAAGCTTTTCGACCGCCACGGCCATTTCGCCGATATGGTATTTCGCACCGAACGGGGCGATCTGCTCCAGAAGGCGGTCGGTGATTTCCTGACCGGTGATGATCGGCCATGCCGGGATGTCGTAGATGGGCTTTTCCGGATAAAGCTCGGCGCATTGACCGCCGACCTTATCGAGGATGTCGATCAGGTGCGCCTTGATATCGAGCAGGCCCAGCTCGAACACGGCAAACAGGCCGACCGGACCGGCGCCGATGATTACGGCGTCGGTTTCCCAGGACAGGCCCGCCTCAAGAACTTCGATCGCGGGCGTAGGGTGCGCGTCACTCATTTTTATCTCCGGAACGCAGGATTAGATTTATTAAACGATAGATGCGGTATATAGGGCCACATCTGAGGGTTTTTACGAAAAGATCAGTCAGGCTATACAGTAGTCTAAACTGATACAGGAGTGGTTATGTCGCGTGACCGTCTGCCGCCGCTGTCGGCGCTTCGGGTGTTCGAAGCCGCCGCGCGCCACGAAAGTTTCAAGCACGCCGCCGAGGAGCTGTTTGTCACTCCCGGCGCGGTGTCGCAACAGATTCGTCTGCTGGAAGAGCATGTCGGTGTCGAGCTGTTCGTGCGCGACGGCCGTCGTGTCGTCCTGTCGGACGCGGGCAAGGCCTCGTCGCTGATCCTGCGCGAAGCCTTCGAGAAGATGTTCGAAGCCACACGCGTGATGCGTCAGACCCAGCAGAAGGGGCGTGTTACCGTATCGGTCGCCCCCAGCTTCGCTGCTAAGTGGCTGATGCCGCGACTGGGCGATTTTTCCGCCGCCAATCCGGATATCGACGTGTGGGTGTCCGCCGACATGGCCCCCACCGATTTCGCGGTGTCCGACATCGATCTGGCCATCCGCTACGGCACCGGCAGTTACAACGGGCTGAATGTCGAGCACCTGCTGGAAGAAGCCGTCCTGCCCGTGTGCTCGCCCGCGCTTTACGAATCCGCTCCGATCCGCAAGCCCGCGGACCTGAGCAACCACACGCTTTTGCACGACGTGTCCTCCGACCTCGACCCGTCCGATCCGGACTGGGCGATGTGGCTGAAGGCGCATGGCGCAGACGATATCGACGCGACGCGCGGCCCGCGCTTCAACCAGAGCCACATGGTCATCGAAGCCGCTGCCGCCGGACGCGGGGTGGCTCTGGCCAAACGCACCATCGCCGAGGCCGATCTCAGGGCCGGTCGCCTGCGCAGCCTGTTCAACGAAAAGGACGCGCCGATCGGCTTCGGCTACCACCTCGTCTGGCCGCAGACGCGCGAACCGTCCATGGCGCAGGTGCGTTTCATGGACTGGCTGCGTGCTCAGGCCCGCGACGGCGGCCACGCCACCACTCAGCCTCAGGACAGACCTGTCTTTGCCGCACAGGGGATATAATAAGGCCTTCGCCCCTCTGAGAAGAAGGTGACGCGCAGCGCCGGATGAGGGGGAAACCAAAAGCTTTTGGCCCGCCCCCTCACCCCAGCCCTCTCCCCGGAGGAGAGAGGGGGCTTTGACGGAAAATGCCCTCACCCTTCGCTCCACGGCGGCACAGGCAGGCCCTTGGAACGCAGGAAGTCCGCGTTGAAAATCTTCGAAGCGTAACGGTTGCCGTAGTCGCAAAGCACCGTGACGATGGTCTTACCCGGCCCCATGTCTTTGGCCATTTTTATGGCACCGGCGACATTGAGCGCCGACGAACCGCCCACCAGCAACCCTTCGTACTGATCGAGATCGTACAGCACGGGTAGCCATTCCTCGTCGGCCACCTGATACGAATAGTCCGGGGCGAAGCCTTCCAGATTGGCGGTAATACGCCCCTGACCAATGCCTTCGGTGATCGACGTGCCTTCGGATTTCAATTCGCCCGTCGTGTAATAGCTGAACAGGGCCGCACCGAACGGATCGGCCAGACCGATCTTCACGTCCGGATTGAAACCACGCAGACCCGCCGCCATCCCGGCCAGCGTCCCGCCCGACCCGACGGCGCAGATAAAGCCATCGACCTTACCGCCGGTCTGCTCCCAGATTTCCGGCGCGGTGGCGTCGATATGGGCCTGACGGTTGGCGACATTGTCAAACTGGTTGGCCCAGATGGCCCCGCCCGGCTCGCTTTGCGCCAGCTCTTCGGCCAGACGCCCGGAATAGCGGACATAGTTGTCGGGGTTGGAATAGGGAACGGCGTCGACCTCGATCAGCTTCGCCCCCAGCATGCGGATGGCGTCCTTCTTTTCCTGCGCCTGCGTGCGCGGAATGACGATGACGGCCTTATAGCCCAGCGCATTGGCGACCATGGCCAGACCGATACCGGTATTGCCCGCCGTGCCTTCGACGATAGTGCCGCCGGGCTTGAGCAGGCCCTTCGCTTCGGCATCGCGGATAATCCACAGCGCGGCGCGGTCCTTGATCGACTGACCCGGATTGAGGAACTCCGCCTTGCCGTAAATGTCGCAGCCCGTCTCTTCCGATGCGCGCTTTAAGCGGATCAGCGGGGTATTGCCGACAAGATCGAGAACGGAGGATACAGTTCTGGCCACGGAAGAACTCCTGTTTTTCGCCTCTGCGCCTATGGGATTTGGGACGCAATCCCAAGCGATAGATTCTCACCCGGCGGTTTAGCACGGCTTATAGATACGCCCTTAGGGGCGTACAGGGCCTTATAGGATAAGGGATTGCGCGCGGTCAATCCGCACGGAATAAAATTGCGAACGGATCGCAAATGTCCTTACCCCTATTGTCGAAAGGGGTTTGGACTGCGTATAGGCTTTCAGCGCGCACCTGCCGTCAGCGGGGCGCAGGAATGAACAGGGGCGTCCGGGACGTATGGCCGTTTTTACCAAGGTATCACTGGAAGAGGCCCGCGCCTACTTAAGCCACCACTATGATATCGGGGAGCTGATCCACCTCGAAGGTATCGAGGAAGGCGTCTCCAACACCAATTTCAAGGTCGAGACGACGCGCGGACTTTATGCCCTGACACTCTTCGAGGCCGCCACCCCCGAAGACGACCTGCCCTATTTCATGGACTATACGCTGCATCTCGACCAGAAGGGCTATCCTGCGCCCGGTCCGGCGATCATGAAGGACGGACAGACCATCGGCCGCATCAATGGCAAGGCCTGCGCCCTGATCAAATGGCTGCCCGGACGTTGGCCGCGCAACCCCGACACGCGTCATGCCGCTTCGGCCGGGCAGTATCTGGCCCGTCTGCACGACGCAGGTGCCGACTTCGCTCAGACGCGCGAAAACGGCATGGGCATCCATCATTGGGACGCCCTGATCGCACGCTGCGAGCCACGCGCGGCGCAGTCAGCGCGCGCCGAGGCGGTACTGGCTGATTTCCGCGAGGAGGTGGCCTTCCTCAAGACGGTATGGCCCACCGATCTGGCCGGAGGGGCGATCCACGCCGACTATTTCACCGATAATGTGCTGATGGACGACGACGGGAACGTCACCGGCGTCATCGACTACTACTACGCCTGCACCGATTTTTACGCCTACGATCTGGCAGTGGCGCTCAACGCCTGGGGCTTCACGCCCGGCGGTCAGCCCCTGCCCGACATGATCGCCGCCTTCATCACAGGCTATCACGCCGAGCGTCCGTTATCGGAGGCTGAAATCAACGCCCTGCCGCTGTTCGCGCGCGGGTCGGCGGTACGCTTTACCCTGACGCGGCTCTATGACCTGCTCAACCACGATCCGTCATGGGTGGTGAAGCCCAAGGACCCCGAAGCCTTCTACCGCCGCCTCGATTACCACCGGGCCATCGGATCGGGTCACAATTACTTTGGGCATTGACTCGTCACGCATCAGCGCAACATTCTGAGCTCCATTTAGGGGTGACAGGGGCGCGCCATGCTAAGCAGACGACAGGTGTTTACGGCAGGCCTGTGCGCCGCCTTGCTGCCTCCGGCCGCACGCGCCGCCGATCTTCTGCGTGTGCCGTTCGATCTCAACGCCTCGGGTAAACCGGTCATCGCGGTGACACTCGACGGTCAAGGCCCCTTCCGCTTTCTGGTCGACACGGGGGCAGGCAGCAGCGGCATCCGGGAATCCCTTGCCCAAAAGCTCGGCCTGCGCGTTCTGGGCACGGCCAGAGGCAATGTGCTGGGGGCCCAGACCACCCACGCCGTCTATGCCGCAAGCAATGTGACCTTTGGTACGGCCTACATGCAGAACGAGGTCAGCTTCGGCGCGCTGCCCGAGCCCTCGGCGTCCGCCGGAGCCGCAGCCAGCGACGGCCTGCTGGCGGCGGGCTTTCTGACCACCCTGCCTTCGGAACTCGATTTCGACGCGCGTGAGATTCGCCTTTACCCGCACGGCGGCCTGGACATGGCCGCCTATCCGCCCCTCACAGCCTTCGAAAGGCGCGACAGCGACAACACGTCGGACAAGATCTATGTCAAGGCGACGCTGGAAGGCCGTGAAGTCACCCTGCTTCTGGATACCGGAGCCGGTCCCGAAGTCTATCTGTCGTCGGACTATGTCAAAAAACACAAGATGTGGAATGGCTTCGAGGCACACCGTGACCTGAAGGTCGCCGGTGCGACCGGCGTCAGGCTTAACCGGCGGCTGGTGAAGACCCGCAACCTTCAGATAGACGGCATCCGCTTCGATGAGACCTATATCAGCCTCGGCGACCCCAATAGATCGGACAATCTCGGCTTTCTGAAAGCCGACGGCATCATGGGCATACGCCTGATCAGCCAGTTTACGCTGGCCTTTGGCGGCGACCGCTTCGGCATCAAGCCCAACAGCCGCTTTAAGCCCGTCACTGACCCGGTGAAACTGGACCCCAATCCGGATTTCAGACGCCCTTAAGCTTTGGCCTTTGTCTTGCGGCGGTGAGCGCGTATATATGAAATGTGCGCTTTGACGATCGTTTCCTTGAAGAACTGAAATCCCGCTTGCGGCCCTCGGAGGTCATCGGCAAGTCGGTGAAGCTGCGCCGCAATGGCCGCGAATGGGTCGGCCTGTCGCCCTTTTCCAAGGAAAAAACCCCTTCCTTCTACGTCAATGACGAGAAGGGCTTCTTCCATGACTTCTCGTCGGGCAAGCACGGCGACATCATCTCCTTCCTTCAGGAAACCGAACGCTTAAGCTTCGTCGAGGCCGTCGAGCGACTGGCCTCCGAAGCCGGCATGGCCATGCCGGTGCAGACGCCGCAGGCCGCGCAGGCCGAACAGAAGCGCCAGTCGCTCACCGACTGGATGGAGCTTGCCGCCAAATGGTTCGCCGCCCGCCTGCACGACAATACGCCGGGGGCGAAGGCCGCGCGCGACTATCTGAAAAAGCGCGGCCTCAGCGATCAGGACGTGACGCATTTCGGCCTCGGCTACGCCCCAAAGGAGCATACGGCGCTCAAGGATGCACTGGTGCAAAAGGGGGCCAAGGTCTCCGAACTGGTCGAATGCGGGCTTCTGATCGAGGTCGAGGGCAAGGCCCCCTATGACCGTTTCCGCAACCGCCTGATGTTCCCCATCGAGGATGCGCGCTCCAAAATCGTCTCCTTCGGCGGGCGGGCGCTCGATCCGGATGAGAAGGCCAAGTATCTGAACGGACCGGAAACGCCGCTGTTCCATAAAGGCGCGCTTTTGTTTGGCCTGCCCAAGGCGCTGAAAATTCTCGGCTCATCAGGTGGAAATACGTCGTTGGGTGGCCCGGAACTGATCGTGGTCGAAGGCTATATGGACGTACTGGCCTGTCAGCGGGCGCAGATCGCCGCCGTCGCCCCGCTGGGAACCGCCCTGACCGAAGAGCAGATCGACATTCTGTGGCGGCGTCATCCGGAGCCGACCCTGTGCTTTGACGGCGACAAGGCCGGGCAACGCGCCGCCAGCCGCGCGCTGGATCGCGCCCTGCCCAAGCTCAAGCCCGGCCGGTCGTTCAAGGTCTGCCTGATCACCGGCGGCAAAGACCCGGACGATGTGCTGCGCGAAAAGGGCGCGCTGGCCCTGCGTGAGGCCCTGAGCGCAACACAGCCCTTTGTCGAGGTGCTGTTCAAACGCGAGCAGGATCTGGAGCCGCTCGATACGCCCGAACGCAAGGCAGGGCTGCGGAAACGCCTGCGGGCGCTGGCGGCGCAGATCGAGGACAAGGATCTGGCCGACTCCTACCGACAGGACCTGATGGACCGTTACGACGCCCTGTTCCAGCGTCAGCCTCAGGCGCGCGGGCAGGGGTTCGGGCAGGGATTTCCGGGGCAGGGATTTTCGCAGGGCTATCCCCAGCGCACGCCCTTCCCGCGCCGCGACGCCAGTGGCCGCCTGATCGAGCCGCCCACCCAGGTCACCCCCGAAGGTCATCGCGCCGCCCGCGCCCTGTCGAAGGCGCTCGACCCGACGGCGGCGGCGCTGGCTCAAGGACTGCTCGACCACCCCGACTGGATGCTGGACCATGTCGAAGCGCTGGAAACCTACGGGCTGGGCGACGAGACGCTCGATGGAC
>JASGGL010000029.1:0-20858 GCA_047605065.1 Asticcacaulis sp.
TGCCGCCCTTCTTTCCTATCGTGGCAACCTCGCTGACCGGCTATACCGGCGGCGGTAAGGCGATGATCGCCGAGTTCGAAAACGGCGGAGGCACGGGGCATGAACGCATCTACGCCACCGGCCTGACGCATAAGCACCTGCCGGAAATGCAGCTGTATGCCGGACTGGATACCGCTCCGATCTTTTCGCCCACCGTGGCGCGCTTCCCTCAGGGTTTGATTGTGGAGGTGCCGCTGCATCTGTGGGCCTTACCCGACGCGCCCGATCTGCCGACGATTTACAACATTCTGAGCGCGCACTATGCGGGCGAACCGTTCGTGCGCGTGGCGTCTCCCGAAGAGACGCTGGCGGCGAGCTCGGTCAATGGCGATGCCCTGCGCGACACCAATCAGCTTTTGATCCACGTTTTCGGTGCCGAAGATGGCGATACGGCCAATCTGGTGGCGGTGTTCGATAATCTGGGTAAGGGGGCGTCGGGTGCGGCGGTGCAGAACCTGAATCTGGTGCTGGGTCTCGAAGAAACCGCAGGTCTGATCTAGCGTCCTGAATCTGAAATTCGCATGGTCTTGATATAAGCTTCGGGCGAATTTCAGATTCAACAGGACACCAAAGGCCGATTATATCTCGTATCGTTTTTTGAATTTGAAGTTCGCTCCGTGTCCGATATCAGACTGAGACGAACGTCAAATTCACGATACCAGGGGGGAAAACCATGAAGCGCTGCCTCTTCGCTCTTTCGCTCCTGACCGTATCGGCTACGCCGCTTACGGCTCATGCAACCCCTCAGGCCTCGGCCGAAGCGTCGCAAACCGCGCCCGCCGAGGAAAAGAAGTCGCGCAGCAGCTTCCCATGGATTGTTTTCCTGCCTATTTTCATCGCTGCGGCGGTTGCCGCGCGTAAGAAAAAAGAAGCGGCCGCTGCCGAGGCGCCGCCATCGGAAAAGGCATAGGACATGGGCCCTTTAACCAGTATCGCCATTCTTCTGATGATCTGGTGGGTGACCTTGTTCGCCGTCCTGCCGTTCGGCAATATCAGCCATCATGAGGCGGGCGTCGAGACTAAGGACGGCGGTGATCCCGGCGCGCCAGTCTTCCATAACCTGAAGAAAAAGCTGCTGATCAATACGGTCGTGGCCGTGGTGGTGTGGCTGATTGTTCTGGTCGTGGTGAACTTCGGTCTTATTCCGTTACCTGAATTTCCATCTCATATAGGCTAAACCCGTCCTATTTCCGCCTTTTTGGCATTGATCAATGAGGGCGAAGCTGGCTAGGTACGCGCCGATTTCCCTATCCTATACCTAAGGTTCCTGCCCATGCGCCTGTCGCGCTATCTCCTGCCGCTGCTTAAGGAAAATCCCTCCGAAGCCCAGATCGTCTCGCATCGCCTGATGCTGCGTACGGGCATGATCCGTCAGGAAGCTGCCGGCATCTACGCCTGGCTGCCGCTGGGCCTGCGCGTCCTGCGCAAGATCGAAAAAATCGTCCACGAAGAGATGCAGCGCGCCGGTGCGGTCGAGCTTCTGATGCCGACGCTGCAACTGGCCGACCTGTGGCGCGAATCGGGCCGTTATGACGATTACGGTCAGGAAATGCTGCGCATCAAGGACCGCCACGAGCGTGAGATGCTCTACGGGCCTACCAATGAGGAAATGATCACGGAAATCTTCCGCGGTACGGTCAAGTCCTACAAGGACCTGCCGATGAACCTCTATCATATTCAGTGGAAGTTCCGCGATGAGCAGCGCCCGCGTTTCGGCGTCATGCGCGGCCGGGAATTCCTGATGAAGGATGCCTATTCCTTCGATATCGATGAGGCTTCGGCGCGTAAGGCCTATAACCGTATGTTTATCGCCTATCTCAACACCTTCAGCCGTCTCGGGCTGAAGGCTGTGCCGATGCGCGCCGACACCGGTCCGATCGGCGGCGACCTCAGCCATGAATTCATCATTCTGGCCGACACGGGCGAAAGCGCGGTCTTCTGCCATAAGGATCTGGTCGACATGCCCGCACCGGGTCCGGATGTCGATTGGGACGATCTGCAAGGTCTGGTCGATCAGCGCACGGCGCTCTATGCCGCGACCGAGGAAATGCACGACGAAGCCGCTTTCAACGCCGTGCCAGCGGACAAGCAATTGTCGGCGCGTGGCATCGAGGTCGGCCATATCTTCTATTTCGGTGAGAAATATTCCGCGCCAATGGGGGCGAAGGTTTCCGGTCCGGACGGTGCGCAGGT
The DNA here is from genome assembly GCA_047605065.1 of Asticcacaulis sp. Classification (GTDB taxonomy): domain Bacteria; phylum Pseudomonadota; class Alphaproteobacteria; order Caulobacterales; family Caulobacteraceae; genus Asticcacaulis. The sequence continues at coordinate 2,233 of JASGGL010000029.1, forward strand.
CAATGTCCATATGGGCTCTTATGGCGTCGGCGTCTCGCGTCTGATCGGCGGCATCATCGAGGCCAGCCATGACGAAGCCGGCATTATCTGGCCGGAAAGCGTCGCGCCGTTTGACGTGGCGGTGATCAATCTGCGTGTTGGTGACGAAGCCTGCGATGCCGCCTGTGACAAGGCCTATAAGGCCCTGACCACTGCGGGTCGTGACGTGCTTTATCATGACACCGACGACCGTCCGGGGGCCAAGTTCGCTTCGATGGATCTGATCGGCATCCCCTGGCAACTGATCATCGGGCCTAAGGGCATTGCCGAAGGTCAGGTCGAGATCAAGAACCGCGCCACCGGCGAACGTCATACGGCGGCCTTCGATGCGGTGCTCGAACAACTGACCAGGGCGAAATAATGAAGGGGCTGTTGTCGCTGTTTTCTTTCTCCGCGTGGGAAACCGATCTGGCGCTCAGATATTTGCGCACCAAGCGCAAGGACGGCGGCATCGCCCTCATCGCCATCATCAGCTTTGTCGGCATCACTTTGGCCGTGGGCGTACTCATCATCGTCATGTCGGTGATGAACGGCTTCCGTGATGAGCTGATGTCGCGGGTGCTGGCCTTTAACGGCCACGAATTCGTCTCCGGCGCGCCTATGAACGACTGGGAAAACCGCGACGCCATGCTCAAACGGCTGCGCGAAATTCCCGGGGTTGTCGAGGCATCGCCCTATGTCGAATCCCCCGGGCTGGCTCAGGGGCCGTTTTCGCAGGCGGGGCTGGCCTATATGCGTGGCGTCGAACCTGACGCTGTCAAAGACACGCCCATCATCCGCGACAATCTTAAATCCGGTTCGCTCAAAGGCTTTGGCGAAGGCGAATACGGCGGCGACATGATCCTGATAGGTGAGGGGCTGGCCGGGCAGATGAACGTGCAGGTGGGGGATGAAATCACCCTGCTGTCGCCCTCCGGATCGACCGCTTTTGGCGCCGTGCCGCGCCGCAAGCCCTATATTGTCGGCGGCATTTTCAAAAGCGGTGTGTCCGAGCTCGATGCCTATTATGTGTTCATGCCTTTGCAGCAGGCACAACTCTTCTTCGACCGCGAAGATGAGTGGGACGCCGTCGAGATAAAGGTCAAAGACCCGTATAATATCAAGGACTACTACCCGGCTTTTCGTAAGGCTTCGGGCGAAAACGCCATCCTGCTGGACTGGGCGCAGCGTAATGCGCCGCTCTGGAACGCGCTTCAGGTCGAACGCAACGTTATGCGGCTGATATTGATGCTGATCGTGATGATTGCGGCGATGAACATTATCTCCGGCATCGTCATGCTGGTGAAAAATAAGACACGCGACATCGCCATCATGCGCACTCTGGGTGCGGACAGGGCATCCATTACCAAGATATTTTTCCTGTCGGGCGCGATTATCGGAGCGACAGGCACCTTGCTGGGGGTGGCTATTGGGACGCTGTTCTGCATCTTCATCCGACCGATACAGCAGGCCGTCGAAGCCGTATTCAACGTCAAGGTCTTCAACGAAGAGGTCTATTACCTCGCCTATATTCCGGCCAAGGTCGAACCCACCGAAGTCGTCATTATCGTCGGCTTCGCCATGATCGCCACCTGTATTGCGACCCTGTTCCCGGCCATGTGGGCGTCGAAGCTCGAGCCGGTGGAGGCGCTTCGCTATGAATGACATTGTTCTGTCTCTGCGCGGCCTCGTGCGTGCCTATCCCATTGCGGATGGCCGGACACTGGAGGTACTCAAAGGCGTCGATCTCGATCTGCGCGCGGGCGAAGTGGTCGGGCTGATCGGGCCTTCGGGGTCGGGCAAGTCCTCACTTCTGCACTGCATCGGCTTGCTGGAAAGCTCGCAGGAAGCGCAACTCACCATCGATGGCGAGGACTTTACGCGCGCTTCCGATACGGCACGCACTCGTGCGCGACTGCACAAGATCGGCTTTGTCTATCAGTTTCACCATCTGTTGCCTGAATTTACGGCTCTGGGGAACGTCTCGTTGCCGCAAAGGGTGCTTGGGCGTTCACTGAAAGAGGCCGAGGCGCGTGCGCGTGGTCTTCTGGAACAGATGGGACTGGGCGAGCGTCTGGATCATCAACCGGCACAGCTTTCGGGCGGCGAGCAGCAGCGCGTGGCGATTGCCCGGGCGCTGGTCAATGCACCGCGTCTGCTTCTGGCGGACGAGCCGACAGGCAATCTTGATCCCCAAACCTCTCAACAGGTGTTCGAAGCGCTGAAGGCTATTGTGAAAGCGCAGGGGGTAGCGGCCTTGATTGCGACCCATAATCTCGAACTGGCGGGGCATATGGATCGTGTGGTGGGCCTGAAAGACGGACGGCTTGTGGACGTTTCCTGAAAACGGAACAAAAAATATATTTAATTAAATCAGCTATATACATGTTTTGTTCACGGTGTTGATAAAATCGTGTTGACGTGGAACAAAATAAGAATATAGAACAAAGCATGAATTGATAATCTGTTCTTTCAGGGGACAAACCATGCTGGCCATTCATAACGTGTTGTCTTTCGCCGCCGTTGCCGCTTTTGTTGTGGTTGTATGTCGCGCGGCTATGCTCATCGGGTGAATCATCCCAAAATCGCCCGCCGGTAATCTGCGCAGAAGGGCTTTGAAATGAACGACGGCTTTGTCCATTTGCGTGTGCGTTCGGCCTATTCTCTGCTTGAGGGGGCCATCAAAGCCTACGATATGGGTAAGCTGGCGGCTAAGGCGGGCATGCCGGCCATTGCAATCTGTGACCGGGGCAATCTGTTCGGTGCCCTTGAATTTTCTCAGGTCAGTAAGGATGCAGGTGTTCAGCCGATCATAGCCTGCGCCTTACCCGTAAAGGGTATCGGTGGAATTATCAGCGATAAATGGGCCAAGATTCCGACGATTGTGCTCATCGTTCAAAATGAGCGGGGCTATCTCAACCTCACTGAATTGTCGTCTATGGCCTATGTGGATATCGAGGCGACAGACGAGCCGCATGTCCAGTGGGAAGAGGTCGTAAAGCGTACCGAAGGGCTTATTCTGCTGTCGGGTGGCCCCGATGGCCCAATCAATCCGCTCTTCAAGCAAAATCAGCCGGATGAAGCGCATGAAGCGCTCAGCGCCATGCATGCTGCCTTTGGCGACCGTTTTTACATCGAACTTCAGCGCCATGACGGCAGCGCGCATGGTGGCATTCGTGGGGATTCCGCGGAAACGGGTCTGGTACAATTTGCCTATGCCCACGATATTCCGCTGGTAGCGACCAACGACGCCTATTTTGCCGACCGCGATATGTTCAAGGCGCACGAAGCGCTTTTGTGTATTTCCGACAGTACCTTCATGGGGGTAGCGGATCGCCGTAAGGTGACCAAGGACCATTGGCTAAAGCCGCCGCTACTGATGCGCGAGGTCTTTTCCGACCTGCCTGAGGCTTGTGACAATACGCTTGAGATCGCCCGGCGTTGCGCGTTCCTCGTGAGTAAGCGCGACCCCATCCTGCCGCGTTTCGATACAGGGGCTGGACGTTCCGAAGATGAAGAACTGGCCTTTCAGGCGCGTGAAGGTCTGAAAAAGCGTTTGCAACAGGTCGAACTTGCTTTTCCGGAGCAGGACTATTGGGACCGTCTGGAACGCGAGGTCGGCGTTATCCAGAAAATGGGTTTCCCCGGCTACTTCCTGATCGTTTCGGACTTTATCAAGTGGGCAAAGACCCACGACATTCCTGTGGGACCGGGCCGGGGTTCGGGTGCCGGCTCTCTGGTCGCCTGGGTGTTGACCATTACCGACCTTGACCCGCTACGCTTCGGTCTGCTGTTCGAACGCTTCCTCAATCCCGAGCGGGTGATCCATGCCCGACTTCGATATCGACTTCTGTCAGGAGCGCCGCGAAGAGGTCATTTCCTACGTTCAGGAAAAATATGGCCGTCAACGTGTGGCGCAGATCATCACCTTCGGTACGCTGCAGGCCCGGGCGGTGTTGCGCGACACCGGCCGGGTGATGCAAATGCCGTTGGGGCAGGTGGACCGTCTGTGTAAGATGGTGCCGAACAACCCGGCCAATCCGACCACATTGGCTCAGGCGGTTGAAATCGAACCGCGTCTGCGTGAGGCGCGCGACGAAGAAGAATCCGTCGCCAAACTTCTGGATACGGCGCTCAAGCTCGAAGGGCTCTATCGTAACGCCTCCACCCACGCAGCTGGTATCGTGATCGGTGACCGCCCACTGACCGAGCTGGTGCCGCTGTACCGTGATCCGCGATCCGACATCCCTGCCACGCAGTTCAATATGAAGTGGGTCGAAAGCGCCGGACTGGTGAAGTTCGACTTCCTTGGTCTGAAGACGCTGACCACGCTGAATCGTGCCTGGCATTACCTGAAGAAGCGGGGACTGGAGATCGATTTTTCGACCCTGCCTCTGGATGACAAAACAACCTACGAACTTCTGGCCTCGGGACAATCGATCGGTGTGTTCCAGCTTGAAAGTCAGGGCATGCGCGACACTCTGCGCAAGATGCGCTGCGGGTCGATCGAAGAGATTACCGCCCTTATCTCGCTCTACCGTCCGGGGCCGATGGACAATATCGATACCTATGTCGACCGGAAGTTCGGACGTGTCGATATCGATATGCTTCACCCGTCGCTGGAGCCTGTGCTGAAGGAGACCTACGGCGTTATCATCTATCAGGAACAGGTGATGCAAATCGCCCAGATCCTGTCGGGATACAGCCTCGGTGAAGCCGACATGCTGCGCCGGGCCATGGGTAAAAAGAAAAAAGAGGAAATGGATCTGCAAAAGGCCAGATTCATCTCCGGTGCCAAGGAAAAAGGCGTTCCCGAAAAGCAGTCTGACTCGATCTTCGAACTGGTGAATAAGTTCGCTGGCTACGGTTTTAACAAGTCGCACGCAGCCGCTTACGCTTTTATTTCGTACCAAACCGGCTGGCTGAAGGCCAACCATCCGGTCGAATTCTTCGCGGCCAACATGAGCCTCGATATCGCCAATACCGACAAACTGGCTGTCTTCTATCAGGATGCGCGTCAGTTCGGCGTGACCATCCGTCCCCCTGACATCAACCGTTCCGTGGCGGATTTCGATGTCGAAAACGGTGAGGTCCTTTACGCATTGGGGGCTATCCGCAACGTGGGTCTTGAAGCCATGCACAGCGTCGTGGCCGTGCGCGAGGCCGGAGGGCCGTTCAAGGATATTTTCGATTTCCTCGAGCGTATCGACCCCAAGGCGGTCAACAAACGCGCCATTGAAAATCTGGCGCGGGCAGGGGCGTTCGATTCCATTCACCCCAATCGTGCGCAGATTATTCAAAGCGCCGATCTGCTCATTGCCCACGCTCAAAGCATGGCGGCTGAACGCGCCTCGGCTCAGGTCAGCCTGTTCGGCACCAACGATTCGTCGCGTCCGCGCCTGCCGAATATCCCTAAAGCCGCCGGACCGGATGCGCTGGATGAGGAGTTATTCGCGGTTGGTTTCTATCTGTCCGGTCACCCCCTGCAGGACATGGTGGATGTGTTCAAGCGCCGCAATGTGACCCTTTTTGCCGAGGCCATGGCGCTGGCGCAGGAAGGCCGTGAAGCCTTCCGTATGGCCGGGGTGGTTCGTCGCCGTCAGGAGCGCGCTTCGGCCCGCACGGGTGAGAAGTTTGCTTTCGTCAACCTGTCGGACCCCAGCGGCGAATACGAAGTGATGTTTCAGCCTGAGGCTCTGCGCAAGTACCGGGAGCATCTGGAACCGGGGCAGTCGATCGTGCTCAGGGTCCGCTGCAAAGGTTCCGACGGTGAAGTGCGTATGTTCGGTGAGTCCGCCGAACCCATGGCCGGGGCATTGAAAACAGATGATATGGGACTTCGCCTGACGGTATCACCGCGCGGTTTCGATCTGGACGCCTTCAAAGCTCAGCTTGAGGCCGCGCGCGGGCAGGGCGGGGAAATTACTCTGCTGAGCGAGATCGATGGGCATGAGGTCGAACTCAAAATGCCGAACCGCTACCGGTTGGATGCCTCTCTGCGTGGGGCCTTGAAAGCGATGAATGGCGTCCTATATTGTGAGGACGTATAAGGGAGTAGGTGACGGTCTCAGCGCTGTGATCTCCTCTCAGGGCGCAATTTTCCTTAAAATCGCTTGATTTTTTCTTCGATTGTGCCTAGTTGCGCACCATCTCGCACGCGGATACGCGGGGGGATGCTGTCTGTGTCTCTGATTTTCAAAGGCTCTGACGTCATCCGACCGTTCCGAGGTTTCGGCTTGCCGAAGCTTTTCCATCCGCGGAGGTCTATCGGAATGAAAAGGAAATTTACTCATGGCTATGCCTGAACTGTCTATGCGCGCCCTGCTGGAAGCCGGTGCACACTTTGGTCACCAGACTCACCGCTGGAACCCGAAAATGGATCGCTACCTGTTCGGTTCGCGCTCCAACATCCACATTATCGACCTGTCGCAAACCCTGCCGCTGCTGCATCAGGCCCTGCTGAAGGTGCGCGAAGTCGCCGCCAACGGTGGCCGCGTCCTGTTCGTCGGCACCAAGCGTCAGGCCGCCGGTCCGGTTGCGGTCGCTGCCAAGCGTTCGGCCCAGTACTATGTCAACCACCGCTGGCTCGGCGGTACGCTGACCAACTGGCGCACCATTTCCGGTTCGATCGCACGTCTGCGTGAACTTGAGCAGGTGATGGAAAACCCGGTGGGCCGTTCCAAGAAGGAACTGCTGACCCTGACGCGCGAACGCGACAAGCTGGAACTGTCGCTGGGCGGCATCAAGGACATGGGCGGTATCCCCGACCTGATGTTCGTGATCGACACCAACAAGGAAGCGATCGCCATTCAGGAAGCCCGCAAGCTGAACATCCCGGTGATCGGCATCCTGGACTCGAACTCCGATCCGGACGGCATCACCTTCCCAGTTCCGGGTAACGATGACGCCGCGCGCGCGCTGCAACTGTACTGCGATCTGATCGCTGATGCCGTGCTCGACGGTCTGGCTGCTGGTCAGTCGGCTTCGGGTATCGACCTCGGCGCCTCGGAAGCCCCGATCGAGCCCGCGCTCGTCGCCGAAGAAACCGGCGAAGCCTAATCTGCTTAGGAATGCCTGCAACGGAGCCTAAGTAGATTAGGCTCCGTTGTTATGCATTTGTCATGCCCTCAGGCTATGGAGCCGCTGAGGGTTAGCTTTTAGTTGGTCGCGCAACTGATTCTGAAAGGCAAACTGGCCTTTTGGGTTGCGCACTGAGAATTTTATGGAGGGATTCCATGGCTGAGATCACTGCCGCTCTCGTTAAAGAACTGCGCGAAAAGTCCGGCGCCGGCATGATGGACTGCAAGAAGGCCCTGTCCGAGAACGAGGGCAATGTCGAAGCGTCCATGGACTGGCTGCGCACCAAGGGCCTGTCGAAGGCTGCCAAGAAGGCCGACCGCGTTGCTGCTGAAGGTCTTGTGGCGGTTGCCGCTGTGGGCACCAGCGCTGTTGCTGTCGAAGTGAATGCCGAAACCGACTTCGTGTCGCGTAACGAGCTGTTCCAGAACCTGGCCCGCAATGCGGCTCAGGCCGGTCTGACGGCTTCGGACGTCGAAGGCGTGCAGGCGGCTATCAACGACGAGATCACCAACCTGATCGCCAACATCGGCGAAAACATGGTGGCCCGTCGTATGGCCAAGCACACCGTGTCGCAAGGCGTTGTCGCGTCCTATATCCACAACGCCATCGCCCCGAATCTGGGTCGTATCGCCGTTCTGGTGGCCGTTGAGTCCGCCGGTGACGTCGAGGCGCTGAACGACATGGGCCGTAAGATCGCCATGCACATCGCCGCTACCCAGCCGCTGTCGCTGTCGTCTGACGACCTCGACCCGGCCGCCGTTGAGCGCGAGCGCACCGTTCTGACGGAAAAGGCCCGCGAAGAAGGCAAGCCGGAAGCGATGATCACCAAGATCGTCGACGGCCAGATTTCGAAGTTCCAGCGCGAAGTCGTGCTGCTTGAGCAGCCCTTCGTCATGAACCCGGATCAGACCGTCAAGCAACTGATCGCGGATACCGCCAAGACGCTCGGCACCGACGTCACGGTCACCGGCTTCACCCGTCTCGCCCTCGGCGAAGGCGTGGAGAAGAAGGTCGATGACTTCGCCGCCGAAGTCGCTTCGATGATGAATCAGGGCTAAGGTTTGAGGGATCAGGCTTTCGGCTTGATTTCCCGGACTATGCACGGTTTAAGGGCGCAGCACCGCAAGGTGTCTGCGCCCTTTGACTATTCAAAAGGGGAAATCTCGGCTAGATCAGTCCGGCTTCATTTCACTGCCCCGATTCATTTAAAGGCTTCCACATGTCTTCTTCCGATGCGCCGACCTATAAACGTATCCTCCTGAAGATTTCGGGGGAGGTGCTGATGGGCGAGCAAGGCTTCGGCATCGATATGAATACGGTGAAGGCCGTGGCCGAAGAGGTTGCTGAGGTTGCCCGTATGGGCGTCGAACTGTGTCTGGTTATCGGCGGTGGCAATATCTTCCGCGGTCTGTCCAAGGCGGCGGTCGGGATGGAGCGTTCCTCGGCCGACTATATGGGCATGCTGGCGACCGTCATGAATGCGCTGGCCATGCAGAATGCGCTGGAAAAGCTGGGCGTGGATACGCGCGTGCAATCGGCCATTCAGATGAACTCCGTCTGTGAACCGTTTATCCGCCGCCGCGCCATGCGCCATCTGGAAAAGGGCCGCGTGGTGATTTTTGCCGCCGGAACCGGCGCGCCTTACTTCACCACCGATACGGCGGCAGCGTTGCGTGCCGCTGAAATGAACTGCGACGCGCTGTTCAAGGGGACGTCGGTTGATGGTGTCTATACCGCCGATCCGAAGAAGGATGCTTCGGCGGAGCGTTATGAGCGACTGAGCTATATGGAGGTTCTGTCCAAGGATCTGCGTGTCATGGATGCGTCGGCGGTGTCGCTGATGCGTGAGAATGACATCCCCATCGTTGTCTTTTCCATCCGCGAACCGGGTGCCCTCAGAAAGGTCATCACCGGTCAGGGTGTGCATACGGTGATTTCCGAGCAGGCCTGAGACCGCGGTTAGAGCGGAGTGAATGCCATTTCGCTCTAAATTTTTGAATGAACGCGATATGATAGTCCAAACCGTGTACACGTTCGGACGTATCGCTCTAAAGACAGAGATATCAAGATGAGTAAACCTGACCTCAACAAATACAAGGACCGCATGGACAAGTCCGTGCTGGCGCTCAAGGACGATTTTGGTGGTTTGCGCACCGGTCGTGCGTCGTCTGGTCTGTTGGAAGGCATCATGGTCGATGCCTACGGCTCCTCGATGTCGATCCTGTCGTGCGCAGCCATTTCCGTGCCTGAGCCGCGCATGATCAGCGTCAATGTCTGGGATAAGGGACTGGTCGTGTCGGTCGAAAAGGCCATCCGTAATGCCGGGCTTGGGCTGAACCCGATCACCGATGGTCAGACGCTTCGCGTGCCGATCCCGCCGCTGACCGAAGAGCGGCGCAAAGATCTGGCCAAGATCGCCGGTAAATACGCCGAAGAAAAGCGTGTGGCCGTACGCAATGTGCGCCGCGATGCCAATGACGAACTGAAGAAGGCCGAAAAGGACTCGCTCATTTCGGAAGACGATCAGAAGCGCATGACCACCGAAGTCCAGAAGTTCACCGATGAAGCCATCAAGCGCATCGATGAAATGCTGAAGGTCAAGGAAGTGGAGATCATGCAGGTCTAGGCCTGTCTGATCTGAGCTATAGTCATCGGTTACAGAAGAAAGCGCCGTCTATGCCCACTGGGCCGGATCATACGGGTGAGACTGAGGCCGCGTCAGCCGCGCCTTTGCACGTCGCCATCATCATGGATGGCAACGGGCGCTGGGCCAAGGCGCGCCGTCAGATACGTACATTCGGCCACAAGGCGGGCGTCGACGCCCTGCGTCGCACGGTGAAGGCTGCGCCGGCCTTAGGCGTCAGCCATCTGACGGTGTTTGCCTTCTCGACCGAAAACTGGCGTCGTCCGGCCAGCGAGGTCTCCGACCTCATGAGCCTTCTCAAGGCGTTTATACGCTCCGACCTCGACCGGCTGGCCGGGGAGGGGGTTTGTGTGCGGATTATCGGTCAGGCCGAGGGCCTCCCGAAAGACATACGCGAGTGCGTTGAAGACGCTCACGAGCGCACCCGGCATAATTCGCGTTTCTTCTTACAGGTCGCTCTGAATTACGGCGCGCAGGCCGATATTATCGATGCGGTGAAGTCCTTTGCCGCTCAGGTGAAATCGGGTGAGGCCAGCGTCGAAGACCTGACGATCGAGCGGTTTGGCGGCCTTTTGTCCACGCATGACCTGCCGCCTCTGGATGTGCTGATCCGCACCTCGGGCGAACATCGTCTGTCGAACTTCCTTCTGTGGGAAGCCGCCTATGCCGAATTTGTCTTTCAGGACGTGCTGTGGCCCGACTATGACGGCGAGAGTCTGAAACTGGCGCTGGATGAGTTCCATCGCCGTGAGCGCCGCTTCGGGGCGGTTGAGGCCGGTAATGCCACCACAGCCTGAGGTGAAACCGAAACGGACCGGTCGTGAGCTGCTGTTCCGGGTTGCCTCGGCGGCCGTGCTCATTCCGGTCGTTCTGTTTGTCATCGCTTATGGCGACTGGGCCTTTTTGCTGCTTCTGAGCCTTGGCGTAGCGCTCCTGTCGATGGAGTGGGGCGCTATGGCTGCGCCGCGTTTGTCGAGCCGTATGGCGGTGACCATTACGCTGGCGGTTCTGGGTGGCGTCTTTACGGTTTATCTCTCTAACATCCTGTCCGGTCTGGTTTTTCTGGCCTTCGGAACCGTTTGCGCCGGGCTCTATTTCCGTCATCTCAAAGGGCCGTATCCGGACGCGGCCTACGGTGCCTTTTACATAGGTTTTCCGGCGCTGGTGCTGATCTGGCTGAGGGAAACCCATAATGGCGTCTACTGGGTGTTCTTTGCCTTCCTGATCGCCTGGGCCGCCGACAGCGCGGCCTATCTGGTGGGAAAGCTGGTCGGCGGGCCGAAGCTGTGGCGCAAATATTCGCCGAACAAGACCTGGTCGGGGTTCGCGGGCGGGATGATCGCCGGCATGCTGACCGCGGGCACTCTGTCCGACATCACCGCCCTGTTTCAGTCGAGCACGGCGGCACTGATCGTCGGTCTGCTGGTGGCCTTTGCCACCATGGGCGGCGATCTCTGGGAATCCATGCTCAAACGGCGTTACGGTGTAAAGGATTCCGGTTCGCTTATTCCCGGACATGGCGGGCTGCTTGATCGCGTCGACGGGCTGATGTTCGCCATCGTCGCCATTGGGGGCATACGCTGGCTGGTCATGCTCGGTACCAAATTATGAGAAAGATATCCATACTGGGTTCCACGGGTTCGATCGGCGTATCGACGCTGAACCTGATCGAGGAAACCCTGACACCTGGAGAGGACTATAGCCTTGAAGCACTTTGCGCCGGTCGCAATGCAGAGCTTTTGGCGACGCAGGCCCTGAAGTTTCGCCCTAGGCTGGCGGTGCTGGCCGACGAAAGCCAGTGGGAGGTTTTCAAAGGCCTCATGGCGGGATCTGGTATCGAGATCGCCTGTGGCCCCGATGCCGTGGAGGCCGCCGCCGCCTTACCTGTCGATTGGGTTATGGCCGCGATTGTCGGCATTGCCGGGCTTAAACCCGTCTGGGCAGCGGCAGGGACAGGGGCGACCATCGCGCTGGCCAACAAGGAAAGCCTTGTCTGCTGCGGTCGGGCGCTGATCGCGCGCGCCGAAGCCGCGGGTGGGTGCGTCCTGCCCGTCGATTCCGAGCACAACGCCATTTTTCAGGTGTTTGAATCGGCCCAGCGTGATCGTATCCGTCGCCTGATCCTGACCGCGTCGGGTGGCCCTTTCCGGGGTTTCTCGCGTGAGGCGTTACGTCATGTCACCAGAGCGCAGGCGCTTAAGCACCCCAACTGGTCCATGGGCGCGAAGATCACCATAGACAGCGCCTCTCTGGCCAATAAGGGCCTTGAACTGATCGAGGCGGCCTATCTGTTCGATATGCCCGCCGATCAGATAGATGTGCTGATCCACCCGCAATCCGTGGTCCACAGTCTGGTGGAATATACCGACGGATCGACGCTGGCGCAGATGGGGCCGCCGGATATGCGGGTGCCGATTTCGTACTGTCTCGGCTGGCCGCGTCGCCACGCCTGGCAGGCTCCGGCGCTGGACCTCTGCGCGCTGAAAACCCTGACCTTCGAAGCACCGGATACGGACGCCTTCCCGATGCTGCGGCTCGCCAGAGAGGCACTGAGTCATGGCGGCCTGATGCCCGTAGTCTTCAATGCCGCCAATGAAGCCGTGGTACAGGCGTTTCTGGACGATCGCATTGGGTTCCTCGACATTCCGGCAACGGTCGAAGCCGCCATGATGCGGGCGCAATCGCACTCTATGGCTTTCGGAAACGATTTGCGCCATGATGTCTCGCAGATACAGCAGGCGGATGCCGATACGCGCGCCTATGTGGCGTCGTCCTGGGGTCTTGATCGGCAGACAATGGAAACGCGCGTTTGATCACCGCAGGGTGACTTAGGGGATAAGAGACGGATAATAAATGATTTTTATTCTTGCGATTCCCATCTTCCTGCTGGTTATTTCGTTGATCGTGACGATTCACGAGCTGGGCCACTTCAGTGTTGCCCGCCTGTTCAAGACGAAAATCGATCGTTTTTCTGTGGGATTCGGCCCCATCATCTGGTCGAAACGCGATAAAAACGGCGTGCTGTGGTGCCTCAGCGCCCTGCCTCTGGGCGGCTATGTCAAGTTTGCCGGCGATGAACATGTGTCTTCCATGTCACCCGATGCCGAAGAATTGGAAAAAGCCCGTCTGTCGATCATCGAGCAGGAAGGGCCGGGGGCCGAGCGCGCCTATTTCCACTTCAAGCCGGTGTGGCAACGTTTTCTGATCGTTCTCGCCGGTCCAGCGGCCAATTTCGTGCTGGCCATCGTCATTTTCGCCGGCGTCTTCATGCTGACCGGCAAGGGCACGGCGCCCGGCACGATCATGGAGGTGCCCAACGGCCCCGGTGAACGTGCAGGCCTCAAGGTCGGCGACCAGATCGTTCGGATCGACGGTCGCGCCGTGAAAACCTCCGAGGATGTCGTGATGCTGATCCGTATGCGTGGCGCCGAGCCGACGCGCATCGACCTCATCCGTGACGGCCAGCCCCTGAGCCTGACGGCGGTGCCTGAGCGCCGTCTGATTTCCGCGCCTAAGGACCCTGTGCCGACCTATGGCGGCTTTCTGGCCATTTCCATCGGTGACGGGCAGCCGCATCCGGTGTGGCCGCACGAAGCCTTGTGGCTGGGGACCCAGAAGACATTCGGCGTCCTTGACACGACCGTGACCTATATTGGCCGTATTTTCTCCGGAAAAGAAAACGGCGATCAGCTTTCGGGCATTATCGGCATGACCAAGGCGACCGGCGACCTGACGGCTCAGGTGGTCAGCGTCAAGGCCTCGCCGGGTCAGATAGCGTTCAACCTGTTGTTCACCATGCTTCAGATGGCGGCCTTCATTTCGGTGGGAATCGGCTTCATCAATCTGTTGCCGGTTCCTGTCTTGGATGGTGGGCATCTGGTCTTTTATATCTACGAAGCCATCATGCGTCGGCCTCTCAGCGCCGCCATTCAGGGACTTGGTTACAGATTTGGACTAATGGCCTTGTTAGGTCTGATGTTGTTCGCTACATGGAATGACCTTAATCGCACGGGGGTCATCAAGTTTCTGGGGGGGCTGTTCTCATGATCGGCATGCCCAGCCTCCTTTTTCGCCACCGTGCGTGACGGCCAACTGATAAGCGGAACGAATTCTTCCCATGCATAGCCCTGCCTCTCATCCCCGTACCTCTTTCCGGTCTTTGGCCGCGACCGTGAGTCTGCTTGCGCTGGTGACGGCCGCAGCCCCCGCTCTGGCGCAGGAAACGCCTCCCGCTGCGGAAGCTCAGGCTGCCCCGGCCCCGCAGGTCGCCACGATCAGCCGCATCAAGGTCGAAGGGAACGAGCGCATCGATGCGGCGACCGTCATCTCCTACCTGCCGGTTCAGGTGGGGCAGACCGTCAACGACGCCCTGATCGATGCCTCGGTGAAGACGCTGTTCCGCACGGAACTGTTCTCCGACGTTCAGATCGTCATGAACGGCAATGAAATGGTCGTCAGCGTCGTCGAAGCGCCGATCATCAATCAGGTCGTCTTCGAAGGAAACAGCGCGCTGTCCAAGGACAAGCTGCGCGACGAAGTCACCATCCGTCCGCGCGGGGTCTTCACCAAGGCCAAGGTTCAGGCCGACGTGCAGCGCATTATCGAACTGTATCGCCGTTCGGGCCGCATTTCGGCGACCGTGACGCCCAAGATCGTCGAGCTGCCGCAAAAGCGCGTGGACCTGATCTTTGAAATCGACGAAGGCGTGAAGACCGGCGTTCAGAACGTCAACTTCGTCGGCAACAAAGCGTTTTCGGATAACGAACTGGCGGGCGTCGTCGTCACCAGAAAGTCTTTGTGGTGGAAGTTCTTCTCCTCCAACGACAACTACGATCCGGATCGTATCGATTACGACCGTGAACAACTGAAGAAGTTCTACACCAACCGCGGCTATTACGATTTCCGCGTGGTGTCGGCCGTTGCCGAACTGACGCCTGACCGTAAGGACTTCGTGATCACCTATACGATCGATGAAGGCCAAAAGTATAATTTCGGTCGTGTGACGGTGAAGACCGAAAACGAAAAGCTGAACGGTGAGAACCTTCAGCGTATGCTGCCGGTTCAGTCGGGCCAGCTTTATGAAAGCGACCTGATCGAAAAGTCGGTCGACGCCCTGACCTATGCCGCCGGGCAGGCGGGCTTTGCCTTTGTGGATGTGCGTCCGCGCGACGAAGGCAACCCTGAAACCAAGACGGTCGATGTGACCTTCAATGTGCGCGAAGGCGCGCGCGTTTACATCGACAAGATCGATATTGTCGGCAATGCCCGTACGCTTGACCGCGTCGTGCGCCGTGAAATGCTGGTTTCGGAAGGCGATGCCTATAACAAGGCACTGATCGAACGTTCGAAGATGTTCGTCAATGCGCTGGGCTTCTTCAAGGACGTCGATATCAAAGAAACGCCGGGCTCCGGTCCGGACCGTACCAATATTCAGGTTCAGGTCACCGAGCAGCCGACTGGCGAACTCAGCTTCGGTGCCGGTTTCTCGTCCTACGAAAAGTTCATCCTCGACGTGGGCATCACCGAGCGCAACTTCCGTGGTCGCGGTCAGAACGTGCGTGCCCGCGTATCGATGGGTTCGATCCAGAAAAACATCGACCTGTCCTTCACCGAGCCGCGCTTCATGGGGCGTGACGTGTCGGCGGGTATCGACATCTTCTCCAGTTCCTACGACTATTCGGGTGTCAGCTATTCGTCGAAGACGACCGGCGCGGGCCTGCGTCTGGGCTACAGCCTCAACGGTTATTCGGTCCTGCGCCTGCGCTACAACCTGCGTAGCGACGAACTGACCTATTCGGGTTCGTCGGAATGTGACGCCCTGCAATATAGCTGCGGTAATGGCGTGACCTCCAGCGTCGGCTATACCCTGTCGTTCGACCGTCGTAACGACTACGTGCTGGCGACCCGTGGCTGGCAGACGATTCTGCGTCAGGATTTCGCCGGTCTGGGTGGCGACACGCGCTATGTTCGCTCCGAAATTGAAGGCCATTGGTATCATGGCTTCCGCAAGGATATGGTCCTGCACCTGCAAGGCATCGCCGGCAATATCACGCCACTGGCCGGTGACGCTGTTCGCATCAACGACCGTTTCTTCAAGGGCGGCACCACCTTCCGGGGCTTTGAAAATGCCGGTATCGGCCCGCGCGACACCAGCTCTACCTACGCGCTCGGCGGCGAAACCTACGCTATCGGCACGGTCGAACTCGGTATCCCGAACGGCCTGCCGGAGCAGTATGGTCTTAAAACGGCCCTCTTCGTGGACTTTGGTACCATGGGAGGAATTGATGATCGCCTGAAGTATTGCAGTGCGACGCAGGCCGCCGCCGGTAGCTGTACGGCGGGTGAACGGTTGTCCTACATCAAGGACGACATGTCCATGCGCGCTTCGGCCGGTATCACTATTCGCTGGAAGTCACCGATGGGTCCGATCCAGTTCGATATCAGCCAGCTTCTTATGAGAGAAGATTACGATAAGACGGAAACCTTCCGCTTCTCGCAATCCACGCAGTTCTAACCCATTCGGTTTAAATACGAGTTTTCTGACATGAAAAAGCACATCCTGATCACCGCCGGCCTGTCGGCGCTCATGGCTACGGCCGCTCTGGCCCAGCAGCCGGCAGCGCCCGCCGCAGCCCCGGCTCAGCCCCCCGCGCTCAAGTCCGGCCCGCCCATCGCAGGCCTTTGCCTCTATTCGCGCGACGCGGTGATGGCCAATGCGGCGGTCGCCAAGGCGACGGCTCAGCGCCTCGACCAGATCAGCCAGCAGGCTGAGGCCGAGCTGGAGCCGGAAAGCCAGGCGCTGGAAAAGGAAAGCACCACGCTGGCCGCTCAGGAAAAGACCATGGCCAAGGACAAGTTCGAGCCGCTGGCCAAGGCCTTTGTCGCCAAGGTCAAGGCCTATCAGGACAAGGCCTTCATCGTCGGTCAGGAATTAGCCGGCACCGAGCGTCAGGCCAATGTTCTTCTCGCTCAGGCGGTTCAGCCGGCCGTTCAGGCCGTCTACGAAGCCAAGAGCTGTGGCCTTCTGGTCGACCGTCAGGCCGTTCTAGCGGCTAACCCGGCCATGGACATCACCGGTGCCGTCATTGACAAGCTGGACACCGCCAAGACCGCCATCGACGTCAAGCGCGTTGTCTTCTCCGAAGCCGACCGTCAAAAGCTGCTGAAGGCTAAGGCTGAACGCGACGCCCAGCAACAGCAGGGCGGCTAAGTCTTAAGGCGTTCCTGACGCCACGACTTTCCAAAGTCATATATATTGAGCCTTGTCCAAAAATGTGCGAAGCCACTGCTGGACAAGGCTCTGTTTTTTTGAGCCTTATATTCATCTGCCATATGTCCGGTCGCTTCCATAAGCGGCCAGCGCGGGCTTCGGCCTTCGTGTCTTTATTTCAGGATCATGCAGCAATGCCCGATCAAAGGTTTTTCGATGTCGCGCCGCCTCTGGATATCGAGCAGGTGCTCGCGCTGAGCTATGCGCGGCTCGAGGACGATAAACAACGGGGCAGGGGTTACATCAGCGGATGCGCGCCTCTTTCGGCAGGTGCGGCGGGCAAGGCCGCCTATTTCAGCGACAGGCGCTATCTGCTTAATCTTCAGCGGACGCAGGCGGAATATGTGTTCGTGACGGCCACGGACATTGAAAACGTGCCTGCCGGAACCGTACCGCTGGTAACGGCATCGCCACAGGCTTCGTGGTCGCGTCTGGCGGCGCATCTTTACCAGCCGCTACGGCATGAAGGCGCTCAGGCTGTGCATTCCTCGGCGAAAATCGAGGCGGGAGTGACGCTGGGCGTGGGCGTTGTTGTCGGTCAGGGCGTCGAAATCGGCAAGGGGTCGCGTATCGAAGCCTATACGGTTATCGGGCCGGGCTGCACCATCGGTCGGGATTGTCATATCGGGGCGCACGCCACGGTCTATTGTGCGCTGATCGGCGATCGCGTGCATCTGGCGTCCGGCGTGCGAATCGGTGAGGCTGGTTTTGGCGTGTCGGGCGATCATGCAGGCTTGATCGATGTCCCTCAGTTGGGGCGGGTCATCCTGCAGGACGATGTGTCGATTGGTGCGGGAACCTGCGTTGACCGCGGTGCCTATGACGATACGGTCATTGGCGAAGCAACCAAGATCGACAATATGGTTCAGATCGCGCATAACGTTAAAATCGGACGTAACGTCATCGTTGCCGCCCACTCGGGCCTTTCGGGCTCTGTGCAGGTTGGTGACGGAGCCATGTTCGGGGGACGGGCTGGCGTGATCGATCATATCGATATCGGCGTTGGGGCCAAGGTGGCTGCCGGTGCTATTGTGTTCAAGGATGTCCCGGCGGGACAGATGTGGTCGGGCTTTCCCGCCAAGCCGTCGCGGCAGTTTCTGCGCGAGGCGGCATGGCTGGCAAAGTCGGCGGCCACCAAAGATAAGGGCTGAAAACTTTATGACGACTGATAATGCCAACGATCTGCCGGAAGCCGGACTCGACGTCAGCTTTCAGGAAGTGCTGAAGCGGATTCCACACCGCTATCCCTTCCTGCTGATCGATCGTGGCGAGCAGTGGATCAAGAACAAGAGCATGGTCGGCATCAAGAACGTGACGTTCAATGAGCCTTTCTTTGCCGGACACTTTCCTGAAAATCCGGTCATGCCGGGTGTGCTGATCATCGAAGCGCTGGGGCAAACCGGCGCGGTGCTGATGTCGAAATCGCTGGATGTCTCGGTCGAAGGTAAGACGATCTTCTTTATGGGCGTCGATGGCGTGAAGTTCCGCAGCCCCGTGCGTCCCGGCGACCAGCTTCGTATGCATGTCGAAGTCACGCGTCACCGTGGCGACGTGTTCAAATTCCGCGGCGAAGCTTTTGTAAACGGAAAAATCGTTTGCGAATGTGAGTTCGCC
>JASGGL010000030.1:0-20832 GCA_047605065.1 Asticcacaulis sp.
CTTTTTCAGCCAGAACCGCGTCATCAGGGCCTGCGCTGCCTTGAGCAGGCTCTGATAGACCCTATCGGGCTCAGGCGATAATTCCGGCCACGCCCACGGTTTTCCGCCTTCGGCGAAGGCGGCGTGAAAGTCGACGGCCTTGCGCAGGGACTGCCCGTCAGGGCCGGTATGCGTCCACAGATCGATCCCGACGCAGCGGCTCAGCGCCGCGATATCCAGCATGGCCGACAGGTTGGTGTAGCTGTAATGCTGCGACCGGGTGCGCGTCAGTTCCTGCGGCAGGCTGCCGTCCGGGGCGATCTGGGTGTCGATGCGCCGGGTGAAGCCCTGCGCCACCTGACGGGCCAGGTCGCTACGCCCGGCAAACAGGGCATAGGTGATCAGCTGATGGTCGTAATGGACGGCGTGATTGTTGCGCGCGGCGGCCTCTTCCTTGCCCAACGGATCATTGACGAACCAGTCGCTCAGCTCCGAGAACCACGCTTTCAGGCCATTCATTTCCGGCGTGGTAAGCGCTCCGGACGGTTGCAGCAGGCCGATACCTTCGACCACGCCGATCAGGCCTTCCATATCGATCAGCCCTTCGGCGCGGCCCGGTGTGCGGCCCGGAACGCTCTGCCCGAAGCGCACATTGGGGTTCATGCGCGTCTGCGGGTCGAGGAACCAGACGCGCAGGATCAGGGCGGCGCGCTCGGCATAGGCCTTATCTCCGGTGAAGTAGTAGGCCAGAGACAGGGCCTCTACCGCGTCGCTCATGCGGGAAAGGGCCGTGCGGTCGAAGGCGTTGGTGGCGCGCTCCGGGTTCACCTGTCCGTCGCGGCGAATATAGGGTTCGCCGGTAGGCGTCGCCGGATCGGGCCACCAGTACGGTCCCATACTCATATAGTCGTGCGGATCGCCTGATGGCGGGGTGCGCGTCTTATGGGTAACGCTCCATGGACCGGCCTTCAGCGCGGTTTTGGCATCGGCAACGACGCGGGTGACGGCATCGGGTTGAGCCGCACCGCGCTTCAGCCGCTCCAGCCGGGCCGGAGCCCAGCCGAAGGTGCGCCGTCCGTCGAAGGCCTGAGCGTAACCGTTCACACCATCGCAGATGTCTCCGGCAGAGGCTTGCGGGGCCGGCCCCGCAAACATGCCCGCCGCACAGATAAGGGCCAGACGGATTGTCATCTTACCGGCCCTCATCGTTGCACCCTTCAGGCCTTCTTCAGGATGGCGTCTTCGGGGACGCGCTTCAGCTTCGGCGTCAGGCTGTGGATCAGGAAGATCGCCACTAGATAGGCCGAACCTGCCACGATGAAGATCGGCTGATAGGATTTGAAGACCTGAAGGATGACGCCGTTATAGGTGGTCATCAGCATACCGCCGATGGCTCCGGCCATGCCGCCGATGCCGATGACCGAGGCCACGGCCTGCTTCGGGAACAGATCGGACGGCAGGGTCATCAGGTTGGCGGACCACGCCTGGTGCGAAGCCGCAGCGAGGCCGATAATGGCGACGGCCCCCCAGAGATTATCGACGAACTGAGCGGCGATGATGGGGGTGACCAGAAACGCGCACATCAGCATGGTCGATTTACGCGCGGCATTGGCGGTACGTCCGGCCTTCATCTGCTTCGATGAGGCCCAGCCGCCCATGATCGAGCCGACATCGGCCAGAACATAGATGGCGATCAGCGGCGGCCCGAAGGTCTTGAGGTCGAGGCCGTGACGCTTGTTAAGGAAGTCCGGCAGCCAGAAGAGGTACAGCCACCAGATGGGATCGGTCAGGAACTTGCCCAGCGCATAGGCCCAGGTTTCCTTGAAAGTCAGAAGCTTGAGCCATGAAATCTTCGCGGCGGGTGCGGCTTCGGCGGCGGGGGCTTCGTCGGACGACTGGATGTGTGCCAGTTCGGCGGCCGAAACCTTCGGATGCTCCTGCGGGCGGCGATACATGATCAGCCAGGCGACCAGCCACAGAGCGGTAACGATACCGATAGAGATGAAGGCGGCGCGCCAGCCGAAGGCCAGCGTAATAGCGGGCACCAGCAGCGGCGTGATGATCGGCCCCATGGCGGTGCCGGCGTTGAAGATGCCGACCGCCTGAGCGCGCTCTTTCTGCGGGAACCATTCCGACACGGCCTTGAGCGAGGCGGGGAAGGAGCCCGATTCCCCGAAGCCCAGCACGAAACGGGCGGCGGCGAACTGCATGACCGAGTGGACAAGGCCGTGTCCGATCGAGGCCACCGTCCAGATGGTGAAGGCCACCGCATAGCCGATGCGCACGCCGACCGCGTCGATGATGCGCCCGAAGGTCAGAAAGCCGATGGCGTAGGCGCACTGGAACCAGAAAACGATATTGGCGTAGTCGAGCTCGGTCCACTTCAGGTCTTCCTGAAGCGTCGGCTTGAGGATGCCGATCATCTGCCGGTCGATATAGTTGATGCCGATGGCGATGAACAGAAGCGCGCAGATGACCCAGCGATACCGGCTCATGCCGGACGCAGGGGTGGCGGGGGTAGCGGTGGCATTCATGGGGAGGCTCCCTGCGATAGCGTTATGCTATCGATTTCATTTATTGGTATTTAATTCCGAATATAGATACATGTTGTTCGATATTTCAACCGGCTTTTCGCCGGTAGTGGTCGGCCAGCACAGAAAAAGCCAGTTTGCGGACACCGGTTTCCGACAGAAGCCCCTTCCGGTTCCAGCCGTTCTGGTAGACGGGGTGTTCGCGGCGCGGCGTCTGGAAGTCCTTGAGGATCCACGGCGACAAGCCGACGAGGAAGGGGATGGTGTCGGCATTGGCCAGTGTCGCTCTGTAGAAGTCGGCCTGAAACTCTTCGGAGAACTTGCGCCGGTCGGCGGCGTGAAAGCCCGACAGGGCGTCGGCACCGAATTCGGAAAAGATCATCGGCTTGTCGACCGGAGCGGACCAGCGGATGGGCGGCACATCCTCCAGCCGGTCATTGCCGTACCAGGCGGTGTAGGTATTGGCGGCCATCAGGTCCAGCTTATCGACCAGCGGATCGTCTATACGGGCTTCGAGGACGCCATCGACCTTTTTCTTGCTAACCAGAAGCGCGGCAGAGATGAGCCGTGACGGATCGAGGCGGCGGGCATCGTCGGCCAGCGTTCCCATGAAGCGATAACGCGCCTCGGTCTTCGGGGTTTCGTTGCCGACGCTCCAGATAATGAGGCTGGCGCGGTTGCGGTCGCGCAGGATGTTTTCGGCCATCATCCGGCGCGCCGTCGCAAGCGCGCGTTCATCGCCAAAGGCCACGGACCAGTAGACGGGGATTTCGCTCCACACCAGAAGCCCCATCTCATCGGCCATGCGCGTCGTCAGTTCCGTGTGCGGGTAATGCGACAGGCGCACGAAATTGCCGTTGAGCCCATCCCTGATCTCGGTGAGCAGGGCGCGCACGGCGGGTTCGGTCATGTTGCGCGCCGGGTTCGCTCCGAATTCTTCCTCGTGCATGCAGATGCCGCGCAGGAACAGGGGCTTGCCGTTGAGCAGAAGCTGCGTCCCCTTCGTTTCGATGGTGCGCAGGCCGACGCGGTCGCTCAGGCGGTCGGCGCCGGTTTCGGCGACCACTTCGTAAAGGGTGGGGGCTTCGGGCGTCCACAGCTTCAGCGTCTTCGGGGCCTTGAGGTCGAAGGTGACGACGCCTTCGGCATCGGTGCGGCCCTGTGCTCTGAGTTTAAGCGCAGGCAGGCTCAGGGTGACGGTCTGTTCCGCCATGGCCGGACCGTTCAGCCGCACTTCGGCGATCAGGCGACCCTGCGGCGTATAGCGGATATAGAGGTCATCGATGAAGGTATCGGGGAGGGTGTAGAGGCGGACAGGGCGGGTGACGCCGCCATAGATGTCCCAGTCGGTGATGCGCGGCGGGATGCTCTGGTCCGTATGGCTCGAATCCACCCCGATGGTGATCTGGTTCACGCCGTCGCGGATCAGGGCCGTGATGTCGAGGGTAAAGGGGGTGAAGCCGCCTTCGTGCGCACCGGCGGGTTTGCCGTTGATATAGACCTGCGTAACGTAGTTGACCGCTTCGAAACGGATCAGGGTGCGCTGGCCCGGCTGGCGGTGGGTTGTGAAGGTGCGCTGAAACCAGATCAGCCCGTCATAATAGCGCAGCTGCGGCAGGGCGGCGTTCCATGCGCCGGGCAGGGCCATGCGCGGGGCGCTCTGCATGTCGTATTCGAACAGGGCGTAGCGGTCCTTCGCCTCTTCGGCGGCAACGTCGACATCGGTAAAGCGCTGATTGCCGCGGCTGGGCTTCCAGTCCATCAGCGTCGCCCAGCCGGTCTTATAGAGGTCCTTGGAGTAGGCCCACATTCCCGACAGATCGTCGCCTTGCCGGTTGATCGCGGCGGTCAGGCGAAGGGGCGGCAGGAGAGGCGGCGCTCCGGTTTCCGTCGTCGCGGCCTTAGCCGCCGAAGCCAGGCCGCCCGCAAAGGCCGCCAGCGCCGCGCCGCTTAAAAAAGCCTGTCGTCTGCTCAGTCCGGTCATGTCCTGTTTCCCTGCGTTTTTAGGCCGTCTGTTCTTATGTCTTATCCGGCACGGCTGAGGCTCAGTCCGGGCGGTGCGGCCTCGTCTCCGGCGTCCGAGGCCTGAGTGAGGAAGGTCTTCACGTTTTCGATATGGGTCCACATGGCGACATAGGCGGCGTCGGGATCGCGCCTTTGCAGCGCCAGATTCACCGCCTCATGGTCACGCACCCAGCGCTGGCGATAGGTGGTGTCGCGGATGCGGTCGTGCAGTCTGCGCCACATGGGGTTGTTGTCGCGGCGGTGCCACAGCCCTTCGACCAGCGCGGCCAGCTCGCTGTTCTGGGTGGCGCGGGCAATGGCCATGTGAAAGCGGATGTCCATGCTTTCGCGTGCCTCGCCCCAGGCGGCGCGGCTGTGGTCTTCGAAGGCGTCGTTGATCGCGGTAAGGTCGGCATCGGTGGCATTCATCGCCGCCAGTCGCGCCATATGACTTTCCAGCCACTGACGCGCCTGCAGAAGCTCGAAAGGACCGGCGGGTGGGCGCTGATCCGGCGCGGTGTCGAGATCGCGGCTGACGGCGGCATAGGCCTGACGCGTGACGTAGACGCCGGACCCCTGACGCACCTCGACCAGCCCCTGTACCTCGAGCATGACCAGAGCGTCGCGCACCACGGCGCGGCTGACATTATAGCTTTCGGCCAGTTCGCGCTCCGGCGGCAGGCGGCCGTTCAGGCTGAACTCACCGGCGGCGATCCGTCCGGCCAGCGCCTCGCCGATCACCTGATAAAAGCGCCGCTCACGCGGGGGGGAAGGGTCTGACATCTTTGACCTTACGCAAACCTGAACTGCGGTTGCGTACCATACGCGCGCCGCCTCAGATATCAACCAGTTGTGATTGGAATAAAAAAATTGGTTGATATCTACAATGCGCAACTGTCAGCGCTGTCATTCAAAAGTCGTTGAAAATCAAATAGTCCCTATATTTAATATTACATTTCACATGTTGCAATTATGAAACATTTGTGTTCCGCCATGTGGAATTATGTGCAAATTGTGTCCCGATATGTAGACGATCGTCCTGATAAATTGTAGATATTGGTCTGACAAGCCGGACCAACCGGCCTGCATAAACAAAATACAGGGAAAGCGACTATGATCAGGATATCGGCTCGGCGCCGGGGGCTGGCCTTGGCCTCGGTGAGTCTTATGGCCATCTGGGCAGGGGCTGCGGGGGCACAGGACGCCACATCAGCGACACAGGCTCAGGCTTCGGAAGGCGGCGACAATGTCATTGTGGTGACGGGGTTTCGCCGCTCCTATGCGGATGCGGTGAAGGTCAAGCGCGACACGATCCAGATTTCGGACAGTATCTCATCGGACGGTCTGGGGCGATTCCCCGACCTCAATGTCGGTGAGGCCATCCAGCGCATCCCCGGCATCCAGATCAACCGCGAAGCCGATGCGCGTAACGCCACCATCTCGCTGCGCGGTCTGCCCGGTTCGTTCGCCCGCACCACGCTGAACGGCGGGGCCTTCGCCGATCCGATCCTCAACGGCTCGACGCCGCTGGGGGCCTTCGCCTCCGATATCTTCTCATCGATCACCGTGATCAAGTCGCCGTCGGCGGCGGATCTGGCGGGCGGGCTTTCGGGCAATATCGACCTGCGTATCGCGCCGGCCCTGTCGCGCAAGACCGGTGGCTTCCTCAAGCTGTCCTATGAGTACAACTCGCTGGGCGAACTGGGCAGCCCGCTGGCCTCCATCGGCTACAATAAGAAATTCTCGTCCGATTTCGCCGTCTTCGGCGTGCTGGCCTTCAAGGACGAAAAGTTCCGCCGCGACTCGATCACCGTCAATTCGTGGGGCAACCGTCTGGGTTCGATCCAGTATGGCAATCAGGCGGCGTGGTCGGCCACCAACACCACGGCCAATCCGGAATTCGCCGCCCTGATGGCGCAGTATCCGGGCGGGGTCTATTACCCCAGCCAGACGCGGCAACTGGTACGTTTCAACCGGGGCACGCTTTTGTCCGGCGCGACGGGCTTCGAATGGAAGCCGGCCGAAAACTGGAAGATCGGGGCCAATGCCTTCTATACCGAGCGCAATCTCGATGAATCGACCAATCACCTGCTCTATATCGACGCGACCAGCGGTCAGAACACCAATACGGCCCTGACCTCGACCTCGGCGGTGGCCAAGATCACCAATATCGGCACGCCCTATATTGTCGACACGCCGAACGGGCCGCGCGCCTATATCAACAGCTTTACGGCGGAAAACCTCAACACCTTCGATTCGGTGCGCTCGGAACCCGGCGTCAACAAGACCTGGGCGTTTAACCCGACGGCGGAATTCGCCAATGACGACTGGCGCGTCAAGCTGGCGGTGACCGTTTCCGAAGCGACCGCCGAAGCCAACCAGATCGAATTCGATATCGTTCAGAACCCGTACCGCAATCTGGGGACGGCAGGCCTGAACGGCATCAAGGCGATCGTGGGGCTGGGCGGCACGGACCTGTCGAACTATTCGGCGTTGCTGACCACGCCCAAGGCGACCCATATTCCGACCGGCGGCTATCCCATTCCGGCGGCCGCCAGCGCCGCGACACAGGCGGGCGCGCCCATGCCGGGCCAGACGGCGACCACGGCGGGTGACCGCTTCGGCATCACCGGCACAAACGGCAAGGCGGTCAACACGCTCGATTCGGCGCAGTTCGACGCCGAGCGCTTCTTCCACGACAACCCCTTCTTCACCAGCCTGTCGTTCGGGGTGCGCAAGCAGACGGGTGAATTTACCTCGTCCGGTTCGCGCAACACCTCGCTGGGCGCGGCGGCGGACAAGATCACCCCCGCCATGGCCTCGCAGCTCAGCTACACGAAGGACTTCTTCGGCGGCGAAGCGCCCGGCTACACCAGTAACTGGATGGGGGTCGACATCAATGCCGTGCTGGCGGCGGTCACGCCGGTCAACACCAATCCGCGCACAACCGCCAACCCCAACGGCCTGCCCGATCAGTTCAAGTTCGATCCGTCCACCGGGGTCTTCCTGACGCCGTACGGCCTGATCAACAACTATTGGGACGGCAATTACTGGAACAACAATTTCAGCTTCAAGAGCGACGTCGTCTCGACCTATGTGATGACCAAGTTCAAGAGCCAGGTGCTCAGCATCCCGGTGCGCGGCACGCTGGGGCTGCGCTACGAATCCTCGCGCAACACGGTGACGGCGCTGAACTGCGTCAACTGCACCAGCGCGCTGTCGACGGCCACGGGCGCGGTCAACCACTCGCTGACGACGCGGACCACGCATCAGGAATACAGCTACGCCCTGCCGTCCTTCATCATCGCCGCCGACCTGACCGAAAAGCTGGTCATGCGCTTTGCGGCTTATCAGACCTATGTCCGGCCTCAGCCGCGCGACACCGTGCCGACCACCTATGTGCAAACCCCGGTCGATCAGACGCCGCCGGTCGATCCGGTCTATACGGTGACCATCGGCGCGACCGATATCAAGCCCTATACCGCCGACTCGCTCGACCTGTCGTTCGAATGGTATAACCGCCCCGGCGGGCTGGTGGCGCTGGCCATGTATGAAAAGAAGGTCGACGGCTATATCGGGCCGATCACCGATCAGAACATACTGTGTCCGGCCAACGGTTTGTTCGACGGTCAGGATTACGGGCTTGGTACCCTGACCATCGACAACAGCGCCGGTACGCCGCGCTGCGTCAGCTCGAACCAGTTCACCGGTGCGGGCGGCGTGATGAAAAACGCCACGGTCAATGTCTCAGGCCGTACCAACCAGAGCCCGATGACCGTGCGCGGCGTCGAATTCAGCGTCCAGCAGAACCTCGACTTCCTGCCGGGCTTCTGGAAGAATTTCGGCGGCGCGTTCAACCTGTCGTACACGACGATTTCGGGTAAGGACACGGCGGGTAACCGCATCACCCTGCCCAGCGTGTCGAAGACGAACCTGAACCTGATCGGTTATTATGAGACCAAAAAGTTCGGCGTGCGCATGGTCTATAACTGGCGCGATAAGTACGATCTGGCCGCCGGCAACTCCTTCGTCGGGGATGCCCGCACCGTCAAGGCGCGCAGCCAGCTCGACGCCTCGGCCTCGTACAACATCACCGATCGCGTGTCGGTGTCGCTCGATGCCTTCAACCTGACCGACGCCACGCGGTCGGAATACGAAAACGATCCGATGCTGCCACGCCGGATCGATTACGATGGCCGCACCTATCAGATCACCCTGCGCGGTACCTTCTGATAAGGCCTTCCTGTTCCCCCGTCGCGGTTGCGGCCGCGGCGGGACCGCCTTCCTCCCTGCCTGTTTCCGCCGCGCTGGCGCGTCTTTGCCGGTGCGGCGTCTTTTTCAGAAAGGCCTGCCTATGAAACGTGTGATCAGGACGGTATTGCTGACCGGAGCCATAACCGCAGCGGCCCTGCCGCTACAGGCGCAGGCGGCGTCCGGCGGATACGCGCCGGGCTGGTGTCCGGTCAGTCCCGATGCGGCGGCCAAAAGCCTCGGTCCCGTCGTCAAACGGCTTTCGCCCCTGCTCGACAGCCAGCCTGAGCCCATGGCCTATATGCACACCGAAGGCACCCTGCCGGGCAAGGGCATCCGCGAGGAAAGCCTCAAGGCCCGCCGCCAGTTGCCGATCATGCGCGATGCGGCCTACGCCTGGCGCGCCGGGGCGGGGGATGCCTATTACGCTCTGGCGGAACGCTATCTGACGCGCTGGGTGGCGGTCTATGAGCCCAGCTTCAACCCCATAGATGAAACGGGTTTCGATACGCTGATCGATACCTATGCCGTGCTGGCACCTAAGATGACGCCTGAGGCGCGCGAAACGGTCCGCGCCTATCTGGCCAAATGGACGGCGGACTATATCCGTGAGATCGAGAACAAGCGCATCGTCAGCGAAAGCCCGCAGGCGACGACGTGGAACAACAACTGGCAGAGCCATCGCCTCAAGCTCATCACCATGGCGGCGGTGGCCATAGACGATCCGGAACTGTTCGCGCAGGCCCGCACCCTGTTCCGGCGGCAGATCGAGCATAACCTCTTTGCCGACGGCGAGGTCCGCGACTTTAAGGAACGCGATGCCCTGCATTACGTCGTCTACAGCCTCGAACCCCTGTTGCAGGCGGCATTGGCCGCACGGGTGCGCGGCGAGGACTGGTATCGCTACGAATCGCCGACCGGGAGTTCCCTGATCAAGGGGGTGGCCTGGCTCAAACCCTATGCCACCGGGGAAAAGACCCACGAGGAGTTCGTCAACTCTAAGGTCAAATTCGACGCTCAGCGTCTGGCGGCGGGTCAGACGGAGTTTTCCGGCCTGTTCAAACCGGCCAAGGCGGCGACGATCTACTGGCTGGCCAGCACGTTCGAGCCGGAATATCGGGCCTTAGGCATGAGTTTGCGCCCCGAACCGCCCCTGTTCTTTGCCATGTGCGGCAACTGAGGCCCCTATGCGTAAACGCTATCTTGCGTCTGTTCTTGTCTGCGCCGCCGCGTTTACGGCCTGCGCGCCTTTACCCGGCCTGAAGCGTCCGGCGGACCCGACAGGGCTGGTCTATACGCCCGCAAGCGTGGCGCCCTTTTCGGTGACGGTGAAGGATCGCCTTCTGCCGCAGACGGCGGTGCTGGTCAGGCAACTGATCCGCGAGGGCCGGACCATGACCATAGACGGTCAGCCGGTCTTGGGGAGTGGCGATAAATTCCTGCCCGGCAAGATTGCGGCGGGACTGGCCTATCTGATCGTTGAAACCCCTGCGGGCGATCCGGCACGGGCCGAGTATCTGAACGGCTTTCGTACCCTGTCGCGGCTGACGCTGGACGACACCAACGATACCTGGGGCATCTACTACTATGTGGCGGCGCTGGAGCAGTTGCATAGGGCGGGCCTTTTGGAGCAGGCCGTGGATGCCGATGTGCTGGCGCGGCTGAAGACGAAGCTCGACTGGCGCGGGTTCGTTACCCCGGACCTGAAGCTGATCGATCTGCCCAACAACTATTACGGCGTGGCCTTTTCCATCGCCGGTCTGCGTCACCGGCTGGGGTGGGAGGACGATACGGCGGCCAGGGCGCTGCTGGCGCGCATGCTCGACCACTACCGCACCTATTCCGACTTTGGCTTTGCCGATGAGCTTGAGGGTGGCGGGCGTTTCGACCGCTATTCGGTGCTTTTGATCGGCGAAATCGCGCAACGGCATATCGAGGCGGGCCTGACCCCCACCCCTGAAGTGCTCGACTGGCTGAAAGGCTCGGCGCGATTGCTGCTCCTGCGTCTGAACGCGCAGGGCGACGGCTTCGAATACGGGCGCTCCATTGGGGCCTATGGCGAAACGGCCTTTGTCGAGGTTTTGAGCGCAGCGGCCTTCTATAACGTCCTGACGCCCGAAGAAAAGGACGCCGCCTATAGTTTCAGCGCCGTGATCGCCCAGCGCTATATGGACTTCTGGGTCGATGCGAAGACGGGCTCGGTCAATCTGTGGGATAAGGGGCGGCGCACCGACACCTATCGCGGCAAGCACCGGATACTGGGCGAAAACCTCAGCCTCGGGCGGCAGTTGCTCTATACCTCGGCCCTGTGGGACCGTATCGGCTATGGCGGCAAGGCCCCGATGACCGATTTGCGGCAATGGCGGCGTAAGCAGCCGGAACTGACCACCACCTGGTTCGCCAGAGGTCAAAAGGGGAAGGGGCAGTACGACCGCGCCCTGATCACCCGCCGCGACGGGGACCGCGTCTTCGGCCTGCCGCTGATCAATGGCGGGGTCAGTCAGCACATGAACACGCCCTATTTCCCTCTGCCCTTTTCGCCGGGGGTGATCGAAGCTTCGGCGGACGCTACCTTCCCGCAACTGATCGCGCGCTTTACGCTGAAGGACGGGACGGTGCTGCAACCCTTAAGCTGGTATAGCGGCATCGAGGTCAGTAACGGTGCGGACCCACAGGTCCGCTATCGTCAGGACGCGCTCGACCGCATGGGTCAGGCCGCACCGCAAACCGATACGCGCCTCTCGGCGCAGACCACCTACGCTTTTGGCAAGGGCCGTCTGACGCGCCATGACGTCTTTACGCCGAAAGACCCCATCGAAGTGCAGGCGGTAAACATCGAATTCGCCTCGTTCTCGACGCAGGCGACGCTCAGGCGGGACGGCGATGGCTGGCGGGTGAGCTATGGCGCGGGCGCGGTGACGGGGTTCCGCCTTAAGGGCTTCGATCACTGCGTCGTCGCGCCGGTGGCGGACCCGCTTTACCGTGCGCCGACTCAGGCCTTCGAAACACGGTTGAGTTGTTCGCGGGACGCCTTCACCATGGCTGGACCGCTCAGGGTCGAATGGACGCTGGACTATAAATAAAAACGAACAGAGGAAACGAAGCGATGAAGCGCGCCCTTCTTATGGCCACTGCCTTTATCAGTGTTGGCTTTATCAGCGTCGGCATGGCCGTACACGCCCGGCCACAGGCTCCGGCTCCCATGGTCAGGCCCGCGGCTCAGGCACCGCTGGGCCGTACCGAGGTGATGGGTCTGGCCGAAAAGGTCGCGGACTATCAACTGGCCATGATGGCGGGCGGCGAATACCCGCAAAACGCCGCGCTGGGCTCAGCCGACACGAAGGGCTGGGTGCAGGGGGCCCTGTTCGTCGGCCTGATCGATCTGGCCGACCATTCCGATAAGCCGCACTACAGGCAGGCGGTCCTGTCGCGCGGGCGGGCGAACAAGTGGGAGCTGGGCCGCCGCCTCTATCACGCCGACGATCACGTGATCGCTCAGTCCTATCTGTGGGCGTTGCGCAACGGGGCGGGACCGGAAGCCATCGCGCCGCTGAAAACCGCCTTCGACAAGATACTGGCCAACCCGTCGAAGGACGACCTGATCCACCATGAATACACCGCCCCCGGTGGGGCGGGCTGCGATGAGCGCTGGTGCTGGTGCGACGCCATCTTCATGGCACCGGCGACCTGGCTGGAACTGGCCAATGCCACGGGCGACATGCGCTATCGCGACTTCGCCAAGAAAGAGTTCTGGGCGGCGACTGACATGCTCTACGATAAGGAAGAGCATCTCTATTTCCGCGACTCGCGCTTTTTCGACCGCAGAGACGTCAATGGACGCAAGGTGTTCTGGAGCCGCGGCGATGGCTGGGTGCTGGCCGGGCTGGCGCGCATGATCCCGCTTTTGCCGCAGGGCGACGCCGACCGCGTACGCATGGAAGGCCTGTTCCGTGAGATGTCGGCGAAACTGAAAACCATCCAGAAGCCCGATGGTTTCTGGTCGCCGTCGCTGCTGGGCGATCCGGAAGCGGCCCTGCCGGAATCGAGCGGCACGGGCTTTTACGTCTATGCGCTGGCGTGGGGTGTGAAGGCGGGGGTGCTGGATCGCGCCACCTATGAACCGACGATCCGCAAGGGCTGGGCGGCGCTGGTCTCCGCCGTGCACGATGACGGGCGCTTCGGCTATGTGCAGCCGATCAGCGACCGCCCGGACAATGTCGGTTACGACGACACGCAATATTACGGCGTCGGGGCCTTCCTGCTGGCGGCGAGTGCCGTGGCCGATCTCAATCTCGATGCCCCGGTACAGGAAAAGCGCTTCCGCGTCGAAAACCCGTCGGGTGCCGATCAGGCTTCGGTCGTCGTCACCCTGCCGCTCCCGGCGGTCAGTGCCGCCGGCTGGTCCGTGGTGTCGGGTACGGACACCTACGCCGCGCAGGTCGACGGCAGCTCCTTAAGCGTCGCCCTGCCGCTGAAGGCCGGGGAAACGCGCGAACTGCGCCTCGTGCCGCAGATGGCGGTTACGCATCGCTACGTCCAGACGATCCTCAATGTGCAGGCGGGCGGCAAGCCGGAAAACAACGTCCTTAAGGGTGGCGTGTTCCAGCTACGCAAAACCTATGAGGTGCCGGACAGTCACATCGTCCATGACGGACTGATGGCCTTCGAAGGCATCGGCTGGGAGTCGGATCAGGTCGCCTATCGCCTTTATCTCGATGAGCGCTATGTCACCGATATTTTCGGCAAAAAGCTGCCGGAGCCGGTCCTGCACCGCATCGGGCGCGGGGCGGACGATTACCACGCCATGGCCGACTGGGGCATGGATATCTTCAAGGTGGGCGACAGCCTCGGCATCGGCGGGATTGGCCGGGTCTCCAGGGGAAAAGCCGTTCAGCTCGGCAAGTCGGCGATTACGGCGCGTATCCTTGCGCAGGGGCCGGTTTCGACTACCGCCGAGGTGATCAATAAGGGCTTTGCGGAAGGCAAGGCGACGTTGAGCACCCGCTATACCCTTTCGGCCGGTTCGGCGCTGACCTTTGTAAGCGCGAAGGCCGATGGCGCGCCGGACCCGATGGCGGCGGGCTTTGCCAGACACAAGGGGGTAAAGGTCTTCCATTCTCAGGGTAAGGGCGCCAAAGGCGGC
Organism: Asticcacaulis sp.; assembly: GCA_047605065.1. Lineage (GTDB taxonomy): Bacteria > Pseudomonadota > Alphaproteobacteria > Caulobacterales > Caulobacteraceae > Asticcacaulis. The sequence goes on from JASGGL010000030.1 coordinate 13,909, forward strand.
GGAGACTGGGCCTATGTCGCCTCATGGGGCGCGCAGAGTCTGGCCAATGACGGACTGGGGCTGATCCTTTTCTACAGGCCAGCCGAGGTAACCGGCGCGCCGAAGGATGACGGGCAGACGATCTTTGTGACCTTCCGCGATCCGGCGCGCATGGACTACGCCTTTGCCGCGCGCTGGGCGCAGGATCAGGGCGCGGTGAAGGATCAGGCGGCCTTCAAAGCCTGGGCCGACGCCACTCTGGCCGGGCTCAATGCGCCCGTTCGCGTCACACCGGCGCAATAGGGGGCATCCATGTTGAGATCGCTCAGACTGTCCCTGTGCGTCATGGTGTCCGCTCTGGCCCTCAGTGGCGCGGCCATGGCGCAGGTGGCTCCCGCCGAAGCCGAACAGCGGGCGAAGGCGCTGGTGGCGCAGATGACGCTGGACGAGAAGATACGTCTCGTTTTCGGGCAGTACGCTACCGACATGCCGTCGAAGTCTTTCGTGCCGCATAAGGAGGCACGGCCCGCCTCTGCCGGTTTTGTCGATGGCGTGGCGCGGCTGAACATTCCGCCGCAATGGCTGACCGACGCCGGGGTGGGGGTGGCGACGCACCGCACGGCGAAGGTGAAGCGCGAACGCACCGCCCTGCCGTCGGGGCTGGCGACGGCGGCGACGTGGAGCCGCAAGCGTGCCTTCGAGGGTGGGGCGATGATCGGGCGCGAGGCGCGTCTGTCGGGGTTCAATGTCCTGCTGGCCGGGGGCGTCAACCTGCTGCGCGAACCGCGTAACGGGCGTAATTTCGAATATGCCGGCGAAGACCCGTGGCTGGCCGGGGTAATGGTCGGCGAGCAGATCCGCGGCATCCAGTCGAACCGCATCATATCGACGCTGAAGCACCACGCCTTCAACGATCAGGAAACCAACCGCAACACGCTGGACGTCAAAATAGGCGAGGCGGCGGCGCGGGCGTCTGACCTGCTGGCGCTTCAGGTGGCGCTTGAGGTCGGCGATCCGCATTCGGTGATGTGCGCCTATAACCGCGTGCGCGGGGCCTATGCCTGCGAAAGCGACTGGCTGCTCAACGAGGTGCTGAAGGACGACTGGGGCTTCAGGGGCTATGTCATGTCCGACTGGGGCGCGGCCCATTCGACCATACCGGCGGCCAATGCCGGTCTGGATCAGCAATCGGGATGGCCGTTCGACAAATCGGCCTATTTCGACGCGGCGCTGAAAGAGGCGGTGCAGAACGGCCACGTCAGCCGCGAACGGCTGGATGACATGGTGACGCGCATCCTGTGGGCGCTGATCGCGTCGGGGGCGGTGGACGATGCGGTGAGCGACCGCTCCGCTGAGATCGACTATGCCGCGCACGCCCGGATCACGCAGGCCGACGCCGAAGAGGCCATGGTCCTGCTCAAAAACAATGGTGTCCTGCCGCTGGCATTAGCGCATCCCGGAAAGTGTGACGCACGTTTCGGATCAGGATGCGCGACCACGCAAAAAACCACGGCGAAAACGATTCTGGTGGTCGGCGGTCATGCCGATGTGGCGGTGCTGTCGGGTGGCGGCTCGTCTCAGGTCTATGGCACGCCCGCCATGCCGGTGCCCAATGAGGGACCGGAGGAGTTTCCGGGGCCGATGGTCTGGCACCCGTCTTCGCCGGTAAAAGCGCTTCAGGCGTTAAGCGGGGCGAAGATCACCTATGTCGATGGCAAGGACGTGGCGGCGGCGCGACGTCTGGCGGCCCGGAGCGATGCGGTCATCGTCTTCGCTACTCAATGGACCGGGGAATCGAAGGATGTCGAAAGCCTCGCGCTTTCCGGAAATCAGGATGCACTGATTGCGGCTTTGGCTGGGAAAAAGACCGTGGTGGTGCTGCAAACCGGCGGACCGGTGCTGATGCCCTGGCTCGATAAGGTCGGTGCGGTGCTTGAGGCCTGGTATCCCGGCACGCGCGGCGGCGAAGCCATTGCCCGCGTCCTGACCGGCGAGGTCAATCCGTCCGGACGCCTGCCGGTGACCTTCCCGGCCTCTGAGGCGCAGTTGCCGCGCCCGATCGTCGATGGCGATCCGAAGAACAAGGAGCTGAGGCCCACGGTCGATTACGATATCGAAGGGGCCGCGGTGGGTTATCGCTGGTTTGACCTCAAGGGGCACAGGCCGTTGTTCCCGTTCGGGTTCGGCCTCAGCTATACACGCTTTGCCTATGACGATCTGGTCGCCGATGTCACGGACGGGCTGAAACTGGGCTTTCGCGTCACCAATACCGGCCCGCGCGACGGGCAGGACGTGCCGCAGATCTATGTCGCACCGGTCGATGGAGGTTGGGAAGCGCCGAAGCGGCTGGGCAATTTCGACAAGGTGATGCTCAAGGCCGGGGAGGCGATCGGCGTAGAGCTGCGTATCGATCCAAGGCTTCTGGCGACCTATGAGCCGCAGACGAAGCGCTGGGTCATCAAAGGCGGTGCCTATCGGGTGATACTGGCGCGCTCGGCCGCAGAGCCCGTGCGTGAAATTACGGTGAGCCTGCGCGAACAGGTCCTCGACCTGCGGGGGCGCAAGGTACCCTGACGATGGCCCGGTCCGTGTTTCACCGCATCTTCGATACCACTCACCCCGGCATGATCGATGGGGCGACGACGCAGGCCCTGCGTGAGGCCTTTCTGATCGGTGACCTGTTTCAGGCGGGCGAGGCGCGGCTGGCCTATGTGCATCACGAACGCATGATCGTGGGCGGCATTTCGCCTGCGGGTTCGGTGCTTGACCTGCCGGATGTGCTGGAAGGGCGTGAGGCGGGCATCGTCAATCTGGGGCCGGGGGCCGGTCGCGTCGAGGTGGATGGACGCCCCTATGAACTGGGGCCAAAGGACGCGCTCTATCTGGGGCGCGGAGCGCGCGCCGTGCGTTTTTCCGGGGACGCTAAGGCGCGGTTCTTCCTGTCATCGACCCCGGCGCACGCGGCCTATCCCGACCGCCTCCTGCCGTTCGGGGAGGCTGCCGCCCGGCAGGCGGGGGATGAGGGACGCGCCAGCCGCCGTACCATTCGCCGGTTCATCGGGCCGGAGGCCTGCGAGTCGGCGCAACTGATGATGGGGCTGACCCTGCTTGAACCGGGCAGCGTATGGAACACCCTGCCGCCGCACCGTCATGCCCGCCGTTCCGAGGTCTATTTCTATTTCGGCATGGGCGAGGATGACTGCGTGTTTCACCATTTCGGCGCGCCGGATTCCTTACGTGCACTGGTGGTACGCGACCTCGAAGGCGTCATCTGTCCCTACTGGTCGCTGCACATGGGGGCGGGGACGCGCCCCTATGGCTTCATTTGGGCCATGGGGGGCGAGAACCGCGACTATGACGATATGCAGGGCGAAAGCCTGCGTGATCTGGCCTGACCCCGTGACACGAGAGGTCGTCTCATTATGTTTGACCGGCGTCCGCATATTTGATACGACAATTGAATTGTCTGCGTTATAAAATGAAGGATGGAGGCGTTTCGAATGGCGAGACTGGATGATGACCACTATGCGGTCTTCGACGCGGCTGAAAACGCTTCCGAAAATGGCACGGAAAAAGAGCGTGGGATAGCGGGGGCGCTGACTCTGATGCGGGGTCTTGACGTTCTGGGCCGTGTGGCGAAGGGCGACAACAGCCTTCCGAAGATCTCGAAGTCACTGGGTCTGAATAAATCGACGGTGCATCGTCTGGCGTCGACCCTGGTGGATTACGGATTTTTGTCGTTCACCCAGCGGGAAGGCTATGCGCTGGGGACGCGTTTGCTGGAACTGGGTCACGCGGCGTCGCAGCAGATCACGCTGACGCGGGTGGCGCATGAGCATCTGGTGCGGTTGGCGGCGGATACGGGCGATACGGTGAACCTCGGGGTGCTGGACGGCAATCAGGTGCACTATATTGACAAGATTCCGGGGACGCGTCGGATCGAGGTGCGCTGCGTGATTGGTGAGCGTCAGTATCTGCGCCCGACGGGTCTGGGCAAGGCGCTGTTGCTGGACGCGGACGAAGAGAAGCTGCGTGAGGTCTATAACCGCGAGGGTCGTGAGTTTCCGAACTATCGCTATGACCTGAAGGGCTGGCTGGACGTGATGAAGGCGTACCGCGAGGGCGGCTATGCGCTGGACATGGACGAGAACGAAGACCGCATCCGCTGCGTTTCGGCGCCGATCCGCGATCTGACGGGTAAGATTGTGGCGGCGATCTCGATCTCGAGCGCGGCACAGTACATGGATGATGCGCGTCTTGAGACGCTGAAGGGCTATGTGAAGGAAGTCACCGCTCAGATCAGCCGCGAACTCGGCTATGCGGGGTAAGGCGTAACCGTCTTTCAGGCCCCTCGTTTACGGCCCCCGCATTTAGGGTATGTCACGGCAAATTCACTTTCGCGCCCCCTGACGGTATCGTATGGCTTGTCCCTGAAATCACAGGGGGCATCATGACATCGCGCGTATCGGTACTGACTCTGTCGCTGCTTATGGCCGCGAGCGCTACGGCGGCCACGGCCGATGTGGTGCTCAATCCCGACATGGCCGCGCCGCCCATCGCGGTTGCGCCTTCGATCCCGGTGACGACCGTCTATAGCCTGACCCCGGCGGAGGGCGGCATCCGCTGCGATAACGGCAATCTGGCCTTTCCGGCGGGGCTGAACTTCCCGGCAGGCCTGATACGCGTCTATAAGACCCCGGATGGCAAGGACAATATGGGCGCGCGGCCTCAGACCTATAGCCTGCGCTTCGATGTCCTGCCTAATGGACGGATGACCAATATCCGCCCCGAAGCCGCGCCCTACGGCCTGTTTTCCAACGAATTTTTACCCGCCTGGGCGGCAGGCTGGTCGCTGGGGACTCAACCCGAAACGCTCAAAGGTTGCAAGATGGCGTGGACCATCGTCACGGACCATGCGCCGGACAAGCTTATGCCCCTGACCTATGAGGCGCTTCTGATGCGCAACTATACGGCGGGCATCAGCCAGAGCGATCTGCGTTCCGAAGCCTGCAAGACGGCACAGCGGCGCATCAGGACGCGGGCCTATCCCGATGCGCGCCGCCTGACGCGCAAGCCGGGGCAGGCGCAGTGGGTCATCGAAACCTACGATGTGCTGGCCAATGGCAAGACCCGTCCGAAAGGCATATTGCGTTCGGACATGTCGCCGGAAAACACCGTGGCGGTTACCAAAGCCCTGAGCGAGGCGGTGTATTTTGACGGCGAAGCCGCAAGCAACTGCCCGACCAGTTATGTGATTCCGGCGGACGTGCTGCCGGCCGATGATCGCGCCCTGTGGCCGGTGCTCAAGGCGCTGAACGCCGATGCGATCGACGATGAGTCGGACAGCAAGACCTGCCCCGAAGAGACGCGGAAGGCCATGGTGCAGTTCAACTATCGCCCGGAGCTTTACCCCACCGTGGCCAATCGCCTGAATATCGAAGGCGTGGCGGTGCTGACCTACGATGTCGCGCCTTGGGGTCAGGTGCGGGTGAAGTCGAGCTGGGCGCATCCCCTGCCGCAATTCGCCAGTGCCGCCCAGCGCATGCTGATGCAATCGACGCTGAAACCCGGACCGGGCCTGAGCGGGTGTCGCGTCAAGGTGCGTTTCGTGGTCGAAAAGGACAAGCCGGAAGAAGCGGCCGAGGTCCAGTAAGCGGGTTGAGTAAGCGGATTCAGGCGAGCTGGCACAGGTCCAGTTCGCTGAAATCGCCATAGTCGAGATTTTCCCCGCCCATGGCCCAGATGAAGGCGTAGCTGGATGTGCCTGCGCCGCAGTGGATCGACCACGGTGGGCAGATCACTGCCTCTTCGTTGGCGGCGACGATATGGCGCGTATGGTCGGGTCGGCCCATGAAATGGAAGATGCGGTCCTGAGGGCCCATGCGGAAGTAGAAATAGGCTTCCGAGCGGCGGTCGTGCAGGTGCGGCGGCATGGTGTTCCATACACTGCCCGGTTTGAGTAGGGTCAGCCCCATCAGAAGCTGGGCCGAGGCGCAGACGCGTGGCACGATCAGCTGATGGATGACGCGCTCATTGGAGGTATGCAGGCTGCCGCGTTCCAGCGGGTGACTGCCTGACAGGGGGATGTGCTGCGTCGGAAAGGCGCGATGCGCCAGAGTCGAGGCCAGATAGAAGCGTGCCGGTTGCGCGGCATCGTGGCTTTCGAAGGTGACGGTCTTTGCGCCGGCGCCGACATAGAGGGAATCCAGCGGCGACAGGGGATAGAGCTCATCATCGACGCGCACCGCGCCGGGGCCTTCGCCGACATTGACCACGCCCATTTCGCGCCCGGCCAGAAATGATGTCCCGGCGACGGAGGGCGGTTCGCTGACGGTGGGCAGGGCGATAACCTTATGCACCGGCGTGGCCCCGCCGATGACGAGGCGCTCCTGATGCAGGTAGTTCAACCGTACCTCGTCCGCAGCGAACAGCTCGCCGATCAGGTAGCGGTCGCGCAGGTCCTGCGTATCGGCGGACGCCAGCTGATCGGGGTGGGTGGCGTAATAGGTTTTATGAAACACCGGCCTCAGCCCTTTTTCGAGGTAGCGTCGACGGCGTAGACGTGGTTCGCGCCGTGCATGTTCGACACGAAGACCAGCCATTTGCCGTCCGGCGTAAAGCGCAGATTGGGTTCGAGGCGGTAATCGTGCGCCCCCATATCGGCCAGCCGCGTCGCCTTGAACTTTTCGATGGTGATCAGGCCGTCATCATAACCGTCGAGGTCGGCATCGACGATGGTTTCGCCTTCGAGCAGCGAAATCCATTTGCCGTCCGGGGCGTGGGCGACCATGTCGGCGTCGCCGCCATCGCTGGCGAAGGTTACGCCGTCCGGCGCGATGTTGAAGTGCACGCCCCAGTCGTTCTGCTCCATGCGCTTCCACACGCGCTTGCCGGTGGCCAGTTCGAGGCCGGCGACCCAGAAGACCTGACCGCGCGGGGTTTGCA
>JASGGL010000031.1:0-20144 GCA_047605065.1 Asticcacaulis sp.
GGGCGTGGCCTACTGCCCGCACTGCGACGGCCCGCTGTTCAAGGGCAAGCGCGTCTCGGTCATCGGCGGCGGCAATTCGGGCGTCGAAGCGGCCATCGATCTGGCCGGTATCGTCGCCGAAGTGACCCTTCTGGAGTTCGCCCCGGAACTGCGCGCCGACGCGGTCCTGCAACGCAAGCTCTACAGCCTGCCCAATGTCCGCGTCATCACCAATGCGCAGACCACCGAAGTCCACGGCGACGGCGCTAAGGTGACCGGCCTTAGCTATAAGGACCGCATCCACGACACCGATCACACGATCGAGCTGGAAGGCATCTTCGTGCAGATCGGTCTGATCCCGAATACCGAATGGCTGAAAGGGACCATCGCCCTGTCTCCGCGCGGCGAAATCGAGGTCAATGCCCGTGGCGAAACCTCGCTTCCCGGCGTTTTTGCGGCAGGCGACGCCACAACCGTGCCGTATAAGCAGATCATTATCGCCATGGGCGAAGGCTCCAAAGCCGCTCTCTCGGCCTTCGACCATCTGATCCGTGTGACAGCGCCAGCGGACGTGATCGCCGCCTGATAACAGGCCTGATCTTAAGCCGCCTGATCCCGGTCAGACGACTAAGAGATTGTTTGGGAAGTCAGCGGTTGAGCATCCGCGAGGGATTTTTTTCGCTCCGCACGGCGGAAACGCAGGCCCGATATCAATATCGGGGCAAGTTTCCAACATAGCGGGCGGAAATAAAGACCCGCGAAGGCGACCCGAAGACTTTCAAAACAATCTCTAACCCCTTGAAGACGCCGCCTTCCGCGCCGGGAAGGCGGCGTTTTTTATGGCCGTCCACGCTCTGTCCGTCCCCACATGACAGGAATTTCACTTGAATGAAATTTATTAGTAGTAATTACTACTAATATGAACTCTGCTACACAATGGCTAACGCCTTTCGGTTTTACCGACCTCGAATCCCGGCTCTATGGCGAGTTGCTGAAGCAATCACCACTCACCGGTTATCGCCTGTCGCGCGCAGTCGGAAAAGCCGCTGCCAACACCTATCAGGCCCTGGAAAGCCTTACGCGCAAAGGCGCAGTTCTGGCCGACGAAGCCGAGCCGCGCAATTATCGCGCCGTCCCGCCCGCCGAACTGTTCGCGGCCTTGCGCAGAACTTTCACCCAACAGGCCGAAGCCGCCGAAAGCGGTCTGAGCGCCCTTTACACCCCGACGCCCGAAGAACGGCTTTATCAGCTCAAATCCCTGCCTCAGGCACTGGAACGCGCCCGCGCCCTGATCGAGGGTGCCAAAGAAATCGTCCTCTTCGATCTGTTCCCCCAGCCACTGGCCGAACTGCGCGAATACCTGATCCGGGCGCAGGCGCGCGGCGTGCGCGTCGGCGGCATCACCTACGGTGACGCCCCTCCTGAGACCGGAGATGCACCATTCATTCAGGTCGTGGCCCCGGGTGCCGGCTTTGTTACCGAACGCTGGCCCGGACGCCAGATGACCCTGATCGCCGATGCCCGCGAAGTGCTGCTGGCCCTGATCGCACCGGATGATGCCTCGCTATCACGGGGTTTCTGGAGCGACTCGCCCTACCTCGCCTGCCTGCACCACTCTGGCCTCGCTTCCGAAATGCGTCTTTCCGCCGCGCTCACCCGCGGCGGCGACCCTTTGCGTGATTTCGGCCTGCTGAGCGCGACGCCACCCGGCCTGCGTCAGCTTACCGGCCTTACCTCCATCCCCAAGCCCTGATCCAGAAAGGATACCATCTCCATGCCTCCGCGTCTTACCGCTCGCCTCGCCCTGTTATGCCTGGGCGTTCTGACGGCTGCCCCATCCATCGCCGCCACACCGCAAACCCTTGCTCAGGCAGCTGAAACGCGTGATATAGCCGCGCTCGAGACTTGGACTCCCGCCGCCGGAAAACCACTGGCGCATGGCGTGGCGCTGGCCCTGCGTCACCGCGATGCCGAGGCTGAGACAGCCCTCATCGCCGTCACCCGTTCAAAAAGCACCGACGAGGACAAGGCGCTGGCCTGGAGCGAACTGGCCGCCCTTTATCTGCGTCAGGGGCGTTTCCGCGATGCCCAGAATGCAATTACCTCCTCCATTGGCCTGACGAAAACGCCACCGACAGCCGCCACGCAGCAAACTCTTGGTTTTGTCACCGCCCTCGCAGCTCTGCCACCTATGCACCTCACCAAGACGGCCTCTGGCCGACTGCCCGTCAAACGCGACATGGCGGGGCTGGCCCGCGTCGATATCCAGACCGGCGATAAGACGCAAAGTGCCGTGGTCGATACCGGTGCAGCCTTTTCCACCATTACCGAAACAACAGCCAAAAAGCTGGGGCTGATCTTTCTCGACACCACAGCCACAGTCGGCAGCGTAACGCGCGATGCTGTAGCCACGCGCTTCGCCTATGCGCCACGCCTGCGTTTCGGTGACGCCGAACTGAGCCACGTGGTGTTCATCGTCCTGCCTGACAGTGCCCTGAGTTTCGCCAATGGCGTCTACACGATCGAAGCCATTATCGGCCTGCCCGTGTTTCTCAAACTGGGTCGTCTTGAGTTCCACCGTGACGCCGCAGCGGATGAAAGCCTGAGCTATGGCCCGGTCGACACCTCCCCGCCGACTGACCATTCCGATCTGCTGCTGTCCGGCGTCGAACCCCTTGTACTGGCACAGGCAGGCGAAACGTCGACACCGTTGCGTCTGTTCATCGATACAGGCGCGCGCGATACGGTACTTTACCGTAACCTCACCACCGATTACCCCGCGCTTACTTCGAAAGCCGTGAAGAAGACCACCAGCCTTGGCGGTGCCGGAGGCACGAAAACCGATGAGGAGGCTCTGAACCTGCCGCAACTCGTCCTGCATGTCGGCGGACGTAGCGTCTCCCTCAGCGACCTGCGTATCCTGTCGAAGACACGACCTGACCGCCACGGAGCCATCGGTCAGGATGTTCTCAAACAGGGGCGCGGTTACGTCCTCGATTTTGATCACATGGCCTTCTGGCTGACCGACTAGAGTCTTTCCGCTTTTCGGATTGTGCATGTTGCCATTTTGTTCCAAAGTGGCAACATGCACTCCCTGTTCGATTTCGGCCTCGAAGACGATCTGATCGACATCCGCGCCCGGCTGGAAAACGTTTTCGGTCCGGGGCCTCAGACGCGCCCTACCCTCTATGATCCTATGGATGCGCTGTTGCGATCCGTCCTGTCGGCGCGCACGAAGGACGAGGTATCGCGTAAGGTTCATGCCGATGTGCGCGCCCATTGGCCCACATGGTCGCAACTGGCAACCGCGACGGAACAGGAAATCGCAGAGCTTATCGCCCCGGTTACCTTCGCTTCCGACAAGGCCCGGCATCTGGTTCTCACGCTGAAACATATTGCCGTCCGTTTTCCGGATTTCGATCTGACGTCGTTACAGAGCCTGCCGGTCGAGGCCGTGCGCGGCTGGCTGCAATCTCTGCCGGGGATCGGGCCGCGAACGGCTTCCGCCGTTATGAATTTCAGCGGTCTGGATCAGGCAGCCATGGTGCTCGATACGCACGTCCTGCGGTGCCTGAGGCGGCTGGGTGTCATTGGTGCCAAAGCGACGGCGGACAATGCCTATGACCTGATCATGACCGCCGCAGATAACTGGGACGGTGCCGACCTGTCGGAACTGCACTGGTTGCTCAAGCGTTTGGGGCACGCCTTCTGCCATGCGACGCAGCCGGCCTGCGCCGACTGCCCGCTCAAAGGACGCTGTCCGGCGACGGTTTAAAGCACCGATCTAGATGAACCAGATCGGTGCTCTAAATATTGGCTTTAACGCGCTTCTTTTCCGAAAAGTGGTGCCCACTTTATCGGGAAGCGCTCTAGATCGCTTCCGGACACTCGATATGACAGATGGCCAGGGCACGCGTCAGGGCCACCTGCACCGCCTGGGTGATGGCCAGACGCGCCGGATTGGCGACACCGTCCGTGATGACCGGCACGCGCGTGTAGTAGGAATTATAGACGCTGGCCACCTCCATCAGGTGACGCACCAGCACCGACGGATTCGCCTGACGCGCCGCCGCGACAACCTTTTGCGGGATCTGCTGCACCTTCAGGAGCAGGTCGGCTTCCTGAGCGTCCATCTCATAGGCAACACCGCTCAGATCAACCGCCCCACCGCCGTTTTTGCGCAGGATGCTGCGCGCGCGACAGGCGGCATAGACCACATAGGCCCCGCCCGAACGCTCGAACCCGGCAATGGTGGCGTCCATGTCCGATGCGTCGATTTCCACCGCGCCTTTCAGGTCCTGCTTAAGATCGTTGAACACGATCGAACCGATGGCCAGTTCCTGCGAGGCGCGCGCAAGCTCGGCCTCATCCGACTCCACGCGGTCGGACAGGCGGTTGCGGAAATAGACCTGCGCGGCCGACAAAAGGCCGATGACGTTCGACACCGACTGACGCGACGACAGCTTCTTGCCCGTCTTCGCGTCGACATAGAAGCCGAAATAGACGTGCTGGAACGCCATCTTCTGCGGATCGGCGATGCCCGTCGCATAGGCCGAACGGAACAGGCGGTTGAAGTGGATCTGCTGCTCCTGACCGACGCAATAGAAGGTGTCGGTCGGATCGAACATCTCCGAACGCAGTTTGATCGCACCCATGTCGCGGGTCGAATAGATGCTCTGACCGTCGGCACGGCGCACCACGAAACGCTCATTATTATCGAGCAGAACCACCGCCGCACCGATATCCTTGCGGATCGAGCGGATCAGGGTATCGCGCTCGATTTCGCCGATATCGCCCGCCGCAAAGCGCGCCTCTTCGATGGCCGCTGCGGCCTCGGCATCGGCTTCGGTAAAGACCACCGCCTTGCCCGACTCCAGCGCCGCCTCGACCGTGGCATCGCCCGCCTGATAGTAGAAGCTTTCGCCCAGAACGAGGTCGAAATGGATGTTCAGGGCGTCGTAGAACCCTTCGAACGACTGAAGGCTCCACTTCACCATGTCGATCCACAGAGCGACCTCTTCGCCGTCGCCCTGCTCCAGCGCGCGGAAACGGGCGTCCGAAGCCGCAACATAGGCCGCAAAGGCCGCCTTCAGCGCATCGATATCCGCTGCTTCCGGGAAATAGCGTCCGGCAATGGCGGCGTCTTCGGCGTCCCATTCCGCAGCGGGCTTATTGCCTTCGAGGATGCGTTCTACCGACCGGCGGATCTTGTAGATTTCCAGCAGTTTGTCGTTATCGCCGAAATCTGCCGGGAACACCGCACCGAAGCGGCGATAGCCTTCGAGCATGAAGCCGAAGCCGCCGAAATCATTGATGTGATTGACCCGGAACGTATCCGCGCCCGAATGCTCCCACAGGTTCGACAGGACGTGACCGACGATGGTCGAGCGGATGTGGCCGGCATGCAGCGTCTTGGCGACATTCGGCGAAGAATAGTCGACCACCGCCGACCGGCCCCGCAGAGCGTCCGAATCGCCGAACTGCGCACCGATCTGCGTGACCGCCTGCGCCCCGCCCAGCATCCAGCCGTCCGACAGGGTCAGGTTGATATACATGCCCTTGGTTTCAAGCTTCGCAATAGCGGGCGCAAAGTCGGGTCCATTGAGGATTTCGACGATCCACGGCAGGTGATTGGCCATAAAGCCCTTCGGCCCGCCGTCCTTCAGCAGTTGCGGGAAGCGCAGGGCGACATCACCGCCCATCTTGGCGCGATCGATAAGGTCGAACTTGATCTCCAGCACGCCCTGCCCCCACTTCGCCGACAAGGCGTCGGTGATACGCTTTTCCAGTTGCGGCAGGGGATAGGCGTCGAACGCCACAAAGCGCGAGGCCGCACGTTCGCGGCGATAACGCGCAACAAAGGCGTTGACCTCCGACAGACGTGACGAATTGACCTCAGCGAGCGCGTTCATGGCATTTTCCCGGTTACGAACAAGCGCCTGCATCTATGGCATGACGCCGAAAATATCAAGAACAGGAGGAGTCTCCGGCTTCGCCCGGCGCGCCACAACCGCAAGTACAGCACCACACATCCAGCCACATCTATAGATAACTCAAAATAAAATACTTCGCGTTTCAAAAATACAAAACATATTTTCATCATAAAAATGAAAACAAATAAAATTGTTGCTTAATTTATTTGAGAATACAAAATGATTAAAAAAATAAATAAGCCATAAAAATGAAACTTACCGATCCCGCAATCAAAGAAAAACGTCAAACGGACGCACCAAACGGTGCCGATAGTGTTGCCTGATCCTGAAAAAGGTTCTAACTTTGCGCCCGAGGCAGGCAGCGTAGCTTATAAAACCGCCGCCAAGTGGGGACATGCTTTATCGGAGCCGCGTATGAAAGTTCTGATTATCGAAGACAATGAAGCTCTGGCGCAGACCACGGGCTGGATTGTCGAAATGCTGGGCCACGAATATCGCATCAGCCTGACGCCACAGGCCGCTCTGGCCGAAGGCGAAGCCTTTCTGCCGCATGTGGTCATTATGGATATCGGCCTGCCCGGCATGAGCGGTTACGACCTGTGCCGCCTCATGCGTACGCGCCCGGTGCACGCCCGCACCGTCTTTCTGGCCCAGACGGGCTGGGATGAGCCGGAACACCGCGCCCGTTCCGCAGACGCGGGCTTCGCCCACCACCTGACCAAGCCAGTGGATGTCAGCACGCTTGAAAATATACTCAACGCCGCGGCCGTAGACCTTATGGCCTAGGAACAGGACCTGAGCAACGGCGCACACCTCAGACGACCCAGAATCATAACGAGAAAAAACCTCCATGTCCGACAAAGGCCTGAGCAACGGCTTTACCAACCTGTTTCGTTCCGCGCGGGGCAAGACCACCAAAGGCGATTATGGCATTCTGGCCGCGCTGGTGTTCGTTGCCGCCTTCTTCGTCGGGGCGGGGTTCATCACCTACAGCAATATCAGCACCCTGCGTCAGGCGGGCGATCAGGTCAGTCATTCGCATGAGGTCATCAACGGCCTGACTGAGCTCATGTCGTCGTTAAAAGATGCCGAAACGGGCCAGAGAGGGTATATTATTACCGGTGACGACACCTATCTCATTCCGTATGAGAACGCCACCATGCTGATCAGCGAGCGCCGTAAGGTGCTCAGCGAGATCGAACGCGAATTCCCGGAAATGCGCATCCACGTCACCACGGTGAACCAGCGCATCGACATGAAACTGGCCGAGCTTAAGCGTACCTTAGACGTCCGCCGCACCCAGGGGCTGCAGGCGGCTGCGATTGAGGTGGCCAGACACCTCGGCAAGAACCACATGGACACCATCCGTGCCGAGGTTCGCGAGCTTCAGACCATCGAAACCGCACGACGTGAAGAGCGCGTCAAACAACGCCTCGAAGCCTTTCGCGCTGCCCAGATCACCAGCATCGTCACCGCCATACTGGGGGTTCTGGTCACCCTGATCATCGCCGCCATCATCCGTCGCGCCAGCCAGACCCAGCACCTTCAGGTCTGGCTTCAGTCCGGCGAGGTCGGGCTGGGGCTGGCCATGGCGGGCGAGCAGTCGCACGAGGAACTGGGGCGTAATCTTCTGTCCTTCCTCTGCGAATATACCGGTGCCCACGCCGGGGCCTTCTTCGTCCGTGACGGCGATGTGGTCAAACAGGCCGCCACCTTCGGCGTTCCGGCGGATTCCGGTGTCCCGTCCAGCGTTCATCTGAACGAGGGACTGATCGGACAGGCGGCGGCGGATGGCAAGCTGGTGGTGCTGAGCGATCTGCCCGATCCGCAGGTCCGCGTCGGCGCCGCGCTGGGTGAATGGGCCCCGCGCCACCTGATCGTCGCCCCGGCCACCTTCGAAAATCAGGCCGAAGCCGTCATCGAACTCGGCTTCCTCAAGCCTGTCGATTCCTCCACCCTCGATCTGATGCAGCGCATTTCCGAAGGCGTCAGCATCGCCGTGCGTTCGGCCAACTACCGCATCCATCTGCAAAACCTGCTCGAGGAAACCCAGCGGCAATCCGAAGAGCTTCAGAGCCAGTCCGAAGAACTGCGCGTCAATAACGAGGAGCTTGAGGAACAGAGCCGCGCGCTCAAGGAATCGCATCTGCGCCTTGAGCAGCAGCAGGCCGAACTGGAGCAGACCAACATCCAGTTGTCCGAGCAAACGCGTATGCTCGAGCTTCAGAAAGACGACCTCGACCGCAGCGAAAAGGACATCCGTGCCAAGGCGCACGAGCTTGAGCAGGCCAGTCGCTATAAGTCCGACTTCCTCGCCAATATGAGCCACGAACTGCGCACGCCGCTCAATTCGTCGCTGATCCTCGCCAAGTTGCTGGCGGACAACCGTGACGGCAATCTGAGCGATGAACAGGTCAAGTTCGCCCGCACCATCCAGTCATCGGGCAACGACCTTCTGGCTCTCATCAACGACATTCTGGACCTGTCGAAGATCGAGGCCGGCCATATGGAGATCAGCGCCGAGCCCGTCTCCTTCCGCCGCCTGAGCACCGATCTGGGCCGCATATTCGACCCTATGGCCAAAGAACGGTCGCTGGAATTCAAGGTGACCATGGCGGACAACCTGCCGGACCGCTTCGATTCCGACCGTCAGCGCCTGGAGCAGGTCCTGAAGAACCTCCTGTCCAACGCGCTGAAATTCACCGAAAAGGGCAGCGTCACCCTCCATATGGACGAACACAACGGCAAGGTGCGCTTTGCCGTCACCGACACCGGCATCGGCATTTCGGCCGAACAGCAGCGCAGCATTTTCGAAGCCTTCCGTCAGGCGGATTCGACCATTTCGCGCAAGTACGGCGGCACAGGCCTTGGCCTGTCCATCTCACGCGAACTGTCGCGCCTTCTGGGCGGTCACATCGAACTGAAGAGCACGCCGGGCAAGGGCTCGACCTTCACCCTGATCCTGCCGATGGTCTATGATCCGGCTCAGGTGGCGTCACGCACCCTGCCGATGCTGCCCGCCGCCGACGCCCCGGTCATCGACACTCTGACAGAAAGCGCTGGGCCAGAAAGCGCTGCGGACGATAGTGCGCCCATCCACGTCCCCCGCCGCCCGCGTGTTAATGACGACCGCGACCGCCTGTCCGCCGATAAGCGGGTGCTGCTGGCGGTCGAAGACGACCCGGCCTTCGCCACCATCCTTTACGAACTGGCGCAGGATCTGGGTTTCCAGTGCCTGATCGCCGACAATGCCGAAGACGCCATGGTCATGGTGCGTCAGTACAACCCCGCCGCCGTCGTGCTCGATGTCGGCCTGCCCGACCATTCCGGCCTGTCGGTCCTCGATCGCCTCAAGCGCGACCCGCGTACCCGCCACATCCCCGTCCACGTCGTGTCCGGCAACGACTATATGCATACGGCGCTGGCCATGGGAGCCGCAGGCTATATGCTCAAACCCGTGCAGCGTGAAAAGCTGGTCGACGCCTTCACCCAGCTCGAAACCCGGCTGGAAAAGCGCATGCGCCGCGTCCTGATCGTCGAGGACGACGCCGTGCAGCGCGATTCGGTCATGGCCCTGCTCAAGACGCAGGACGTCGAAACCGTCGCCGTCGGCACCGCAGCGGAATGCCTGACCGAACTCAAGCAGCAGACCTATGACTGTATGGTGCTCGACCTGAACCTGCCCGACGCCACCGGCTATTCGCTGCTCGAAACCCTGTCGAGCGAGCAGGACTACGCCTTCCCGCCGGTCATCGTCTATACGGGCCGCGACATCTCGCCGGTCGATGAGCAGCGCCTGCGTCGCTATTCGAAGTCCATCATCATCAAGGGGGCAAAATCGCCCGAGCGCCTGCTCGACGAAGTCACCCTCTTCCTGCACCAGATGGTGTCGGAAATGACCCCCGAGCAGCAAACCATGCTCAGCAAGGCCAAGGGCCGCGACAACATGCTCGAAGGCCGCCGCCTGCTGGTGGTCGAAGACGATGTGCGCAACATCTACGCCGTCACCAACATCTTCGAGCCTTTGGGCGCCATCGTTCAGATCGCCCGCAACGGTCGCGAAGCGCTGGACGCGCTCAACGTCTCGCAGGCCTCGCCCGATACCGCCGTCGATCTGGTGCTCATGGACGTCATGATGCCGGAAATGGACGGCCTGACGGCGACGCGTGAAATCCGCAAGCATCCCGAATGGAAGAAGCTGCCGATCATCATGCTCACGGCCAAGGCGATGAAAGACGATCAGCAACGCTGCCTCGACGCGGGGGCCAACGACTATATGGCCAAGCCGCTCGATGTGGAAAAGCTCGTGTCTCTTGTGCGCGTGTGGGTTCCCAGATAAAACCCTGTCAACCGGAGGGACATGTATCTGACGGTAGCGCGCTGCCACGGCGGCGCACTTCCTGATTTTATTTTTATACCCGCTCCCTCTAGATTGACTCCGGATTTATACGCGTGGCGTGTTGTGCAAAGTAAGACCGAGGACATAGAGATCCGCCTCCTGCTTGAGGCGATCTATCTGAAATACCATTACGATTTCCGTGGTTACGCCATGGCCTCGATCAAACGACGCCTTCTGCAAGCGCGTGATTTTTTCGGATGCAGCAGCCTGTCCATGCTTCAGGACAAGGTCCTGCACGATGAACGCATGCTGGGTGAGTTGATGAGCTATCTCACGGTTCAGGTGTCGGAACTTTTCCGCGACCCGGCCTATTTCCGCACCATCCGCGAGAAAGTCGTCCCGCACCTGAGGACCTATCCGTCGCTGAAGGTGTGGATCGCCGGCTGTTCGACGGGTGAGGAACTCTATTCCTTCGCCATACTTTTCCGCGAGGAAGGGCTTGAGGAACGCACCCTCTTCTACGCCACCGACATCAATCAGGAGTCGCTGCGCAAGGCCGAGGCCGGTGTCTACAACCTCGAGCGCATGCGCCTGTTTACCGAGAACCATCGCCTGTCGGGCGGAAAGTCGTCCCTGTCGGACTACTACACCGCCGCCTACGGTGCGGCCACCTTTGACAAGAGCCTGCGCAAACGCGTGGTCTTTTCCGACCATTCGCTGGTCACCGACGCGGTCTTTGCCGAGACGCAGTTCGTTTCCTGTCGCAATGTGCTGATCTATTTCAACCGCGACCTGCAAAACCGCGCCATCGGCCTGTTCCGGGAATCCCTGTCGCGTAAAGGCTTTCTGGGGCTGGGTGCGCGCGAAACCCTGCGGTTCAGCAGCCATGCCGACGGGTTTGCCGAATTCGACCGTGATGAACGCCTGTATCAGAAGCGGGACGACGCATGAGCACCGACGGGGGCAAGATTCTGGTGATCGGCGCGTCGGCGGGCGGCGTAGACGCCCTGTCGGCCGTGCTGCCGCGCCTGCCGCGCGACTTCCCGCCGGTTCTGGTGGTCATCCACCTGCCTGCGCACAAGAACAGCATACTGGCCGGGCTGTTCGCCGACCGCTGCCAGATGCGCGTGGTCGAAGCCGAGGACAAGATCGCCATCGAACCCGGCACCATCTATTTCGCGCCTCCCGATTATCATCTGCTGGTCGAAGCCGATCACACCCTGTCCTTGTCCAGCGAAGCGCCGGTATGGTTTTCGCGCCCGTCGATCGACGTGCTGTTCGAAACGGCAGCGGACGCCTATGGCCCGGCCCTGACCGGCATTATCCTGACCGGTGCCAATGAAGACGGCGCATCGGGCCTCAGGCGCGTGCTCGATCTGGGCGGTCAGGCGATCATCCAGTCACCCGACACCGCCTATGCCCGCGCCATGCCGCAATCCGCCGCCGACCTGTGCCCGGAGGCCACCCTTCTGCCGTTACGTGAGATCGCCGATCACCTTCTGGAGGCCGCGGCATGACCGACACGCCCCATATCCTGCTGGTCGATGACCTCGAAGAAAACCTGCTGGCGCTCGAAGCCCTGCTGCGCCGCGACGGCCTGAACCTGATCAAGGCCCGATCAGGTGTAGAAGCGCTCGAGGTTCTGCTCAAACAGGACGTCGCTCTGGCCCTGCTCGACGTTCAGATGCCGGAAATGGACGGTTTCGAACTGGCCGAGGTGCTGCGCGGATCAGAGCGCACGCGCCGCATCCCGATCATCTTCCTTACCGCCGGGTCCGCCGATATCACGCGGCGCTTCCGCGGCTATGAGGCCGGCGCGGTCGACTTTCTGCAAAAGCCCATCGAAGGCGATATCCTGCGCTCAAAAGTGGAAATCTTCGTCGAACTTTACGTTCAGCGCCGTCAGTTGGCGACGCAGCGCGACGCGCTTCAGGCCCGCGACGAGGAAAACCAGCGCCTGCTCGACGAAAGCCGCCGTGCCGCCGATGCGCTGATCGAGGCCGACCACCGCAAGGACATCTTCCTTGCCACCCTAGCCCACGAACTGCGCAATCCGCTGGCCCCGATCCGTAACGGCCTTCAGATTTTGCGCATGGCCCCCGAAGGACCGATGGCCGCCAATGTGCGCGACATGATGGACCGTCAGATGACCCATCTGGTGCGGCTGATCGACGACCTGCTGGACGTATCGCGCGTCAGTCAGGGCAAGATCGAACTGAAGCGTGAACGTTTGACCATGCAGGCGGCGGCTCAGGCAGCGGTGGAAACCGCCCACCCCCTGATCGAACAGTCGGGCCACAGTTTCGTACTCGACCTGCCCCCCACGCCCGTCTGGGTCGATGGCGACCTGACCCGACTGGCGCAGGTGATTTCCAACCTGCTCAACAACGCCGCCAAATATACGCCGGACGGCGGGCGCATCGCGCTTGAACTCAGGACCGACGGCAGTGACGCTGTATTGCGCGTCACCGATTCAGGCCTCGGCATCTCGCCCGACATGCTGCCGCGCGTCTTTGAGCTGTTCACCCAGATCGACCGCAACATGCACCGCGCTCAGGGCGGCCTCGGCATCGGGCTGGCGCTGGCACAGCGTCTGGTGGCCATGCACGGCGGATCACTGCACGCCGAAAGCGCCGGTCAGGATCAGGGCTCGACCTTCGAACTGCGCCTGCCTCTGGCCGCCGCCGACGAAAACCATACCGCCGGGACCGAAACGGGCCAGAGTCAGAAGCCGCTTCAGGTTCTGGTCGTCGACGACAATCAGGAATCGGCCAAGACGACCGCCTGGATGCTGGAACTGATCGGCCACCGCACCAGCACCGTCCATGACGGCCCCGCCGCACTCGACGCCGCCGCCGAAGATACCCCCGACGCCATTTTGCTGGATATCGGGATGCCCGGCATGAACGGTTACGAGGTCTGCCGCGAACTGCGCCTGCGCCCGGAACTGAAGCACGCCGTGATCATCGCCCAGACCGGCTTCGGGCAGGACAGCGACCGTCAGGCGGCCTTCGACGCCGGATTCGATCACCACCTGACCAAGCCGGTGAATTTCGACACGCTGAAACAGCTTCTGGCCGATATCCGTCCTACGGTTCCTTCGGCCTGATCCCATAAAATACGGCCAAAAAGGTTGACAGGGAAACCAGTCGATCTAGCTTCGTGGCCTGCATTTCACCGGAGGCTCCCCCGCATGTCTTTCCGCCCGATTACCGCCAGCCTTGTGGCGCTTTGCCTGTCCGTTCCGGCCCTTGCCCTGCCGCTGGCCGCCGCCGCCAAGCCTCCGGTCATTTCCGCCGAGCGTTTGTCCGCCGATGTGAAGGCGCTGGCCGACGACCGTTTCGAAGGCCGGGGCATCAACACCCCCGCCGAAGCCATGGTCATCGACTATGTGTCGAAAGGCTTTGCCGAGGCCGGGTTCGCGCCGGGTGGCCCTGACGGCAAGTGGACGCAGGCCGTTCAGTTGCGGCAGTTCAAGGTTCAGGACGCCAGCGTTTCGCTGAGTGCCGCCGGTAAGACCACGACGCTCACCCCCGGCACCGATGTGGTCGTCTCGACGCGTGGCGCACTGGGCGATGTCAGCCTCAAGGACGTGCCGCTGGTCTTCGCCGGTTACGGCGTCAGCGCGCCGGAACGCGGCTGGGACGATTTCAAGGGCGTCGACGTGAAGGGCAAGATCATCGTCGTCCTGATCAACGACCCGGACTTCTATGCCCCCGAAACCGCCACCTTCGGCGGTAAGGCTATGACCTATTACGGGCGCTGGACCTACAAGTACGAAGAGGCGGCGCGCAGAGGCGCGGCGGGCATCCTGATCGTACACGACACGGCAGCGGCCTCCTATGGCTGGACCACGGTCAAGAATTCGTGGAGCGGCCCGCAGTTCGATATCGTCCGTGCCGATCCGTCGAAAACCTTCACCGCACTGGAAGGCTGGCTGTCGGCGGACACGGCGCAAAAGCTGTTCGCCGATTCCGGTCTTGACCTCGACGCGCTGAAAACCGCCGCGCGTTCAAAGGACTTCAAACCCGTCGCGCTTAAGGCGACCCTGAGCAGCGCCTATCACGTCACGGCGTCCGAAATCACCACCCACAACATCGTCGCGCGCCTGCCCGGCAAGACCCACCCCGACGAAACCGTCGTCTATGGCGCGCACTGGGACCATATCGGCATCGGGGCCCCCGACGCCAACGGTGATGCCATCTTCAACGGCGCGGTGGACAACGCCACCGGCGTCGCCGCCCTGCTGGAACTGGCCCGCGCTTTCGGCAAGGGACCAAAGCCCGACCGCAGCGTGGTCATGGTCGCCTTCACCGCCGAAGAAAGCGGTCTGCTGGGGTCAGAATATTACGCCACCAATCCGGTCTATCCGCTGGAAACCACCGTCGCCGGGATCAATATCGACGCCATGAACGTCAGCGGCCCGGCGAAAAACATCGAAGTCATGGGCAGTGGTCAGTCCTCGCTGGAAGACGACCTCGCCCTCTTCGTCAAGGCACAGAACCGCGTCATTTCCCCAGACGAAAAGCCGGAGGCCGGTTACTTCTACCGCTCCGACCACTTCCCTCTGGCCAAGCGCGGCGTGCCGATGCTCTATTCCAAGGGCGGCAAGGACCTGCGCACGGGCGGCCTTGAGGCCGGTCTGGCCAAGGACGCCGATTACCGCGCCAGGCGCTACCATCAGGCCGACGACGAATGGTCGCCGGACCTCAACTTTGCCGGCATGGCCGAAGACGTAACCCTCTACTACCGCATAGGCCTGAAACTGGCCAATTCGCGCGACTGGCCGCAATGGCGCGATACCTCCGAGTTCAAGGGCGTGCGCGATACTTCGGCGGCAAAACGGAAGTAAACGCGTTACGCCTCCCCTGTAGCGCAGCGTACGTGGGAGGCGGCATTTGAGCGTAGCGAGAGGGGCATATAAGCGGCGGCTTGTCCCTCTCCCCCTCCCCGCTTCGCCCAAAGGCCCGCAAGCGAGGAAGTTATGCGTGATATTCACCCGTTCCCCGGTGAAATACCCGCTCACCCGGCTCGATCTGACCGGGCGACAGGTCGGCTTGCCCGGCCAGTGCCTCATAGACCGGCCCGAAATCGGTGCGCGCAAACTCCAGCAGCGCATCGATCGACGGCAGGACAAAATAGCCCTCCTGAAAATCGTCGATACGATAGACGGTGCGCATGACACGCTTCAGGTCGAAGCCGATACGGTTGGGCGACGGGCTTTCCAGTGCGAACCGCGTCTCGGTAAAGGACGACAATATCCCGGCCCCGAAGATGCGCACGCCATCCGCCTCTTCGACCAGACCGAATTCCACCGTATACCAGTAGAGCCGCGCCAGCCGGTCGAGCACCCCCAGCTTTTCGGCGCGTAAACCGCCCTCGCCATAGGCCTGCATGAAGTCCGCCATGACCGGATTCATCATCATCGGAACGTGACCGAACAGGTCATGAAAGACATCGGGTTCGACCAGATAGTCCAGTTCACGCGCGTCGCGGATAAACTGCCCCGCCGGGAAGCGACGGTTGGCCAGATGGTCGAAAAAGACCTCATTGGGCACCATGCCCGGCACCGCCACCACCGTCCAGCCGGTGCGGCGCTGCAGGACCTCGCTCAGTTCATCGAAGTCGGGAATGGCATCGGCGGTGATCGGTAGCTGCGACAGACCGTCCATATAGGCGGCGCAGGCCCGCCCCTTGATCAATTCCATCTGACGCTCGAACAGAACGCGCCACACGCCATGCTGTTCGGCGGTGTAGGCGTCCCAGTTCTGCGGGATGAGCCAGTCGGCGCGCTCCGGCACATAGCCGCCGACAATGCCGTGACGCGACGGCGTTTGCATGTCCATGCCCCTATCCTCCTCTAGATCATTATGTTTTTTGATAGAAACACAATGATTTGTTTTTTTTAGTCCCTCGCCGGGCGGTGGCTATGCCACCTTGGCCGCCGCCTGAATGGCGGCTTGAGTGGAATAATTTCCAGAAATTACCCCACTCTAAAGTTCGCCGCCGCCGCATCGATAGCCGTGGCCAGAGCGATATCCCGATCGCTCAAACCCCCGACATCGTGTGTGGTCAGGCGGATCGATACCTTATTGTAGACATTCGACCATTCCGGATGGTGATCCATCACCTCGGCCACCCCCGCCACTTCGGTCATGAAGTCGAAGGCCTGCGAAAAGTCGGAAAACCTCATCTCGCGCACAATGGCTGCGCGCCCGTCTTCGATCCGCCACAACGGCAAGGTGGCGGACAGGGCCTCTATCTGTTCGGACGACAACGGGACAGCAGCGGGCATGGGCGCTCCGAGGGTTAGAGAAAGATCATCTCCCCAAGTTTGAGGAAATTTATTCTTATTTTTCGCTGTGACAGCGATCAGGCAAAACAAATTTCCGCGAAAGACCGTTTTGCCGGAGGGCCGTACTGCGACGGTAACGCAGAAACCTGCCGACTTAGCCCTTATGCCAAAGAAGCCGTCTCAGGCCCTGAGGCCGCCGCCTTGTAAAAAGATGTTACAGACGGAGTTTCCTGAGAAAATCCCGCCTGAAATTTGCCCTCTTTTAAGGCTTGATCACGAAACTTGTGATGCGCGGCGATTTCGCTATGATGCGCCGCGTTTCAAACAGACCCTATCCTCCCATTTTCGATAGAGCCGTCCCATTCGTATCCCGCCCTACCTCCCGGAAGTTGTGAAGTGGTTTCGTCGCGTCCTGACGCTGGCTACCCCCTTCATCCTGTTCAGCCTGTTCTTTCACCTCGAAATCCTCGACCCCACGCGCATAGGGTGGCTGCTGGACGAGGACTGGGGGCAGCACGTTCTGGGCTGGCACGCCTTCCGCAACGTGCCGTGGGCCTGGCCGTTCAACTATCAGAACCTGCTGGCCTGGCCGACCGGGATATCGATCATCTATACGGATTCGAACCCGTTCTTTTCGTTCATCTTCAAGGCCCTGAGCCCGATCCTGCCCGATAATTTCCAGTTTATCGGCCCGTGGTTCGGCCTGTGCGTCGTGTTGCAGTTTGTCTTTGGCTGGAAGCTGGTGCGCCCGCATGCGCCGGGACCGTGGGCGGCGCTGGCCGGGGCCGTGATCATCTGTCTCCTGCCCGCCCTCTATTACCGTATGCGCCACGATACGCTGGTCGCGCACTTTCTGGTGCTGTGGACGTTATGGATCTTTTTCAACGTCAAGAATGAGCGCCATAAGAACCTGTGGTACGCGCTGGTTCTGGGCCTGACCGGCTTCCTCCACCCCTATATGCTGTTCATGATGGCGGCCATCTGGGGCGGCGATGTCCTGCGCGTCTTTATCCCCGCCGCAAAGGCCATGGACCGCAAGCGCGTCCTGACCATTCTGCGCGACACCGCCCTGATCTTCGCCTGCCCGCTTATTACGCTCGGCATATCCGGGGCCTATTCCGGATCGTCGGCCGAAGCGCGCGGCTATGGCTTCTATTCCATGGGGCTGGATGCGCCCTTCAATCCGGTTCAGCCCGACTTCTCCTTCTTCATCAAGGCCCATCCGCAGGATATGGGGCAGTATTTCGAAGGCTATCAGTATATGGGCCTCGGCATACTGGGCCTGCTGTTCGGCGCGCTGCTGCTCTATCAGATCACCTTCTCCGCGCGTCAGGCCCGCCCCTTCCTCGAAAGCTGCAAACCGCTGATCGTGCCGTTCATCTGCCTGCTGATCGTCGCCATCTCGCATCATGTGCAGTTCTACGACATCGTGCTGGTTAAGCTGCCGCTGCCGAAATACATGCTGGAAAAGCTGGCGGTGCTGCGCGCTTCGGGCCGCTTCTTCTGGCCCATCGCCTATACGCTGATCCTGATGGCGCTGGTGATCATCTATAAGTCGCGCCCAAAGGTGATGCAGATCGCCCTGCCTCTGGTCATCGTTGTGCAACTGATCGACCTTCAGGGTTTCATCGCCGCCATGCGCAAGCAGACCGAGCTGGCCCAGATGAAGGAAATCTTCGATCAGGCTCCCGACCCCGTGTGGGACAAGCTGATTTCCGGGGCCAAGGGCGTCGACTTCTACCCGGCGCAGGTCCACCTGAACGACAAGCTGTTCTATGAAATCGCCTGGCGCGCCGTTTCGCAGAAGCGCCACGTCAACACCATGTATATGGCGCGTGAGAACGTCGTTCAGCGCGCCAACGAACTGAAAGGCCGCGAAGCCTTTCTGAATGGCGAGATCAATAACGACAATCTCTACGTCTTCCTCAATCAGTGCATCGCTCCGCCGAACCTTCAGCCGCTGATGCGCGAAGTCGACGGCGTGTGGGTCATCCCGCCGCAGTCTATGCGCAACCTGCCGCTGGACCAGCCAGAATGGAAACCGATCAAGGCGCGCATGGGCTTCGGCTACCTCAATCAGGGCTCGTGCCTGCTCGATAAGAACTGGGCGCCGCCCGATCCCGACGGGGCGTGGACGCTGGGCACGCGCGCCGAACTGTTCATCCCGATTCAGGAAGTGCAGTTCGAAGGCGATGCCCGTCCGGTCAAGCCGTCGATCCGTCTGGTGGCCAAGAGCTTCTTCCGTCCGATGACCGTCGACGTGCTGGTCAACGGTGTGAAGCGCGCCACCATGGATCTGGAAAAAATCCGCTCCTATCAGGACATCCCGCTGCCTGCCTCGGTCTTCAACCGTCAGACCATGAAGGTCACCTTCATCGTGCGCGACCCGCTGTCGCTCAAGGAGCTGGGCCGTGGCGACGACGACCGTCAGTGGGGCATGAAGCTGTTCCGCCTGACCATCGAAGACGCCGCCGTGCGCGAAAAGGCCGAGGCGGAAAAGAAGGCCAAAATCGCCGACGCGCAAAAAGACCTGAAGGAAGCCACCGTCAGGAACCAGCCGGCGGGCCTTGCCGCCGGTCAGCAGGTCGCACCTGCACGCTGAGATCATATAGATCGGGTCAGACGCAGGAAATGTGTCTGACCCGCAATATATAGGGTGAGCCACCTTGTCTGCGTCTGCGCCCGCCTCTAAGGTGCCGGAGCCGATCGGGGGAGGTCATGTCCTTAGACAGGACCGGGCTTAGGCGCGCCTTTGGGGGGTGTGCGTCCGGCGGTGCGCCCACATCACGAGCAGGACATGCCGGACAGATCGAACGACCTCTATTACCGCGTGCTCCGCTTCGGGCTTCCGGCGCTTCTTTTTGCGTTCTTCTTCAATTTCGCCATACTGGACCCGACCAATATCGGCTGGCTGCTGCGCGGCGACTGGGCGCAGCACTTCCTCGGCTGGCACGCCTATCGCAACGGGGCGGACGGCCTCAACCATCAGAGCCTGCTGGCCCATCCCACCGGCCTCAGCGTCCTTTATACGGATTCCAATCCGCTCCTGTCCCTGCCGCTCAGACTGATCAGCCCGCTCCTGCCCGCGGATTTTCAGTTCATCGGCCTGTGGTTCCTGCTGTGCCTGTGTCTTCACTATTTTATCGCGCTGAAACTGGTCAGCCGCTACGCCCCCGGCCGCTGGTACGCTCTGGGCGGGGCGCTGCTGTTGTGCCTTTTGCCGACCCTCTATAACCGCATCGGACACGACACCCTGTTTGCCCACTGGCTGATCCTGTGGGCGCTGTTCATCTTTTTCGAAATCCCCGATGAGCGCCGCCGACAGATCGGCTGGGCCACGCTTCTGACGGTCTGCGCGCTGGTTCACCCCTACATACTGGTCATGTGCCTGTTCATCTGGGCCGCCGATCAGGCCGCGTCGCTGCGCGATATCTGGCGCGCGCGCGACATGGGCCGGGGCCTCAGACTGATGGCAGCAGCGGCCCTCGCGGCCGCCTTCAGCCTGACGGCGCTATGGGCCGGAGGCGGCTTTGCCGGTTCCAGCGCGGCGGGCGACGGTTTCGGCATCTATTCCATGGGCCTCGACGGTCCGTTCAAC
>JASGGL010000032.1:0-19467 GCA_047605065.1 Asticcacaulis sp.
CTGGCGTGCGTCGCTGGCGGATTGCGTATCCATGGCCTGCCCTCTATTCTGTTCATTCTGTTCAGGGATGAACGAATTTAGTTCAATATTGAACAAATAACAAGACCCGTGGCAGGGCTGAATGCAAGCCAAATACAGGAATCGCAATGACGCAGGACACACCCGACCGGATGCCATGGGAACTGCCGCGCTTTCGCAACTGGATCGCGGTGGCCCGCGCGCATCAGATCGTCGAAAAGACCCTCAATGCCCGCCTCGCGCCGCACGGCGTGCGGCTGGCGCACCATGACATACTGGCCAACATCTATCGCTTCGAGGGGCTGACGCAGAACGCGCTGGCCGAGCGGCTGCTGGTCGGGCGGTCCAACCTGTCCATGCTATTGCCGGAGTTGGAAAAGCGCGGCCTGATCGAGCGCTATGGCGATCAGGCGGATCGCCGGGTGCGACGTCTGCGCCTGACCGAGACCGGGCGCAGCCTGACCGAGGCGACACTGGCGGTTCAGGCGCGCGTCGTTGAAGAGATGATGACGATACTCAGCGATGAGGAATGCAATGCGCTGGGCGACTATATGCGCCGCATCGCCACGCAGATGTCGCAGTGGGGCGATGCAAACGAACACCCCTGACAGGTATTAAGCGTCGAGAATGACCGGTGCGCGCATCAAAGCCGCTGCCATCTCCAGCAGTTGCGCCGACTGAAAGGGCTTGGGCAGGCAGGCATCCGCACCCATCTTTTCCGTGGCCCTGAGCGCATCGGTTTCCGAGGTCGTCCCCATACCGCCGGACATGGCGATTACCGGCACCGAAGGCCAGGTCTGCTTGATATGGCGTATGCCCTCAAGCCCACCCATACCCGGCATGAAGACGTCGCAGATGACCAGATCGACGTGGGCAATATTCACATCGCGGAAAGCTGCCTCCATCGATTCGGCCTCCGACACGCGGTAGGCGCTGAATTCGAGCGTGCCCTTGATCAGCCCCCTGAGGGTGCGGCTGTCTTCGATCAGAAGGATGTGCGACTTGCGCCCGGCGGTATCCTTGCCGCCGAAGGCCGTCTCGAACAGGCTGCGGATATCCGGTTCGCCGAACGGTTTGCGCAGCACGAAATCGGCCCTGGCCAGACGCGCCTTGCGCAGCGTTTCGTCTATGCCTTCCTGCGCCGAACCGGCGGTCATCAGGATGATCGGCACGGTGCTGCCGCAGCGCTTGCGAAACGCCTCGACGTGCATGATGCCATTGGTGTTACCGACGAAAATGTCCATGAATACCGCCTGAACCGAAATCTGGCTCAGGGCTTCGAAGCCTTCGCGGAAGGTCGGGAAATGCAGCGCCGTCCAGCCGGGCTGAGCCGAGATGAGGCGGCTTATCAGCTGGGCCTGAACCGAGCTGTCTTCGATAATAAGCGCGGTGAATTCGGTCATCTAAGGCCGGCGGTTCCTGAAAACATATCCTTCCGGCGGACCGGACGCGTGGACTATGACACCGGAATGCTTAAAAAAGCGCTTCAGATGACAACGTTTTCAATGCCTCGGCGTCTTTTTTACAGCAGCCGCCCACCACTTTCGTGCGACAGAAGCCACGCCTTGGCCTCAAGGCCCCCGGCAAATCCGGTCAGGCGGCCCGACGCACCAATGACGCGGTGACACGGTGCGATGATAGAGATCGGGTTACGGCCATTGGCAGCCCCGACCGCACGTGTGGCCGACGGCCGCCCCAGACGGGTGGCGATGTCGCCATAGCTGCGCGTTTCGCCATAGGGAATGGCCGTCAGAGCCCGCCACACCGCCACCTGAAAATCGGTGCCTTTGAAATCGAGCGGCACTGAAAAAACCCGCAATGTCCCGGTGAAATAGGCCGACAGTTCGTCGACGGCCTGACGCAGGACCGGATGATCCGGCCTCAGCGTCTGCGGCCCCAGCTTTACACGAGACGGATCGTCATCTTCCCAGAGAATCGCGCGCAGCCCTGCGTCCCCCGCCACCAGCGTCAGACGCCCGACCGGGGAAGCCATATCGGTAAAGGCAAGCAGGCCCTGTTCAGTCAACAGGGACGACGACCGCCCGCAGCGGCAGATAGAGGCTGAACACCGCGCCGGTTTCCGGATGGTTGCGCACCTCGATACGGCCCTTGAGCAGGCCCATGATCTGTTCGGCGATGGCCAGCCCCAGACCCGTTCCGGCCGTCTGCTGATCCTGTTTTTTCAGGCGGGTGTATTTGCTGAAGATCACCTTCACCTTGTCCGGCGGGATGCCCGGGCCATGATCGCGCACGTGGACGAACACGTTGCCGCCCGAAGCTCCGAAGTCGATATCGACCACCGGCGTCTTGCCTGTGTGCTTGAGCGCGTTTTCGATGATCAGACCCACCACCCGCGACAGGAGGATCGTATCGGTCAGAAAGGCCTGCGCCCCGCCCATATCGTGCAGACGGATCTCGCCCTTGTCCTTCAACGGCCCAAGTCGGGTGATGGCGTCACGCACCAGCGAGGCCAGATTGGTCACTTCGTCGCGCGGCTGAAGCACCTGACTTTCGAGGCGCGCCATGTCGAGGATATTGGTGATGAACTTGTCGAGGCGATAGGCTTCGGACAGGGCCGACTGGATGAGGGCGCGGCGCTTTTCTTCGGTGAGCCGCGCTTCAAGCAGCGTGTGGACCTCAAGCGATCCGATAATGGTGGCCAGAGGCGTTTTCAGGTCGTGCGACACCACCGACAGCATTTGACGGTAGAGGCTGTCCCTCATGACTGCGTCCTGAGGCGCGTCCTGAACGGCGCCTTCCGACATTTCGGGCACGTCGGCTACCGTTTCCGGAGCCTCCTTCTGCGCCTGCATCTGTCCATCCATACTCTACACCGGAGCCTTTAGGCCCCGTCCCATATCTCGTTCCGCCATCTTGCCACAGACATAATACATCCGTCGCCATATCGCCAATTTTAATGGCATGCGAAGCTGTGATCCCACGTATAAAGAATGCATAAAAACACCACTTACCCACAGATATAAGGGCTAATATATTACCTCACAACATCCAGTTTCTGCGCCAGCAGAGCCGGCTGGATCGGCTTGGACAGATAATCATCCATCCCCGCCTCAAGACAGCGTTCGCGGTCCCCGGCCAGCGCATGCGCCGTCACCCCGATGATGCGGTTGCGCAAGGCCCCGGCCGCTTCGATCTCCCGAATCCGCCGCGTGGTCTCAAACCCGTCCATGTCGTGCATCTGCACGTCCATCAGAATGGCGTGGTACCCCGCGTCTGCCTCCTGCAGCCGATCCAGCGCTTCGGTACCCGACGAAGCGGCATCGGCCTCATAACCCATCTCCTCAAGCATCAGCGTGGCCACCAGCGCATTGGGCTGATAGTCCTCGACGATCAGCACGCGCGGGCGGGTCGTAAGGGCCTGAGGCACGCGCTCGACCTGCGGCGCAGCTTGCGGAGCCGCCGCCACAGGCAGGCTGAGGCGAACGGTGAAGACCGAACCGCGCCCCTCTTCGCTTTCGACGGCAATCGCCCCCTTCATCGCCTCGGTCAGGGCGCGGGCGATGGACAGTCCAAGACCCGACCCGCCGAAACGCCGCGTGATCGACGCGTCGGCCTGAGTGAACTTGTCGAAGATCTGAGCCAGACGATCCTCTGGAATACCGATGCCGGTGTCATGCACGCGGAAGACCAGTTGCGCCACACCGTCACGCACCTCGACCTCACCACTAAGGCCGATCTCGCCCTCGACGGTGAATTTCAGAGCGTTGGAGACAAGGTTCATGACCACCTGCTGCAACCGCGTGCGGTCGCCCAGTACGCTGACATCCCCCAGTTCGTTACCGATGGCGAAGTCCAGCCCCTTGCGCTCAATGTCCTGCGCGAACATCAGCCGCAGGTCTTCCATCATGTCCGTCGGGCGGAAGGGCGCGCTTTCCAGTTCGATGCGGTTGTCTTCGATGCGCGAGATATCGAGCAGGTCGTTGATCAGCCGCAGCAGCAGCCCGGCATTGGTCCGCAGGGTTTCGACGATGCGGAACTGATCGTCATTGAGCGGCGAGCGGATCAGAATATCCGACAGGCCGGTGACCACGTTCAGCGGCGTGCGGATTTCATGGCTCATCGTCGCCAGAAAGTCGGTCTTGGCCTGTGAAGCGGCTTCGGCGCGCTCCTTGGCGGCCTTGAGTTCCTCACGCTGGCGCTCGTTCTCGCGCAGCAGGCGTTCCTTGGTGAAGGCGGCCTGCATGACGGCGGGCAGAAGATCGAGATAGGTCTGGTTGACGTCCTTGACTGCGTAGTCGGCTGCGCCCTGCTCCATGGCTTCGAGCGCGATACGCTCATCGCCACCCGCCGTCAGGATAACCACAGGGACGCGGCTGCCGCGCGCCTTAAGCGCCTTGAGCATTTCAAGGCCGTTCATTCCGGGCAGGTTATAGTCGAGCAGCACAAGATCGAAGCTCTGCTGCGCCAATACCCCGATGCCGTGTTCGGCACTGCCGGACAGCTCGACCTCAAGGCCGCGGCGCTGCATACGCTTTTGCAGCAGACGGCCAAGGGCTTCGTCATCCTCGATATAGAGCACGGTTTTCAGCGGCGTATGGGGCATGAGTCTGACGTCTCCTACTGCGCCGCGTGTCCGGGCACCTTCACCACGGCCAGCATCAGCCCCAGCTTACGGATAGCATCGGAAAAGCTGTCGTATTCGACGGGTTTGGTAATGTAGACATTGCAGCCCAGTTCGTAACAACGGGCGATTTCGCGCGGATTATCCGTGGTAGTGAGCACGATGACCGGGATGGTGCGCGTCACCGGATCGCCCTTCAGCCGTCTGAGGATTTCATAGCCGTCGATATGCGGCAGGTTCAGATCGAGCAGCACCAGGGTCTTGCTGAAACGTTCCGGGTGACGCTGCGCTTCTACCCCAAAAAAGTAATCGACCGCCTGCCCGCCATCGTCGAAATGTACGATCGGATTGCCGATGCCCGCGCGCTCGAGATTCTTGCGGATGAGGCGGGCGTGACCGGCATCGTCCTCGATCATGATCAGGGTGAAATGGGCGTCGAACAGCGGGGTAATCATGCGGAAGCCTCTGTGGTGTCGGCCGTCTTGCCGGGGGCAGCATCGGACGCCGCCAGCACCGGCCGCCGCGGCAGGCGGACGTGGAAACGCGTGCCTTCGTCAAGGCGGGACTCAAACCATATATCGCCGGACAGGCGGCGCAGCGTGGCCTGCACATAGGCCATGCCCAAGCCCAGCCCGGTCACTTCACCGGCATTGCGCGCGCGGCGGAAGATTTCGAAGACCTTGACCTTGTCTTCGTCGGCTATGCCGCGCCCGTTGTCGCTGAGGGTGAAGATATAATCATGCAGGGTTTCGCGTACAGACATTTCTATTTTTCCATGAATGTCGGTACGAAGATATTTAACGGCATTATCGAGCAGGTTGCCGAAAATCTGCTCGAGCGCCACCGCATCGGTCACCAGTTCCGGCAGAGGGGCACAGGTAATTTCAATGCCCTTGTGCGTGATATCATAGCCCAGCCCGCCGACACATTTGTCGAACACCGCCTGCGCGTCCACGCGGCTCAGGCTGTAAACCCGCTTACCGATACGCGACAGGTCGAGTATGGCGCGCGTCAGGCTGTCCATCCGCTCGACGCCCTTCGAGATGAAGCCCAGCGCTTCGGGGACGTCTTCCCTGAGGGCCAGATCGAGCCGGCGGCGGTCGTCTTCGCTGAACTGATGCTCATAGGTGGCCACCGTTTCGGCGACCTCCTTCATCGACATTTCGAGCTCGCGCGAGAAGCCCTTGAGATTGACCAGAGGCGAGCGCAGATCGTGCGACGTAATGTAGGTAAAGGTCTCCAGATCGGCATTGAGCTGACGCAGTTCCTCTTCGTCCTGCTTTTGCCGCGTAATGTCGGCATGGGTGCCGATCATCGATTTGATGGCGCTGAAATCGTCGCTCATCCCGACGCCGCGCGACAAGATCCAGCGATAGCTGCCGTCCTTGTGGCGCATGCGGAAGGTGCTGCGGTAGATAGAATCGCTGCCTTCCATATACCGCCTCAGATCGGCATCGGCCCCGGCCCGGTCATCCGAATGGATCATGTTGCGGAAGGTGTCCCAGCGGCTTTCCACCTCGTCCGCCTCATAACCGAGCATGGCCTTATAAGCCGCCGAACAGTAGAAGGCCCCGCTGATGAAGTTCATCTCGAACAGGCCGTCATTGATGCCTTCGGTGACTTCGCGGTAGCGCTGCATACTGGCTTCCTGCTCGCTCAGACGCGCGCGGAACCCGACCTCCATACCGATGATCGCCACCGTCCCGGCCAGCATGATGCCGATCAGAAGGACGTTGCTGAGCACCATCGCAAAGAGGAATTCGCGCCGCAGGGTTTCGGCCTCCGCCGCCTGAAGGCGTACGGTCAGGAGCCGTTTGACCACCGCGGTTTCCAGCGCGCGACGGATATTGGACAGGTCGCGCACCTGCTGACGGAAGCGATCGGGACTTAAGGCCGCGCGGTTGCCGAGCTTGCGATGCTCGACCTGCTCGTCCAGCGATTTGCGCAACAGGCGGACATTGTCGAACCACTGATAAAGCTCACCGGCGCCTTGCGGATCGCGTGTCAGGATCAGGGTGCGCAGGGCCGACATGTCGCGGTCCAGCATATCGCGCGCCGTCAGATAGGGTTTAAGCGCCTCTTCGTCACCGGAGATAAGATAGCCATGCACCCCGGTTTCCATATCGAGCAGATCGACCAGCACGACCCGGCTCTGACGGATGGCCTCGTATTCGAACAGCGCGAGGGCATTGCCGCGCTGAACCCGCTCATAGTGCTGATAGATGATGACCGAGAAACAGACCGTGGCGACCGCCAGAAAGACGAACATCGCCAGATAATAGTGCCGCCTGTCCCCTAGCCTCTGCCACATCATCCGAAGTGTTCCTGTCCCCGGTACAGCCCGCTCGCCACACCATACCGTTCAACCGCGGACTGTGGTGCGCGCCGGTATAATGGTTCGATATCCGCGGACCGGCAGAGTATAAAAAAACCATAAAAATGCATGGAAACACAGAAAAAGACGCGAACCGCGAAGGGCCGCGCCCCAAAAGGGATAAAAGGGAAGCTCAGGAAAGCCTCACAAAGGAGGGGTCACATCCACACGGACGGTGGGGCGGGGGGATGTCGGACGCGTCAGGCTATGGGACTGCCTTGGAACGAGAATTTGGGGGACAGCTCGTTCCGATCCGCGTCTGATCAAATCCGTGTGGATGTGATGTTTCCAAATTATCGGGCGCGCCTTAAGGATGCGATGTCTATACCCGGACATAAAAATAAGAGAGATATAAACGCGGTCATTTTTTTTACGAAAAAGCTTCCCCACAAGGGAAACTTACAGATTTTATTCACATCATAGTACCGTTTGAAACGGTAATAAATTACGCGAAATTTGCTCAGTTTTGCGCTTTGTCAAATCGTGTCTATGATTGCAGGCAGATTCACAGCCCCTCCAGCGCTCAGGCGAGGGGATAATAATACGTACAGGGATGCCCATGCCGAACAGCCGACCTTCAACGCTTGACCGTTCGGCCTCGCGGCGCGACACGGGCGGCGCGGCCTACGGTGTGCATTTTCAGGGTCGCCTGCACGGGGCGCTGGCCCACCGTCTGGGGGTCGACATCCTCAGAGGCGTCTATCAGCCCGGCGAAGTCCTGCCCAACGAGATCGACTCGTCCTCCACCCTCGACATCTCGCGCTCCGCCTATCGTGAAGCCATCCGCATCCTCGCCGCCAAGGGCATGGTCGAAAGCCGCCCCAAGGCCGGCACCCGCGTCACCCCACGCCGCCGCTGGAACGTGCTCGACCCCGAGGTGCTGGGCTGGATGTTCGAAACCGAGCCGTCCGAGGCCTTCATCAAGGGCCTGTTCGAGCTGCGTCTGATCACCGAACCGGCCGCGGCCGAACTGGCCGCCCTGCGCCGCAGCGATGAGCACCTGCGCATCATGGATCGCGCTCTGGAGGTCATGCAGGCCGAGACTTTGGCCACCGAAGCCGGACGCAAGGCCGATCTCGACTTCCACGACGCCCTGATGCACGCCACCGGCAACGAGGCGCTGGCCTCCCTGAGCCATTCGATCGGAGCCGCCGTCGCCTGGTCCACTCGCTTCAAGCAGCGCAAGCAGGCCCTGCCGCGCGACCCCGTTCCCGACCACCGCCGCGTCTACGAGGCCATCCTCAGGCAGGACGCCGGTGCCGCCAGATGGTGCATGGAATCGCTCATCCGCATGGCCCTCGAAGACACTCAGAAGTCCATGAACACTCAGTATCTGGAGCCAAGGGGATAGGGTTTTCGGCCACGAAAAACACGAAAAGACACGAACGCCTTCAAGCTGAAACTCCGGCGTGAGCCGCCTTCGTCCTGAGGCCACAAGTGAAGATCAGGCCCTTCGGGCGCGCTGTTTCAGCGTCTCTTTTCGTGTGTTTCGCGGTTAATTTTTTAAACCGTCTTAGCTCACACAGGCCGCGTCTTGGTCTTAACCAGAGGCGAGCCCTCTTCGATCAGGCCGTTTTCACGCGCCACCAGCGTCGGGATGAGAATCTGCCCCGTCACATTGGTCGCCGTGCGCACCATGTCGATGATACGGTCGATGGCGGCCAGAAGCGCGATCCCTTCCAACGGCAGCCCCGCCGTCGACAGGGTCAAGGTCAGCATGACCGTGGCCACTCCCGGCACGCCTGCGGTGGCCAGCGAGCCCAGCATGGCCGTCAGGGCGATAATGACATAATGGCTCTGGGTCAGCTCGATATGGAAATAGTTGGCCACGAAGATCGAAGCGATGGCCGGGTAAATCGCCCCGCAACCGTCCATCTTCATATTGGCCCCCAGCGGCACCGCAAAACCCGCATAGGCCGGATTGAGCTTCAGCTTCTCAATCGCCGCGCTCAGCGACACCGGCAGGGTGCCCAGCGATGAGCAGGTGAAGAAGGCGGTCTGCTGCGCTTCGAACACCGCCTTATAGAAGCCGACGACGCGCAGGCCATGCAGCTTCAGCAGGATCGGATAGACGACGAAGACATGGATCAGGCAGGCCAGATAGATGGCGCCGATAAAGCTCAGCAGCGGTGTCAGGCTTTCGAGCCCGTAGGAGCCGACCACCGAAGCGATCAGGCCGAACACGCCGATAGGCGTCAGCTGGATCACCCAGCGCGTCAGCTTGAACATCAGCTGACTGCCCTGCTCGACCACGCGCTTGAGGTCGGGGATCTTGTGGCCCAGCGCACTCAGGCCCGCCCCCGCGAACAGGGCGACGAAGACGACGCTCAGTATCTGCCCCTCGGCAAAGGCCTTGAAGATATTGGTCGGCACGATGCCGATCAGCACGTCCTGAACCGGCGGAATGACCTTCGGCTTCACATCGGCCAGCGGCAGGCCGGACAGGCCGCGACCCGGCTCGATCAGGTGGCCGATGGCAAAGCCCAGCGACACCGCCAGCCCCGCCGTAATGATGAACCACACGATAGTCACGACCCCAAGGCGCACGGCGCGACCGCCCCCCCCTTCGCCCAGAGCGCCCTCACCCAGCCGAGAAATCGAGGCGGCGATGGTGAAGAAGACCAGCGGCACGACCAGCATCTTGATCAGGTTGACGAACAGGTCGCCGATGGGCTCGACCCACGGCACGGCCTGCGCACCGAAGACGACGCCCACGGCGCTGCCCAGCGCAAAGGCGACCAGAACGCGCAACCAGAAGGGAATTTTAGACATGGCAGAGCCTTTAGAGCGATATGTCGAAAAGTGTGAGCGGTTTTCGACAATAATATCGCGACAAAACAAACAATGAGAGCGGAATGACGATTCTATTTAAAGTCATCACGCTCTAGAAAATCGGAAGCCGGAGGATAGGACGAAACCGGCCCTGCGCAAACGAAGAAAAGTAACGCGTGAAATTAGTGGCGTTCATGGCATCGCGCTTGCGCGGAGACGGCCTTAAAGGAACGGCGCGACCACGCAGGCCGTGATCAGCAGCAGTCCGACCGACAGCCAGCGATAATTCCGGTACCACGCGACGCCTTTGAGTTTTTCGCTTTCGCGGTCCCAGACGGCGCGCGAAAAAACCAGAGCCGTCACCGAAGCGTCCGGCGCGGGGCGCATCAGACTGCCCGCGAGCAGACTCAGGCCGCTCAGGCCGAAGATGAGAAAGGCCGAGACCAGAAAATGCAGCGCGAAGAGGTGCAGCATCTCCACGGACACGAACAGGAACAGGCTAAGGCCCGTCCCCATGATCAACGCACAGGCCGCGCCAAAGGCATTGGCCCGCCGCCAGAACAGCCCGATCAGGAACAGGGTGGCGACCGGCGGCACAAAATAGGCCAGCATGGCCTGAAGGTAGTTCCATAAGGTGTCTTCGATGGCGCTCAGCATCGGCAGCCACAGGATCGACAGGGTCATGACCGCCACAATAGCCATCCGTCCGGCGATCAGCAGGCGCGCCTCGGAGGTCTGAGGGCGGTGCACCTTGAGGAAGTCGAGCGTCACCAGAGTTGCCGCGGCATTATAGTTGGCCGCCAGAGACGAGAGGATGGTCACCAGAAACACCCCGGCGACCAGCCCGATCAGACCGGTCGGCAGAAGGTCGAAAGCCAGAGCAAAAAAGGCCTGATCCGGGGCATCGAGCGCCGGAAACAGCAAGGGCGCGCACAGGCCGGGAATGACCAGAAGCCCCAGCGTCGTCAGTTTAAGCGCACCGGCAAACAGGCTGCCCCAGCGCCCGTGATCGAGCGACTTCGCCGCCAGCACCTTCTGCACCATGTACTGATTGGTGCACCAGAAATAGAAGCCGATCAGCGGCAGGCCGGTAACCAGCCCCGTCCACGGCAACACCTCATCGGACGCGGGCCGGATCAGCTTCATCCGCAGGGCATCGCCGTGCAGAGCCACTGTGTCCCAGCCCCCCACCGCATCGAGCGCCAGAAGGCTTAAGGCCGCGCAGACCGCGATCAGAAACACCGCCTGCACCGTGTCGGTAATCAGCACGGCACGAAGCCCCCCCGCCACAAGGAACAGCCCGGCGCACAGCGACAGTGCGGCCCCTACCTCAAACAGCGACAGGGCGGGGAACAACAGCCGGAACAGCAGACTGCCCGCAAACAGAAGCCCCGCCGTATCGACAAAAGTCATCAGCAGGATCGACAGACCGGACACGTAGCTGCGGGCAAAGCGCCCATAGCGCTTTTCAAGGAATTCCGGGACAGTGAACACGCCGGACGACAGGTAGGTCGGCAGAACGACCGCGCAGAACAGGGTAAGGACCAGCACCGCCACCCAGTCGTAATTATAGACGCTGATCCCATGCGCATAGGCCGAACCGGTCACGCCGATCAGCGCCGAAGACGACAGGGTAGCGGCATAGAGCGTAAAGCCGATGACGGGCCAGCGCGCCTGACCCGCGGCCAGAAACTGCTGCCTCAGCGTGGTGATCTTCAGCCGCGACACCAGCGCCAGCGCCACAAGCCCCAGCACATAGGCCGCCGCCACGGCGACATCGAGCGGTCGGAGGGTAAAGAGATTCAAGGCGGCTCCCGTTATTTTTTGCAAAGCTTAGCGGGAGACGCTCTCCATGACCAGCGGCAAGCGCTCACACCGCGCGGACACACAGGCATAGGCATCAGACTTAGCGAAAACCTGAATACGTATTCACATGCCGCATGGGTTTCGCAAGCGTCTGCGGCGCGGTACTAACGCTGCACAATAAACGTGCCGGAACCTTATCCGGCCCATACGTATCGGTTACGTGTATCGGTTACGTTTTCAGGGAGAACCGAATGATTACCCGCCTCATCGCGTCCGTCAGCCTGTGTGCGCTGCTCAGTGCCGCTCCCGCCCTCGCTCAGGAGAGCAACACCGCCCACACGCCGAACCAGATCGTGTCTACCGACGCCACTGACGGTCCGGGTGAGGCATCGGGCTGGGCGCCGGCCACCAAGCAGGGCATAGGCGCCTCCTATGAGGCCTATAAGAACCTGCACTATTCCGACACGGCCACGACCGGCAAGGTGTCGAAGGTGTGGTTCTCGCTGGCGAACGGCGTGGTGTCGGAAACCATGTACGGCCTGATCCACGAAGCGCAGATCCGCGACCTGTCGCTGGTGATCACCGGTGACGGCTGGGTTGCCACCGAAGCTGCCGACACGGTGTCGCACATCGACTACCTGCATAAGGACAAGGCCGGACGCCCGCTGTCGCCCGCCTATCGCCTGACCAATACCGACAAGCAGGGCCGCTTCGTCATCATCAAGGACGTCTTCACCGACCCCGACCATCAAACCCTGATGCTACGCGTTACGGTCAAGGCACTGAAAGGCCCGGTTACCCCTTATGTCGTGCTGGACCCTTCGGTGGCCAATACGTCGGGCGACGATACGGGGCTGGCCAATGTCAGCCGTCTGGCGGCGTTTCAGGGCGACACCGCCCTGTCGCTGCGCCCGTCCCTGCCGTTCCAGAAGGCCAGCGTCGGCTTTACGGGCAAGGACGCGGTGGCCGACCTGCTGAAAACCGGAAAGCTGGGTGAACTGAAATCCGCAACCGGTGACAAGGGCAATATCCGCGCCGTCGGCGGCTTCAAGCCAGTGACCGGCAGCTTCACCTTCGATCTGGCGCTCGGCTTCGGCAAGACGGTCGCCGCCGCCGATGCCGAGGCACAGGCGACACTGAAGACCGG
Organism: Asticcacaulis sp.; assembly: GCA_047605065.1. Lineage (GTDB taxonomy): Bacteria > Pseudomonadota > Alphaproteobacteria > Caulobacterales > Caulobacteraceae > Asticcacaulis. Next base: position 12,700 of record JASGGL010000032.1, read on the forward strand.
CTACGCCACCGTCCTCAGCCGCTATAACGGCGAAGGCAAGGCGATCGGCTGGGAAGACTATCTCGCCTCGCTGAAGGAACTGCCGCGCCTGACGGCGCAGTCGACCGACAACGGCAAACTGCTCTACGCCTCGGCCCTGATGCTTAAGGTTCAGGAAGACCGCACCTATGCCGGGGCGCTGATCGCTTCGCTGTCCAACCCCTGGGGCGAGACGGTTTTCGCCAAACAGTCGGCGACCGGGTATAAGGCCGTGTGGCCGCGCGACTTCTATCAGGTGGCCATGGCGCTGGCGGCGCTGGGCGACAGACAAACGCCGCTGGCCGCCTATCACTACCTGCCCAAGGTGCAGGTCGGGGCGAAAACGCCGGGCAATAGCGGCGACGGCGGATGGTTCATCCAGAAAGCCCATGTCGACGGCACGCCGGAATGGGTAGGCGTACAACTCGATCAGACGGCCATGCCGATCCTCCTGGGCTGGAACCTCAACAAGATGGGCCTGATGAGCGATGCCGACCTCAAGGCCTCGTGGTCATCGATGCTGAAGCCCGCCGCGAAGTTCCTCAAGGATGGGGGCACGACGAATCTCGGCTGGAACAACAACAAGATCACGCCGCCCTACACTCAGCAGGAACGCTGGGAAGAGCAGGAAGGCTTTTCGCCATCGACCACCGCCGCCATTGTCGCGGGCCTTGTCGCCGCGTCCGATATCGCGGCGCGCAGCAATGACGCGGCCCTCAGCGCGGAACTGAAGACCAAAGCTTCAGAAATTTCTGGAAATATAGAAAAATATATGGTCACCACCGCCGGCGAGATAAAGGGCGGTAAAGACACCTATTATCTGCGTCTGTCCCGGTCGACCGACGCCAATGCGCCCGGCGTTCAGGACGAACGCAACGGCCGTAAGGGCATGCGCGGCGACTATATTCTCGACGCCGGATTCCTTGAACTGGTTCGCTATGGCGTGCGTCGCGCCGACGACAAACTGATTGCGCAGTCGCTGAATTTCATCGACGACGAAACCCTGCCGCAGAACCTGCGCGTCAAATATTCGTTCCGCTTCAAGGGTGTCGACGGCACCTTCCCCGGCTTCCGCCGCTATGGCAATGACGGCTATGGCGAGGATGAAACCACCGGCGGCAATTACGGCGTGCTGGGCACCTCCACCCCCGGTCAGCGCGGGCGCGTGTGGCCGATCTTCACCGGCGAACGCGGCCATTACGAACTGGCGAAGGCCGCGCTGAAGCCCGGTGGCGCGACGGCCGCGGACAAGGCGAATATCCGCTCCACCTATGTGCGCGGCATGGAACTGTTCGCCAATGAAGGCCTGATGATCCCCGAACAGGTCTGGGACGGCGTCGGCGTCAAACCGGCAGGCTACGAAACCGGCGAAGGCACCAACTCCGCCACGCCGCTGGCCTGGAGCCACGCCGAATACGTCAAGCTGTTGCGTTCGCTGGCCGACGGTCAGGTCTGGGACCGCAACGCCCTGACGGCGCAGACCTTTGCGAAATAGGAAAGACGGTGGCCACGAAACTTCGTTTCGTGGCCAACCTCTTTGGGGCGCGACAGATCGCGCCTTGCCTCTGATCCCGGGCAGTCATAATAGACCTGCATGGACATCACCCTCTATCAGGCCGTTGGCGGGGCCGAAGGCGTTGCGACTCTGTGCCGCCGTTTTTACGCGCTTATGGACACCCTGCCCGAAGCGGCACACTGTCGCGCCATTCATCCCGCCGACCTGTCGGGCAGCGAAGAGAAGCTGCGCGACTATCTGACCGGCTGGCTGGGCGGGCCTCCGGTCTATGTCGAAAAATACGGCCATCCCCGCCTGCGCGCCCGGCACCTGCCCGCCGCCATCGGGCCACAGGAACGCGACGAATGGCTGCTGTGCTTTAACCGGGCCATGGCCGAGACCATCGCCAACCCTCAGGTGCGCGACCTGATCCGCGAGCCGGTGGAACGGCTGGCCTTCCATATGCAGAACCGGGAATAGATTCAGTCCCTCGCCGGGCAGTGGCTACGCCACCTTGGCCGCCGCCTCAATGGCGGCTTGAGCGGAATGGAATCATTCCGCTCAAACAAAAACCCCGGCCCTTAAACAGGACCGGGGTTTTTGTTAGTCAGGTGTGGGTATCGCCTATTTCAGGCTGATGACCAACGGCCAGTTACGGCCATCGCGGTAGATGGTCAGCAGGATCGAAGGACGGTTAGCCGCCTTCATCTCCGCGACGATCTTTTCGAAATCGGCGCGGCTGTTGACCGGCAGGTTGTTGGCGCGGATGATGACATCACCCTCCTTGATTGCCTTCTTCGCTGCGTCGGAAGTCGGCTCGGCCCCGGTAATAACAAGACCTGCCGTCACCTCGTCGTTGAGCTTGTACTTCTTACGCGCTTCGGGATCGACCGGTTTGATGGTCAGGCCTAGAACCGCCGGACCCTTTTCGGCGTCCGGAACCGACAGGTCGGAACCACCCCCGCCCAGAAGCTTATTCAGTTCGTCTTCCGACGGACGCAGGGCCGCAACGATAGTCAGCTTGAGCAGCTTGCCATTGCGAAGAACCTCAACATCGACCTTTTCGCCCGGACGGACATTGGCGACATTGCGGGTCAGATCGGTATGGAGCTTCACCGGCTTGCCGTTCACCGACTTGACGATATCGCCCATCTGGAGGCCGCCCTTTTCAGCCGGGCCACCCTTGTTGACGTCGGAAATATAGGCGCCGTCCTTGTCCTTGAGGCTCAGGCTTTCAACATATTCGTCGGTCACCGGCAGGATGGACACACCGATATAGCCACGCTCGACCTTACCGCCCGCCATCAGCTTTTTGACGATGGCCGAGGTCGTATCCGCAGGGATGGCGAAACCGACACCAGCGCTGCCGCCAGACGGCGTGATGATGGCAGAGTTGACGCCGATGACACGGCCATTGAGATCGAAGGTCGGGCCGCCCGAGTTACCCCGGTTGATGGCGGCGTCGATCTGCATGTAGTCGACATAGCCCTGCGCGCCATCCGGACGCCCGAAGGCCGAGACGATACCCGCCGTGGCGGTGCCGGACAGGCCGAAGGGGTTGCCGACCGCGATAACCCAGTCGCCGACGCGCGGACGCTGCTGGGTTTCGAATTCGACATAGGGGAAGTTCTTGCCTTCGACCTTGAGCACGGCCAGATCGGTGGCCGGATCGCGGCCTATGACCTTGGCCGTCAGCTTGGTATCGTTGGTCAGTTCGACGGTGATTTCGTCGGCACCTTCGATGACGTGATTGTTCGTCACCAGATAGCCATCGGCGGAAATAAAGAAGCCGGAACCCGCGCCGCGCACTTCCTGTTCCTTGCCGCCATCGGACTGATCCGGGTTTTCAAAGCCCGGAATGATGAGACCGTTCGGCACCTTGACCTTGCCCTTGGTCTCGATCGACACCACCGCCGGCGACACGCGCGCGATGATATCGGCAAACGACATGGGCGCGCCTGCGGGCGGCTTGACCGGGGTCACCGCCGCCGTCTTGAGCAGGGTCGATCCGTCATAGCCGCCGCCGAGGCCCGACACCGCCGCACCGGCCACCGCCGCGCCCAGCATCAGCCCGCCCGCCACACCGGCCACCAGCCCCTTATTCTTCGTCACCGAGGTCAAAACGTTCCTCATAGATCTATCCTGCAATTACGCTGTTACAGCCCAACATAGGCATTTTAAGACCGCAGGCCAGTGTTTTCACAGCGGCTTACCATCTTTTAATTTCATGCAAACCTATGGGTGCGGCAAAATCGTGTCCGTGGAGTGGCGTTATTTGTGCGCGTCGCGGTCACGGTTCAGAATTTCCGCCAGACGCGCATCTTCCTCGCCGCTCAGGTTCTTATCGGCGCTGTCTTCAGGGGTTGCCCGCCGCCGGATCGCCTGAACCATAAGTACCGCCCCACCCACCAGCACCAGCAGCGGTATCCCCCACAGCAACGCGGTTGATAGCGCAAAGCGCGGACGGAACAGCACATAGTCGCCATAACGCGCCCTTAAGGTGTCGCGGATCTGCGCATCGCTTTGCCCTTCACGGATACGTGCGCGGATATCGCGGCGCATATCGGCGGCGATATCGGCCGAAGAATCGGCGATCGACTCGTTCTGACAGACAACGCAGCGCACCTCGGCATAAAGAGCGCGGGCACGATCGTCCTGCGCCTTATTGCCCATGACCTCATGGGGCAAAACAGCGGCGGCGATCTGAGTCAGGGCAAAAAGGACGACGAGGAAGGCCTTAAGCCCCCTCTCCCTGTATACGGGGAGAGGGGAAAAGATTGTCTCTCTCATGCCTTCCTCCCCTTCATGGCGACGCCCAGCCGCAGCCGTCGGTCACATAAGGACACGAGGCCGCCGATGGCCATCAGCAGCGGCCCGAAGAAGATCAGCCGCGCCCACGGATTATAAAGGGCGCGTACCTGCCAGACCTGTTTTCCGCCTTCGGACGAGGGCTCGCCCAGCACGAAATAGAGGTCGCTCAGCGGCTGGAAACACAGGGCGACTTCGGTGGTCACCGTTGAGGACGCCGGATAGAAACGCCGCTCCGGTTGCGCCTCGCACACGGCACGACCGCCCGAACGTACGCTCAGGCTGGCGCGTTGCGCTTCGTAGTTCGGCCCCGCTACGGTTTCCATACCGCCAAGACGCACCTCATAGGCCCCGACGCTCATCTTGCCATCCAGCCCCAGATGATCGGCGGCGGTCAGCTTGGTCTGGGTTTCGACCACCGCACCCAGCACGAACAGCCCAAGCCCTATATGCGCCAGAACCATGCCGTGCGTCGCCAGAGGCAGGGCGCGCAAACGGCGCAGGCTCTCGGCAAACGGGACGCTGAAAAACCGGGCACGCTCCTGTACGGCTTGCCACGAGCCGAAGATGACCCATCCCCCCAGGGCAAACGCCACCCCCAGAGACAGGATGCGTTTCGCCTCACCCGCCCCCATGAGCGCCGCGCCCAGAACGGCCAGAAGCCCGCTGATGCCCGCCGCCAGCACCAGACGTTTCCACACGGCCTTCAGGTCGCCGCGCTTCCACGCCAGCAGGCTGGCGAACGGCAGGATGATCATGGCCGCCGCCATGGCCGGGACGAAGCTGAGATTGTAATAGGGGGTGCCGACCGAAATGGTGCGTCCGGTCACCGCCTCCATCAGCAACGGATAAAGGGTGCCGAGGCACACCGCCGACAGGGCGACGAAGATCAGCAGATTATTGACGACCAGAGTCGATTCCCGGCTTACCGGCGCAAAGGCGCTACCTGAACTGAGGGCCTGCGCACGGAAGACATAAAGGCCAAACCCTGCGCCTGCGGTCACGAACAGGATCAGCAGCAGCAGGATGCCGCGCTGAGGGTCGACGGCAAAGGCGTGCACGCTGGTCAGAACGCCCGAGCGCACCAGAAACGCCCCCATCATCGAGAAGGTGAAGGCCAGCAGCGCCAGAAACACCGTCCACGACTTCAGCGCCCCGCGCTTTTCCATGACCACCGCGCAATGCAGAAGCGCCGTAGCCGCCAGCCAGGGCATGAAGGAGGCGTTTTCCACCGGGTCCCAGAACCACCAGCCGCCCCAGCCCAGTTCGTAATAGGCCCAGAACGACCCCAGCGCGATGCCGACGGTGAGGAAGACCCACGCCACCAGCGTCCAGGGCCGCACCCAGCGCGCCCATTCGCGCCCCACCCGCCCTTCGATGAGGGCGGCAACCGCAAACGAAAACACCACGGAAAACCCGACATAGCCCAGATAGAGCAGCGGCGGGTGCAGGGCCAGCGCCGGGTCCTGAAGCATCGGATTGAGCGACTGCCCCTCATAGGGGGCCGGATCGAGACGGGACAGCGGATTGGAGGAAAACAGGGTGAAGCCGGTAAACAGCGTCCCCAAAAGCCCCTGCACCCCCAGAACCTTATGCCTGAGGCCGTCGGGCAAACCGCGCCCGAACAGGGTCACCAGAGCCCCATAGGCCAGAAGCACCATGCACCACAGGAGCATCGAGCCCTCATGGCTGCCCCACGCGCCTGAAATCTTATAGAGCAGCGGCTTCAGCGTGTGCGAATGCTTCGCCACGTTCGCCACGGAAAAGTCCGAGCTGATAAAGGCGTAAAGCAGGGCCGCAAAGGCCAGAATGGCCGCCGCCGCCGCCGCCAGAGACAGCCCCTCACTGAACCGCGCCGCGCCGCGCAACGGCCCGATGACACCCGCCGCGACGCACAGCGCCTGCGCCAGAGACAGGATAAAGGCCAGCCCCAGACAGAAGGTCCCCAGTTCCGCGATCATCTGGCCTCACCGAAGGGTCTGGAGTCCGGTTTCGCTGCCGATTCTGGGCGCCACTCGCCCTGTTCCTTGATGGCCTTAACCACTTCGCGCGGCATGTAGGTTTCATCGTGCTTGGCCAGAACCGTGCGCGCTTCGAACTGGTGACCGGACACGCGCTGACCTTCGCACACCACGCCCTGCCCTTCGCGGAACAGATCGGGCAGATCGCCCTTGAAGCGTACGGTCATCTCGGCCTTCTTATCCATGACGACGAAACTGACCACGCCGCCGTCGCCGCGCACCACGCTGCCCGCCTTGACCAGCCCGCCCAGCCGCATCGTCCGGCCTGTCGCCACCTTCGCCTCATAGGCCTGAGCCGGGGTGTAGAAATAGACGACCTGATCCTTCATGGCGAACAGGGCCAGCGCCACACCCGCGATCAGAATGGGGGCGGCGGTCAGGAAGATCATCAGGCGGCGGCGCGCCTTCATCGACTTGGGCAGGAGG
>JASGGL010000033.1:0-19019 GCA_047605065.1 Asticcacaulis sp.
GCGCGTGTCGGCACGTCCGGGCATGGCGGATAGACGCGGTTAATTTGCCGCAAATCCTGCGTCTGGCAAGCAAAAAATGATAGCGCTACCATTATTGCGTTGCAACAGATTGCTGCGCAGCATGGAACCGCACGTTCTAGTGATTATGGCGGGGCATTTTGTCGGCGATTTTCGTGTATTTCAGCGCCGGTTCCATGACCGCACCGGTGTGCAACTGCCCTACCGTCTGGCGGTAGATTTCCTGCCACATGGTCATCGATTGCGGATAGGGCGGTATGCCGTCGGCCTTGCGCTTTTCGATCTCTTCATCGGCCACCAGCATGTTACAGGCCCCCGTATTGATATCAATGCGAATGACATCGCCGGTCCTCAGATACGCCAGTCCGCCGCCCACCGCGCTTTCGGGCGAGGCATTGAGGATCGAGGGCGAATCCGCCGTCCCGGACTGGCGTCCGTCGCCTATGGTCGGCAGCGAGGTAATGCCCTGTTTCAGCAGGGCATCAGGTGGCTGCATATTGACCACCTCGGCCGAGCCGGGCCAGCCCACCGGACCCGAGCCGCGAATGACCAGAATGGTGTTGGCATCGATACCAAGCGACGGATCGTTGATGCGCTCGTGATAGTCGGTCGATCCGTCGAAGACCACGGCGCGGCCTTCGAACACGCCTTCGCGCCCCGGCTCCGACAGGTAGCGTTTACGGAACTCCTCCGAAATCACGCTGGTCTTCATGATGGCGAAGTCGAAGAGATTTCCCTTGAGGACAAGGAAGCCCGCCCGCTCCATCAGAGGCTCGGCCACCGTGCGGATCATCTCACGGTCCTTCGTTTCGCGGCCCTCGACGTTTTCGGCGATGGTCCTGCCCGTAACGGTCGCCGCCCCACCGTCCAGCAGCCCCGCCTTAAGCAGTTCGGCATGGATCGCCGGCACCCCGCCCGCACGATGGAAACGCTCGCCCAGATACTTGCCCGCAGGCTGCATATTGAGGATCAGCGGGATGTCGTAGGCCGCCATCCAGTCTTCCGGCGTCAGTTCGACCCCGGCGTGGCGCGCCATGGCCACGATGTGCGGCTGGGCATTGGTCGACCCGCCCAGCGCCGCCACCGCCGCAATGGCGTTGAGGAAGGAGGCCCTGGTCAGCACTTTCGAAGGCTTGAGGTCTTCATAGGCCATTTCGACGATGCGGCGGCCCGTCTCATAGGCCATCTGACCGCGCTCACGGTAAGGGGCCGGAATGGCCGAACAGCCGGGCAAGGACAGCCCCATGGTTTCGGCCACGGCGTTCATGGTCGAAGCCGTACCCATGGTGTTGCAATGGCCCGACGACGGAGCCGAGGCACAGGCGGCCTCAAGGAACTGATCCTCGGTAATTTCCCCGGCGGCCAGCTTACGCCGCGAGCGCCAGATGACCGTGCCTGATCCGACCAGATCGCCGTCGTGCCAGCCGTCGAGCATCGGCCCGCCGGACAGGACAATGGCCGGAATATCGACGGCGGTGGCCGCCATGATGCCCGCGGGCGTGGTCTTGTCGCAGCCGGTCGTCAGCACCACGGCATCGATCGGATAGCCGTGCAGGATCTCGACCAGCGTCATATAGCTGAGGTTGCGGTCGACGGCGGCGGTGGGCCTACGGCAGTTCTCGAAAATCGGATGGCAGGGGAACTCCATACAGATGCCGCCCGCGTCACGGATGCCTTCGCGCGTGCGCTGAGCCAGTTCGAGATGGATGCGGTTGCACGGACTGAGGTCCGACCCCGTCTGAGCGATGCCGATAATCGGACGGCCCGAGCGCAGTTCCTGCGGCGTGATGCCGTAGTTCATGAAGCGCTCAAGATAGAGCGCGGCCATGTCGATATGGCCGGGGGCTTCGAACCATTCCTGAGAACGGAAACGGCCATTGGCGGTCGCGGGTTTACGGCTCATGACATATCCTCAGAGAAAAGTGATTTCGCCTTGCGGCTGGCCCGCAATATCGCTGCGGAAACTGAACAGCCCCCCGGCCAGAGGTTGCTGCTTCAGGTCGTCGGCGCTTAAACCCTTGGCGGCGGTCGTCGCATAAACCGTCTTCAGGTCGTGGCCCCCGAAGGCGATCTTGGTGACGTTCGACACCGGCAGGTCGACCTTGCGGATCAGCCTGCCATCGGGGGCATAGACATGGACGCCCCAGCCGAAGAACAGCCCCACCCAGACGTTACCGGCGCTGTCGACCAGCGGGCCGTCCATATAGCCTTCACCATGCGCGCCGGTGTTTTTAGTTGCGCTATCGCTCTCGCTGTTTGAGCGCGGGCCGTCAGCATCCAGCTGTGCGAACAGGCGCTTGTTGGCGATGTCCCCCGCCTCATCGAGATCGAAGGCGTAGATGTGCTTTTTCAGCGTGTCGTTGTGATAAAGGGTGCGCCCATCCGGGCTGATCGCCGGGCCATTGGTGATGACGTAATCCGCATCCATCACCTTCAGGCCACGCGCGTCATAGCGATAGAGGCGGCCCGTCGGTCTTTCCTCGTCATCGTCCATCGAGCCGAACCACAGACGGCCCTTTGCATCGACGAACCCATCATTGAGACGGTTGGTCGGCAGACCCGGCTCGACGTGACTGAGCAGGGTAAACGCACCGGTCACCGGGTCGAAATCGAACAGGCCCGTCTTGCAGCCGACGACAAAGCCGCCGTGCTGTTTCGGCGCGAGGAAGCCCGGTTCGGACGGCGCATGAAAGGTCCGGTGCGCCCCCGTGTCAGGAGCGTAGCGGTGGACGCGTTTCTGCTTGATATCGACGAACCACAAGGCATGATCGCGCGCCGACCACACCGGCCCCTCGCCCAGAGTCGCCTTAAGATCGAGAATGCAGGTCGGTTGGAAAAATTGGGTCATGTTCGAGCCCGCTTAAAAGCACTCCCCCTGATTTCAGGGGGAGATGTCACGCAGTGACAGAGGGGGTTAATCGCCGCCCTTAACCCCACCACCATTTGCTCCGCAAATGGTCCCCCCCCTGAAATCAGGGGAGGTTCTGGTTACCTACCGCCAGCCCGCGTCGATCCAGTAGCCGTGACCGGTGCACAGGGCGGCATCGTCCGACGCAAGGAACAGGGCCAGAGATGCCACATGCTGCGGCTCGATACGGCCATCGAGGCATTGCGCTTCGACGATCTGACGCTCGCCTTCGGGCGTGTACCACTTCTCCTGACGCGGCGTTTTGACATTGCCGGGGATGATGGTGGTGACGCGGATATTGTCGCGACCCAGTTCGCGGGCCAGCGCCCGCGTCATGCCTTCGATGCCTGCCTTGGCGGTTTCATAGAGAGTCAGTTCCGGCAGGCCCAGATGCCAGGAGATCGAGCCGAAATTGATCACCGCGCCGCCGCCTGCGGCCTTCATGCCCGGCGCGATGGCGCGTGTGCAGATCAGCATGTGCTTGAGGTTGACGGCGATATTTTTGTCGAAGAAGTCCGAGGTGATTTCCGCCAGCGAATGACGGTCGTCGCGTGCGGCATTATTGAGCAGAATGGTGACCGGGCCGTCGGCCTGAATGGTTTCCAGCACCTTCTCCAGCGCCGGCGTATCGGTCAGGTCGCATTTGTGGAAGACCGGCGCGACGCCCAGAATGCCGGTATCCAAGCCCGCCGTCACCTCATCGACCAGATCGATGAAATGCACACGCGCGCCCTGATTGACGAAGGCCTTGACCAGACCCGCGCCGATCCCCGACCCCCCGCCGGTAATCAGAACCTTGCGCCCCTTGAGGCTCGGATAGATGGCAGTCGACATAAATTCCTACAACTTTCTTCAGGCGGCGTTAGCCGCAGAGGCCCCGGCCTTGAGCAGGCCGCGCGCGGCCAGATTCTGCATGAGCGCCACAAGACCGAAGGTCCAGGCACGCGCGTCTTTCGAGGTGGTCACGCGGTTTTCCAGCGTCCCCAGCTTCGGCGTCGAAACGGTGACGATATCGCCCACCTTATGCGTAAAGCCGCGCCCCGCCACATCGCGGTCCTGCGTCGGCGCGAACAGCGTCCCCAGCATCAGGGCGAAACCATCGGGATAATGATGCTCGGACAGGGCCTGACGGATCAGCTCCAGCGGATCGCGGCTGATCTGATCCATTGAAGAACGACCCTCCAGCACATAGCCCTCAGGGCCGTCGATGCGCAGATCCAGCACCGCCGAACGGACGTCATCAAGGGTGAAGCCCTCATCGAACAGACGAATGAACGGCCCCAGCGCGCACGAGGCATTATTGTCCTTGGCCTTGCCCAGCAGCAGGGCCGAACGCCCCTCGAAGCAGCGCAGATTGACGTCGTTGCCAAGCGTCGCCCCGACCGCACGGCCCTTCGGATCGACAATCATCACCACTTCGGGTTCCGGATTGTTCCAGGTCGAATCCGAGCGCACGCCCACCTCTTCGCCCCAGCCGACGGTCGACAGGACCGGCGACTTGGTGAAGACTTCGGCGTCCGGGCCGATGGCGACCTCAAGATATTGCGACCACAGGCCGTCGGCGATCAAAGCCTCTTTGAGCTTGGCTGCGGCTTCGGTGCCCGGTACGACCGAGCGGATATCGCCGCCGACGCGGGCCGCCAGATCGTCACGGATGGCCTTGGCCTTATTGAAATCACCGCGCGCGCGCTCTTCGATGACGCGCTCAACCGCGGACACGGCGAAGGTCACGCCCGCCGCCTTGACCACCTGAAGGTCGATCGGCGACAGCAATTGCGCAGCGCCTTCCCAAACCTTATTGAAGGTGAAATCCTCCAGCTTCCCGAGGCTGCGGCCGCCGCTCAGCGCGCCCTTCTCCGGCCAGACGGCCAGAAGCTGCGCCACGGTCGGCGCGATGGCGCTCATGTCGAAAATCTCACCCGCCCGGATCAGGACCGGCGTCGGCCCCTCAGGCAGAAGAAGGCGTCCGACCAGCGTAGCTTCACGCCAGTCCGAGGGAAGAAAATCGGGCATGAACAAACCCTTTCGTGTTCGTCGTGCGGTCCGCAAAGACCGTAAAAATGTCAACTCAACCTGTAGGGCCGGTCCGGCAGCCAACGGGTGACCACCAACGGGCTTTCTGTGTTCTTATGGATCAGAACGTGACGCGCGCACAAACAGCGCCCGCATCCATTCTGATAGCGCTACCATTTCCGCCAGTCCTTGGCACTTGTCAAGAGCCGACACCGGCTCAGGCGTATTTTAGAGCGTGTTCCGATCTGGTTGAACCCAATCGGCGCTCTAAATTTTTGCTTTAACGCGCTTCTTTTCCGAAAAGTGGTGCCCACTTTATCGGGAAGCGCTCTATACCTAGCCGCTTGCGGCTTTGGGGAAAGCGCCGTTCATAAGACCTCAGTCCGCCGCCGCCTCACCGGGCGCGGACGACGACTGACGCTCGATAATGGCGAAATCGCGGATTTCATGAACGGGGGCCTGAGGCTGACCGGAACGCCGCGCCTTGATGTCGTCGAGCAGCATTTTCAGCCCCAGCGACGCCATGTCAGAAATGGGCTGACGCACGGTGGTCAGTTCCGGCCACACCGACGATGCCATAGAGGTGTCGTCGAAACCGACAATGGTCACGTCCTTCGGCACATCCAGCCCCAGACGGTGCGCCGACGCCACCGCGCCCGCCGCCATGTCGTCGTTCGAAGCGAACAGAGCCGTCGGGCGGTCATCACGCAGCAGCAGGGTCTCCGCCGCATCGAAACCGGAGCGATAGGTGAAATAGCCCTGCCCCACCAGCCCGTCCTCAGGTTTCAGCCCGGCCTTGCTCAGGGCGGCGACATAGCCTTCGTGGCGCAACTGGCTGTAATAGGAATTGGGGTGGCCCTTGATGAAGCCGATCCGCCGGTGGCCCAGCCCGATCAGGCGCTGGGTCATGGCGAAGGCGGCCTTGAAATCGTCGATCGAGACGCTGGGGGCATCGGGGCTGGGGCGCGAGGTCGCCACGCCGACAAAGGGCAGGCCCATATCCTTCAGCGCCTTGGCCACGCGTGCGGAATCCGACAAGGGCGGCGGCAGGACCACGCCGTCGACCCCCAGCCGCTTCAGCTTGTCCAGAACGTCCGCCACGCCTTCGGGGCCGTCGCAGCTTTCGATGATCAACTGACAGCCGCTCTGCGAACTCTGGTTCAGTATCCCCAGCAAAAGCTCGGACAGGAACGACATGGACGGGTTGGAATAGATCAGGGCGATGCGGCTGGAATCCTGAGACGCCAGCGAGCGCGCGGCCATGTTCGGGGAATAGTTGAGCGCCTCGATGGCCTCGTTCACCTTGCGGCGCGTTTCCTCACGAACGTTTTTCTCGCCGTTGATGACGCGCGACACCGTCATGGGCGACACGCCCACATACTGCGCCACATCATGAATGGTGACGATATTGCCGCCGCGACGACTGACCTTGCGCGCCAAACTGTCCTGCCCCCGCGCCCAAGGCGCTGTTTTACCGAATCACGCGTTCCGGAAGTCTCTGTTCCGGATACGACTCCCGCATAGTCGCATGACGAAAGGCCATGCGTAAAGAGGGGCAGACACCGGCAGGCAACGCACCGCCGATGAAGCGCAGATCACGACAACAGATCAGGCCTCAGCCATTGGGATACTGATAAACCAGCTGATCGGTGCGCGTGTCGTAGATGCGGGCCTGCGTCGCCCCGTGCCAGCGGCCATGGGCAGGCAGGTGATTGCGGGCGTGATCGATGGCCAGGGTGAGGTCGGACCCCCACGGCACCGAGGTGACTTCGGCCTCTTCGGCATTGAGAAAAAAGATACGATACATATTCTTCCAGAGTCTCCCTAAGCGTTTCCCCCGCCCGGAAAGACCCTCGACCTATCGCCGCAAAATATAGCCTGAATGAGGCAGAAACCGGCTTTTCCACCGTCACTTCGCCCCTCTGAAACGTTTGATTACACGTCAGGCCAATTCGTGACCCGGCATTTACGATTCGCCATTGACCCCCGCGGCCACAATCCCTATGTGTCCGGCCGTTTACCCGCCGCCCTGCGCTTCTCCGTTTTGCTGCGCATCCGCGCGCGCCTTTGCCAACGCGCTCTAACAGGAGTTTTCCATGACTGATCTTCTTCCCGGCGTGACGGGGGTTCTGGTTCTGGCCGACGGCACCGTGTTTCAGGGCTTGGGCTGCGGCGCGAAGGGCGAGGCCCTCGGCGAGGTCTGCTTCAACACCGCCATGACCGGCTATCAGGAAATCCTCACCGATCCGTCCTACATGGACCAGATCGTCGCCTTCACCTTCCCGCACGTCGGCAATGTCGGCGTCAATCCGGAAGATGTCGAACAGCTTGGTGACGACCCTAAGCGTGCGGCCAAGGGCGCGATCTTCCGCGACGCCCCGACCCCGCCCGCCAACTGGCGCTCGGCGATGAGCTTTGACGACTGGATGGCCTCGCGCGGCATTGTCGGCCTGTCGGGCATCGACACGCGCGCGCTCACCAAGCGTATCCGCGAAAAGGGCATGCCGCACGGCGTGATCGCCTATGATCCCGAAGGCAAGTTCGACATCCCGGCCCTGACGAAAAAGGCCGCCGAATGGGCGGGCCTCGTCGGGCTCGACCTGGCCATCGACGCCACCTCGGCGCAGTCGGCGACATGGACCTCGGATCTGTGGAAATGGTCCGAAGGCCATAAGGACGGTCAGAAGAGCGATTTCAACGTCGTCGTCATCGATTACGGCGTGAAGCAGAACATCCTGCGCGCCCTGATCAGCGTTGGCGCGACCGTAAAGATCGTCCCTGCCAAGACCACGGCCGAAGAGATTCTGGCTCTGAAACCCGATGGCGTGCTGCTGTCCAACGGTCCGGGCGACCCCGCCGCCACCGGCGCTTACGCCGTGCCGGAAATCAAAAAACTGGTCGATGCGGGCCTGCCGGTGTTCGGCATCTGCCTCGGCCACCAGATGCTGGCGCTGGCTCTGGGGGCGAAGACCGTCAAGATGGAACAGGGCCACCACGGCGCCAACCATCCGGTCAAGGACCTGACCACCAGCAAGGTCGAGATCGTGTCGATGAACCACGGCTTTGCGGTTGACCGCGACAGCCTGCCCGCCGGCGTGGTGGAAACCCACGTCTCGCTGTTCGACGGCACCAACTGCGGCATCGCTCTGGCCAATGCGCCGGTGTTCAGCGTCCAGCACCACCCCGAAGCCTCGCCGGGCCCGGTCGATTCGCTCTACCTGTTCGAGCGCTTCGCCCAGTATATGCGCGATGCGAAAGTGGTGGCCTGATTCTGGTCGCGCATTTGATTCCGAAAAGTGCGTCCCACTTTTCGGAATGCGCTTAACTGTAAAGCGGCAGGGCGGGCGTCAGACGATGCTCGCCCGGCAGGCTCAGCTTGCCCAGCGTGATGCTTTCCACGGTGCGACCCGCGACGCGGACCTTAAGCGACAGACGGCAGTGACCTGAGCCGATGGCGGTCAGATCGCCGTCGAGGATCGACAGTTCGACGCCTTCGAACCCACCGCTTAAGGTCAGGGCCAGTTTGAGCGGAAAGCGCCGCTCAGCCCCTACATTGACCACCACCTCCGGCATCAGGTCGCGCTCGATATCGTGCGCGCCCAGTTTCAGTACGACCGGCTCGCCCAGTTGCGCGCGCTCGCCCGCGTGGAATTTGCGGATATCCTTAGAGGTGCGCCACCCCTCGGCCAGAAGCGCGAACGGATCGGCGCGGAGCGCGGTATCGAGCGCTGCCGTGACGATGCCCTTCGCCAGAGGCGCCCCATTGAGGAACCGCCGCAGGGCGCGATCCTTTTCCGCCGTCCGGGTAATCTGCGCCTCCAGACGCTTGTGCGCTTCGGGCGTCAGGAGGTCGCTAATCGTTTCGCTCATGCCCGTCCCCTTCACTCTTTGAGTCCCTTTCGCCCCTTGACCAGCGATCCCCGCGTCTTCAGCCGCGCCTCGCCGGGTGTGAGCCGCACAGTGACGGCAGGCGCGATCAGCCCGCTTCCGCGCGATCCACTCCGCCGCAGGCCACCCCACCGCAGGCCTGCGCTCGCGGCCGCCACGATAAGAACGATCAGGACCGCAAAGCCGGCGATCCATGGCCATGGCGCGTCCGAAAGCGGGCGTCCCGGCCTTTCAGTCCCTTTGGCCTCAGGTGAAAACGCGACAGCGGAGGCCTGAGCGGGGGCTGGCGGCTCAGGCTCTGCCGGAACGTTCGGTTGAGGCGGCGTGACTGGCTCTGGTTTAGGCTCTGGCGGACGCCCCGGAACCGGCGCTGTTGATGAAGACGCGCCAGACGACGAACTGGCAGACGAAGAACTGACGGACGACACGCCTGAGGATGCCGCCTCTTCTGCCTTTGGCGCACGCCCCGTGGACACACTGAGCACCAGACGCCCACCCGGTTTGAGCGGCCGCCCCGCCTCCGGGCTCTGGGCGATGATCGTTCCGAGCGCTGCCGGGTCGTCGACCTTACGCGCCACGGGAAGCGCGAGAAAAAACCGCGCCACGGGTCCGGCCACGACGTCATAACGGCACCCGGTCACAGCGGGTGCGGTCTGCTTTGCCGCCGCCGTGCGGATTGCCCCCGCACTGCAGGCTTCCGGCGATTCGACAGGTGCGCGCACAGGCGCAACAGCAGCCTTCGGGCTGGCCAGAGCCGCTCCGGACACGATCATGCCCATACACAGGATCAGCACCGATGCCCTTGGCAAGCCCACCTGAATTTCCCCGCCGCCTGCTATTTTCCCGCGCGATCATATCACCGTTCTCCCGGCTCAGCCATAGCGCGAAAGCCTCAGGTCGATGATCGCGAGAAAAGGGGTTGCATCCCCCCCCTTAAGGCACTAAAGCACCCGCTTAGCCTGAAAACATAAACAAGAGCTACACGGACAGCTTCACCGCTGCCCGCACCTTATTGCGCGTAATGTGCGCACCCCAAAGCCTGCGCCGGTTTCCGGACCGGACGCGCGCCCATCAGAAAGTAAGAAAGACCGAGACATGCCCAAACGTACAGATATCAAGTCCATCCTGATCATCGGCGCAGGTCCCATAGTCATCGGTCAGGCCTGTGAGTTCGATTACTCCGGCGTTCAGGCCTGTAAGGCGCTGCGTCAGGAAGGCTACCGCATCATTCTGGTCAACTCGAACCCGGCGACGATCATGACCGATCCGGACGTAGCCGACGCGACCTATATCGAGCCGATCACCCCGGAATTCGTCGAGAAGATCATCGCCAAGGAGCGCCCGGACGCGCTGCTCCCGACCATGGGCGGTCAGACGGCGCTCAACACCGCGCTGGCGCTGGAAAACCTCGGCGTGCTCGAAAAGTACAATGTCGAAATGATCGGCGCCAAGGCCGAGGTCATCGACAAGGCCGAAGACCGCCAGAAGTTCCGCGACGCCATGGACAAGCTGGGCCTCGAATCGGCCAAGTCCGCCGTCGCCCATAGCTGGGACGAGGCCGTCGAAGGCCTTAAGTCCATCGGTGGCCTGCCCGCCGTCATCCGCCCGTCGTTCACGCTGGCCGGTACCGGCGGCGGCATTGCCTACAATCAGGAAGAGTTCCGCGAAATCGTCACGCGCGGCCTCGATCTGTCGCCCACCACCGAAGTCCTGATCGAAGAGTCGATCGTCGGCTGGAAGGAATACGAGATGGAAGTCGTCCGCGACAAGGCGGACAACTGCATCATCGTTTGCTCGATCGAAAACGTCGATCCGATGGGCGTGCACACCGGCGATTCCATTACGGTGGCCCCGGCCCTGACCCTGACGGACAAGGAATATCAGATCATGCGTTCGGCCTCGCTGGCCGTGCTGCGTGAAATCGGCGTGGAAACCGGCGGATCGAATGTGCAATTCGCCCTGAACCCCGCCGATGGCCGCATGATCGTCATCGAAATGAACCCGCGTGTGTCGCGCTCGTCGGCGCTGGCATCGAAGGCGACCGGCTTCCCGATTGCCAAGATCGCCGCCAAGCTGGCCGTCGGTTACACGCTCGACGAACTGACCAACGACATCACCAAGGTCACGCCTGCCTCGTTCGAACCGTCGATCGATTACGTCGTCACCAAGATTCCGCGCTTCGCATTTGAGAAGTATCCGGGCTCCGAGCCGCTGCTCGGCACCTCGATGAAATCGGTCGGCGAAGTCATGGCCATCGGCCGGACGTTTGCCGAGTCGGTGCAAAAGGCCCTGCGCGGTCTGGAAACCGGCCTGTCGGGCTTCGATGAGGTTGAAATCCCCGGCGTTGCGGGCGCGACTGACGCGCACGCCATCAAGGAAGCCGTGGTGCGCGAACTGGGCCGTCCGACCCCGGACCGTCTGCGCGCCATCGCGCAGGCCTTCCGCCACGGCCTCAGCGTCGAAGAGATCAACACCGCCTGTCATTACGAACCCTGGTTCCTGCGTCAGATCGAAACCATCGTCGCCGAAGAGGCAAAGATCGGCGCGCTGGGCCTGCCCCAGACCGCGCACGAACTGCGCAAGCTGAAGGCTATGGGCTTCTCGGACGTGCGTCTGGCCAAGCTGACCGGTGCCAAGGAAAAGGACGTGCGCGCCACCCGCCGCGGCCTGAACGTGCGCCCGGTGTTCAAGCGCATCGATACCTGCGCCGCCGAATTCGCCTCAAACACCGCCTACATGTATTCGACCTACGAATCGGGCGCTCTGGGGCAGCTTCCGGAAAACGAAGCCAATCCGTCGGATCGCAAGAAGGCCATCATCCTCGGCGGCGGCCCCAACAGAATCGGTCAGGGCATCGAATTCGACTATTGCTGCTGTCACGCGGCCTTTGCTTATAAGGACATGGGCCTTGAAGCGATCATGGTCAACTGCAACCCGGAAACGGTCTCGACCGACTACGATACCTCGGACCGCCTCTATTTCGAGCCGCTGACCGCCGAAGACGTGCTGGAGCTGATCGCGGTCGAACAATCGAACGGCGAACTGGCCGGTGTGGTCGTTCAGTTCGGCGGTCAGACGCCGCTGAAGCTGGCTCAGGCGCTCGAGGACGAAGGTATCCCCATCCTCGGCACCACGCCGGACGCCATCGATCTGGCCGAAGACCGCGAGCGCTTCCAGCAACTGCTGAAAGAGATCAAGCTGACCCAGCCGGTCAACGCCATCGCCCGCACCCCGGAAGAAGCCTTCACGGCGGCGCACAGCGTCGGTTACCCGATCGTCATCCGCCCGTCCTACGTGCTGGGTGGCCGCGCCATGGAAATCATCCGCGACGACGAGCAACTGACCCGCTATGTGCGCGAAGCCGTGCAGGTGTCGGGCGACTCGCCGGTGCTGATCGATCAGTACCTTTCGGCGGCCATCGAAGTCGATGCCGACGCGCTGGCTGACGAAAGCGGTGTCTTCGTCGCAGGCATCATGGAGCACATCGAAGAGGCCGGCGTACACTCGGGCGACTCGGCCTGTTCGCTGCCGCCCTTCTCGCTGAAGCCGGAGACGGTGAAGGAGCTTGAGCGCCAGACGGTCGAGCTGGCCCGCGCGCTGAAGGTCAAGGGCCTGATGAACGTGCAGTTCGCCATCATGAACCCCTATACCGACCCGAAGATCTACGTCCTCGAAGTCAATCCGCGCGCCTCGCGCACCGTGCCCTTCGTGGCCAAGACCCTCGGCAAGCCGCTGGCCGGTATCGCCGCCAAGGTCATGGCCGACGAACCGCTGTCGACCTTCGGCCTGACGCCGCGCGATTACCGCCACGTGGCGGTCAAGGAAGCCGTCTTCCCGTTCGCGCGCTTCGCCAATGTCGATACGGTGCTTGGGCCTGAGATGCGTTCGACCGGTGAAGTCATGGGCCTCGACTGGGTCCGCGACGGCGAAGAGATGATCGACGCCTTCTCACGCGCCTTTGCCAAGTCGCAACTGGGCGGCGGTACGAAGCTGCCTGCCTCGGGTAAGGTCTTCGTCTCGGTCAAGGATCAGGACAAGCCGGTGATCGTCGACGCCATCCGCACGCTGCTCGACCTCGGTTTCGAGGTCTGCGGCACGGCAGGTACCGCCGACTATCTGGCGGCGCAGGGCGTAAAGATCGACACCGTCAAGAAGGTGCTCGAAGGCCGCCCGAACATCCTCGACGCCATCAAGAACGGCGAGATCGCACTGGTCTTCAACACCACCGAAGGCAAGCAGGCCCTGCTCGACTCCTTCTCGATCCGCCGCACGGCGCTGATGATGAAGATCCCCTACTACACCACCGCCAACGGCGCGGTGGCAGCGGTCCGGGCCATCGCCTCAGGGCTCAAGGGCGAACTGGACGTCCGCTCCATTCAGGAATACGCGTAACGAAAGAAGCCCCGGTTTTCACCGGGGCTTCTTTTTATGTTTTAGAGGGCCCACTCTTATACCTCCCCAGTTCACTGGGGAGGGGGACGGCACGACGCTTGCGTAGCAAGCTAGATGCGGTGGTGGGGGTTCTTTCTTGGTTTCAAAGTTTCAAACGGGGCGCAGGCTGAAAGATCGCAAGATACCCCACCACCACGCCCTTTGGGCGCGGTCCCCCTCCCCGGCATAGCCAGGGAGGTATGGAGGATTACCCCGTCTCGTCGATCAGTTTGCGCATGGCGTCGAGATAGGCAACGAAGGCGGCGCGTCCTGTATCGGTCAGGGTGATAGTGGTTACCGGCTTCTTGCCGGCAAACGCCTTATCCACCGCGACATACCCCGCCTCTTCCAGCTTGCGCACCTGCACCGACAGGTTGCCGTCCGTCGACTGGGTTCTGGCCTTAAGGGTGGTGAAATCCGCCGACCCCGCCGTAGACAAATAGGCCATGATGCCGAGCCTGAGGCGACCGTGGATAACGTCATCCAGACGCTCGATGTTGAACTCTGAAGGCTCTCCTGTAGTTTCCGGCATGATCTCAGGCCTTTTCAGCGCGCATCAGGATCAGGCCGGGTATGGTGGCAAACAGCGTCAGCGCAACGGCATAGGCCAGCATCTGCACCGCCTGATGGCCCATGAGCCCCAGCACAGGTGCGCCGATCAGGCAGCCCAGCGCCACCAGACGCAGCCAGCCCTGCCCCGACATGATCGAAGCCACCCACCAGCCGATACCGTAAAGCAGCAGGATCATCGGCGCGATCAGAGTCGTCAGAACCTCCATGGCCTGAATCTGGGTGCCGACCGCGGTAAGGGTCAGGAACAGGGCGAAGATGGCCATGCCCACGCCGGACCATGCCGCCGAGATGGCGCGGTTCATGGCGTTGCGCCCGTATTTGCGGCGGCCTTCGGCGATCTTGAGACCGCCCAGCACCGCATAGATGACCACGGCGACGAACCACAGCAGGCTGATGAACCACGGGTTGGGGATGGGTACGACCCCCAGCATGATGCCGTAATGGATGACGGCGGCGATGGAGAAGCAGATTCCGGCCCAGAACAGATTGCCGCCGTTCATGATGGGGACGCGGTTGCCGTCTTCGGCAAGCGACTTCAGGTAGTCGATCTGGTCGTGAAGTTGTGTGGACATGGGTTTCGATCCCTGTTGAAAGCTAGAGCATTTTTCGCTCAAGTGGGCACCGGTTGAGCGTTAAAAAATGCGGTAAAACAAAAATTCAGAGCACGTTCGCGGTTCGATTTGAACGAAACGTGCTCTAGTTACGATTGTTGAGGATGAGGACAAGACCGGGCGCCGCCGCCAGCGCGAACAGCACCAGTGCATAGCCAAGCGCCAGCCAGGTCGCCCCGGCACAGACCGCCAGAGCCGCAAGGCCTGCCGCCGCGATCAGACTGGCCAGAGACAGGCTGTTGAAGACCGGCTGACGGCTCATGACCGCCGCCATGCGCCAGCCGATAGCGTAGACAATCAGGGCGATGGGCGCAGGCACGACCGGCATGAGGTCATAGAGTTTAAGATAACCCAGAACGCTCATGATCACGGCGATCAGTCCCGCCCCGCTGAGGATCAGCAGACCCCACCGCTTGCGGAAGGCCCTGACCTCGGGCTGAGCACGCAAGGCCGCGCTCGAGCCGATCTTCAGCACGAAGGCGGCCATGACGAAGGTGGCGACCGCACCCATCCACATCATTCCCTGCGCGGGGCCGGGGATTTGCGCATAGCCCGAACGGATGGCGAATTGCACGACATTCATGCTGCCGAAGACCAGCCCGGCCCAGAACATGGGTGAGCCGTCTATAGGAGAGGCCGCCGGGCGAACAGGCGGTACAGAAGCGGAAACAGCAGCGGTCATGGAAGGGCTCCGTGAGGTGATGATGAATATATGAATGAAGTACTTTATTTTGTAAAGTTCTTTATTTACGCCCGGCATTACAATTTGTTCATATCGCCCCGCGTGCCCTTGCCAGCCCGACCACCGCCGGTGTTAGTTGCAGTCATAACCATCAAGGGAAACTCCGTATGACCAAATCCGCCTTTTCCCGCCACGCCTTGCGTATGGCTGCCTCGCTCCTCATCTTGGGGGCTCTGCCCCTTTCCACTCAGGCCCAGATGACCAATCTCACCACCGCCGCCAAAGACATCCCGACCAATCCGTCCAAGCTCAGCCCCGCCGCCGCCGACCCGCGTCAGTACCTCGAAGAGGTCGAGGGCGAGAAAGCGCTGAGCTGGGTCAAGGCCCAGAACGAGCGCAGCCTCAAAAAGCTGATGGCCGATCCGCGTTTCGCGCAGAACGAGGCCGACATGCTGAAGATCGTCGAGGCCACCGACCGCATCCCCTCCCCCGGTTTCGCCACCGGCGGCTTCATCGACAATTTCTGGCAGGACAAGGAACATGTGCGCGGCATCTGGCGTCGCACGGACAAGGCCTCCTATCTGGCCGGCGCCCCCAAGTGGGAAACCCTGCTCGATTTCGACGCTCTGGCGAAGGCCGAGGGCAAGAACTGGGTCTATAAGGGCGCGAACTGCCTGCCGCCGCAAAACACCCGCTGCCTGATCAACCTGTCGAACGGCGGCAAGGACGCCGTGACGGTGCGCGAATACGACCTGAAGACGCGGACCTTCATCGACGGTGGCTTCGACCTGCCCGAAGGCAAGCAGATCGTCACGTGGAAGGACGCCGACACCCTTTATGTGTCGCGTGAATGGACGCCGGGCGAAGTCACGCCTTCGGGCTATGCCTTCGTGACCAAGGTGCTCA
The DNA here is from genome assembly GCA_047605065.1 of Asticcacaulis sp. GTDB lineage: Bacteria > Pseudomonadota > Alphaproteobacteria > Caulobacterales > Caulobacteraceae > Asticcacaulis. The sequence continues at coordinate 16,031 of JASGGL010000033.1, forward strand.
AGCGCGGTCAGCCCCTGTCCGAAGCCGTGGAAATCTTCCGTGGCGATAAGACGGACATGATGGCCTACCGCACCGTGCTGCGCGACATCGACGGCAAGGACGTGATCGACTTCGCCGAACGCCGCCCGACCTTCTTCGAAGTCGACACCATCTGGTTCGCCGAAGGTGGCGAGGTCAAGCTGCCCCTGCCGCTGACTTCGGAAATGAATGCCTATTTCAAGGGGCAGGCCGTCTATTCGCTTAAGACCGACTGGGTCAGCGCCAAGGGGACGAAATACCCGTCCGGCGCGGTCATCGCCTTCGACCTCAAGGCGGCGCTGAAAGACCCGAAGAACCTCGAACCCGTCGTGATCTTCGCCCCCGACGCCCATCAGAGCGTTCAGGGCATCGGCGGCACCAAAAACCACCTGCTCCTGTCCATCCTGTCCAACGTCACCGGTCAGGTTCAGGTCGTCAGCTTCAACGGTGGCAAGTGGTCGTTGAAGCCCCTGCCCCTGCCGGAAAACTCGACCCTCAGCCTCGGCTCGGCGGACGATGAAAGCGACGAACTGTTCGCGTGGTCGACCGGCTACCTGCAACCCTCGACCCTCTATACCGCCGACGCCGCCAAGGGCACGGTCAGTAAGTTGAAGGCCAGCCCGGAGCGCTTCAACGCCGAAGGCCTCAAGGTCGAGCAGCACTGGGCGACGTCCAAAGACGGCACCAAGGTCCCCTACTTCGTCGTGATGAAGAAGGACACCAAGCTGGACGGCAATACGCCGACCCTGCTTTACGCCTATGGCGGCTTCGAAATCTCGCTGACCCCGTCCTATTCGGGCGGCATCGGCAAGCTGTGGCTGGAAAAGGGCGGGGCCTACGTGCTGGCCAATATCCGTGGCGGCGGCGAATTCGGTCCGAAGTGGCACGAAGCCGGTCTCAAGACCAAGCGTCAGGTCATCTATGACGATTTTCAGGCCGTCGCCGAAGACCTGATCAAGTCGAAGATCACCTCGCCGCGCCGTCTGGGCATTATGGGCGGATCGAACGGCGGGCTTCTGATGGGCGTGCAACTGACCCAGCGTCCGGACCTGTGGAACGCCGTCGTGGTGCAGGTGCCGCTGCTCGACATGCTGCGCTATCACACCCTGCTGGCCGGTGCGTCCTGGCAGGGCGAATACGGCCGTCCGGATGTGGCCGAAGAAGCCGCCTTCCTGCGCACCATCTCGCCCTATCACAACCTGAAGGCCGGGGTGAAATACCCGGAGCCCTTCTTCGTCACATCGACCAAGGACGACCGCGTCCATCCGGGCCACGCCCGCAAGATGGCCGCCCTGATGGAAGATATGGGCCTGCCCTTCTACTATTATGAAAACACCGACGGCGGCCATTCGGCGGCGGCCAACCTCAAGGAAACCGCCAAGCGCAGCGCCCTTGAATACACCTATCTCGCTGAAAAACTCATGGACTAACCCTTGAGACTGGCCGCCGCTTTTTAAGTTGCCCTAACGCTTCGCTTCTTGAGGGCAGGCGGCTAACCTCGAGGAAACCGCCAAGCGCAGCGCCCTTGAGTACACCTATCTTGCCGAAAAACTGATGGACTAATTCATCTCGCAAAGAAACACTCACCCCTGCAAGGTCCGCCTTGCAGGGGTTTTGTTTTGCGTTTCCGGCCTGTTGATAGACCACCCGCCGCCTTCTGATCGTATCCTTACGCCGCCACTGATACCCCTGAGCCTCCATTTCCAGGAGAAACGAAACATGCGTAAGATTGCTGCGGCCTTCGCCCTGATGGCCTTTTCCGCCACCGCCCTGTCGGCCTGTTCCAAACCCGAAGCCGAGCAGGCCGTCGAAGAGGCCCAGTCCACCGTTTCCGAACTGGCCGGTGATGCGCACGACGCCATGTCGTCCGCCGCCGCCGATTTCGCCGTCTCCGACCCGATCGCCTATGACTGCGCCAATGGCACCAGACTGTCGGTCATCTTCTCGGACGGCAAGGCCGACATCACCATCCTCAGCGACCACGACAAGAAGGTCAGCCTGACCGAAAGCCCGTCGGGCGAAGGTACGCTCTATACGGCGACCGGTTACAGCCTGCATACAAAGGGCAATGACGCCACCTGGGGCTCAACGCAGGAAATGTGCAAGAAGGCGTAATAGCATTGGCATTTCCGGAGGATTATGGAAATAATTTCCAGAATTCTCCGGAGGCCTCATGACCGATCCTGTCAAACGCCCGCGCGGCCGACCGCGCGAAGATGCGCTCAAGCCCGAAGCCCCCGCCGCCAATCAATCGCTCGAAAAGGCGCTGGGTCTGCTGAAAACCCTTTCCACGCGCGACGGCATGAGCCTGACCGAACTGTCGCGCGCTTCGGGACTGGCACCCTCTACCGCCCATCGGCTGCTGGCCACCCTGTCGGCGCATGAACTGGCCGCGTGGGACGAGGCGTCGCAAAAATGGGCCATCGGCATCGAATCCCTGCGCATCGGCATGGCGTTTCAGCGCCGCAACCGCATCCTGACCGCCGGACGGCCTGAAATGCTGCGCCTGATGGAAGCGACCGGCGAAACCGTCAATCTGGCCATGCTCGACGGTTTCGACGTGGTGTTTGTCGCTCAGGTCGAATGCGAGGCCGCCATCCGCGCCTTTTTCCGCATCGGCGACCGCCGTTCGGCCCACGCGTCGGGCATCGGCAAGGCGTTGCTGGCCAACCTGAGCGAAGCCGCGCTTGAGGCCCTGCTGAGGCGCCGCGACCTGCCGCGTTATACGGACAGGACGCTCTCTACGCAGGAAGACCTGCGCGCCGACCTCGACCGGATACGCGCCCGCGGCTGGTCGCTGGATGACGAAGAGGCCAACCCGGGCATGCGCTGCGTCGCCGCGCCCGTGTTCAACGAGTATGGCGAGGCCCGCGCCGGTATCTCGCTGTCCGGACCATCCTTACGCATCAGCGATGCCCGCCTGCCCGAACTGGCGCAGCAGGTGCGCGACACCGCCGCGCGGATAACGGAA
>JASGGL010000034.1:0-18920 GCA_047605065.1 Asticcacaulis sp.
CGCGTCAGCGGGATCAGCTTGCGCGCCGTATTGCGTTCATCGGTGGTCAGTCGGGCCAGCGCCCCCCCCAGCACATAGGCGCGTTCCGGCTGGGCGGCGATGCGGGCGAATTGCGCCGGAATATCGCCATTGAGGTCAAGATCGGGAAACAGCTTCTTGCGGCCATCGCTTACTACGCGCGCAATGGCCTTATCCGCCAGCGTCGTCCAGCGGCGCATGATTTCGTGGATTGAAACGCCGGTTTCCTGCGATTCCGGCACGGCGACCTTCTGAATGGCGTGGGTCAGGTCGTTGGCGGCGTTGTCCAGCCGTTCGCACAGGTCGGGCCGGTGCATGAGTTCGAAAGCGGTCACGCCCTGACGCCGCAGCCAGTCTTCGAGCACCCGTGCAATGGTTTCGCGGGCATGACGCTGATAGAGGTCCTGAGGCGCGCCGCAGACAGGTTCGGCGGCGGTGATCGGGCGGGGACGGTTTTTGGTTTCGGGCGCGCCCTTGGTCAGCAGGACGTAGGAACGGAACTCGCCCGTTTCGTGCGAGAAGACTTCCTTGGTCACCTTGATGGCGGCGGCGCGGCTTGAGGTCAGCATGTCTTCGGCCTGAGCCAGCGCGGCTTCGCGGTCTTCGACGGCGTTTTGCAGCACCCATCCGGCCTGAGGCGTCTTGCGCGCGAAGATTTCGTAATGAACCTGTCCGGCCATGCGGCCCCCGCTGCTGTAAGCGACTCAATTGCTGCCCCTTTATGGCGTTCGTGTCATAAACACCTGAAGGGATGTCGAATTGTGACCGAATCCTGTTAAATTAGGGTTGAGAGCGCTGTTACGCCTGATAATCACCCTTGTGCGGCCTATATTTGGTCAATAATTGAGTGTTTGGCGTACTACAGTATAGCAGTGAGACTACCGGGAGGCGTCTATGGCCAAAATTACCCTTGTCGACGATGATGAAAACATAGTCACCAGCGTGTCTCTGGCGCTGGAAAGCGGCGGACATACGATTCAGGCCTATCACGACGGTGCGTCGGGACTGGCGGCGCTGGAAAAAGACCCGCCGGATCTGGCCATTCTTGACGTCAAGATGCCGCGTATGGACGGTATGGAAGTGCTGCGCCGCCTGCGCATGAATTCCAACCTGCCGGTGATCATCCTGACGTCCAAGGACGATGAGATAGACGAAGTGCTGGGTTTCAACCTCGGCGCCGACGACTATATGCACAAGCCCTTCTCGCAGCGTCTGCTGCTTGAGCGCGTCAAGGCGGTGCTGCGCCGCGCCGGCGTGATCGAGCAGGGCGAGGCCCCTGAGGTGCAGGAAGCCCTGAACGCCAAGTCGCTCAAGCGCGGTAAGCTGGTCATGGACGCGGCCCGCCACGAATGCACGTGGGAAGGTCGTCCGGTGCGCCTGACCGTGACTGAGTTCCTTTTGCTGCATGCGCTGGCGCAGCGTCCGGGCTTCGTCAAGAGCCGCGACAACCTGATGGATGCGGCCTATGACGATCAGGTCTATGTCGACGACCGCACGATCGACAGCCACATCAAGCGTATGCGCAAGAAGTTCCGTGTGGTCGATAACACCTTCGATTCCATCGAAACCCTGTATGGCGTAGGCTATCGCTACCGCGAGGTGTGATGCGACCTGCCGGCTTCAGGCCCTCCCTGCCCAACGCCCTGCGCTTCGGTTTTTTCCGGGCGCGTCTGGGGCGGCTGATCCTGCTGCTCAATCTGGCGGGGCTGCTGGTTCTGGTCAGCGGCGCGTTGGTGCTCAACGAATTTCGCCAGGGCCTGATCGATAACCGCAAGGAATCGCTCATGGCTCAGGCGGAAACCATGGGCGAAATCATCGCCGTGGCCGCTACGGCGGGCGACCCGGAACCCTATCTGGAGCCGCAATACGCCGTGCTGGTTCTGGGGCGTTTCATCCCCAACGAGCAGCGCGCGCGCCTGTTCGACGCTCATGGTCAGGTGATCACCGATTCCTACAGCGTGTCGGAAACCGTCGACATCCACGCCCTGCCGCCCATCGATCAGACCGCGCCCGGACAGCAGGCGCAGACGGCGGCCACGCAAAAGCTGCAAAAGGCTCAGAAGGCGCTGTCCGACGAGGTCAGACAGGCGCTGGCCGGGGAAAAGGTCGCCACGGTCCGCTATAACGAAAAGGGCCAGAAGGTCGTGTCGGTGTCGGTGCCGCTGCGACGGGTCAAGGCCATTCTCGGCGTGCTGACTATCGAAGCGGGCGATGTCGACAAGATCGTGGCGGCGCAACGCTGGGCCATGGTGCCCTTTATTCTGGTGGCGCTGAGCGTCAGCGTCTTTTCCTCGCTCCTGCTGCACTGGCTGGTCAGCCGCCCCATGCACCGCCTGTCCGGAGCGGCGGACGCCGTGCGGATGCAGAAGGCGCGAACCTTCTCCCTGCCCGACCTTGAGGCGCGGCGCGACGAAATCGGCATTCTGGCGCGGTCGCTGCAATCCATGACCGAGGCCCTGCAAAAGCGCATGGACGATATCGACCGTTTCGCCGCCGACGTGTCGCATGAAATCAAGAACCCGCTGACCTCGATCCGCAGCGCGCTGGAAACCCTCAGTCTGGTCAAGGACGATACCGCCAAGGCGCGGCTCATGTCGGTGATCCAGCAGGATGTGCGCCGGGCCGACCGGCTGATCACCGATATTTCCAACGCCTCACGTCTGGATGCCGAACTGGCCCGCGATGTGCCTAAGCCCGTCGATGTCGGGGCTCTGCTTGAGGATATCGCCTCACTGTATCAGCATATGCCCGAAGGGGTGGCGGTCACGCTTAACCGTACCCTGTCGGCAGCGTCTTCGAAGGTCATGGGCCGGGAAGGGCCTCTGGGGCAAGTCTTCCGCAATGTGATTGACAATGCCCGCTCCTTCTCCCCGGAAGGTGGGGCGGTGCGGGTGCTGGTCGCCCATTCCGATGCCGATCCGGCGCGTCCGCTTTGCATTACCATCGAGGATGACGGGCCGGGCATTCCGCCTGAGAATCTCGAAACGATTTTCCAACGTTTCTACACGTCGCGCCCTAAAGGTACCGACTTCGGTCGCAACTCCGGTCTGGGGCTTTCCATCTCGCGTCAGATCATCGAAGCGCAGGGCGGTCGCATCTGGGCCGAGAACCGCAGCGATGAAAACGGAGGTGTAACGGGCGCGCGCTTTACCATCGCCCTGCCGAACGTGTATCAATAGGGTAATAGTCCGCCGGAACGGCGGGGGGAACGTTCGGAGCCTGCCGTGTCGCGCATCATCATCCACGCCACTTCGCTGACCGTACCGATCCGCGGGCAATGGCGCGGCGTGCTTTTGATGGGGCCGTCGGGCGTGGGCAAAAGCGATCTGGCTTTGCGGGCGCTTGAGGCCGGATTTCGACTGATCAGCGACGACTATTCCGTTCTGTGGGTTTCCGGCGATCACATTTTCGCCAGTGCCCCAGAGACGATTGCCGGGCGTATGGAGGTGCGCGGCATCGGCATAATGGGGCAGGGCGCGCGCCCTCAGACGCGCATAAGTCTTTGTGTGCAATGCCAATTATCAGCGCCGGAGCGCCTGCCTGAGGCCGAGGTGACCCCCGTGCTGGGCATAGGGGTGCCGACCCTTCGGCTTAACCCAAGGGAAGCCTCGACTGTGGCCAAACTGCTCACAAGGTTGCGACTTGTGTCGTGATACGGACGATCGGCCTTGGCATATGCGGATTTTAGGCCTAAACCGTAAGACCCTTTTTGCAGTGCGGTGACGGGCCTCTCCTCAGGTTCCTTTCCCCTAACGGTGTATCCGGGCCGGTGTATCCGGGCGGTCATGTGTAAGGATATTGTATGATCGGACTGGTGATCGTGACTCACGGTGGTCTGGCGGAAGAGTTTGTGGCCGCCATGGAACACGTTGTGGGTCCTCAGGATCAGGTAACCGCCATCTGTATCGGGCCGGATGACGACGTGGCCCAGCGTCGGCAGGATATTCTCAAGGCCACCTTCGCCAATGACAGCGGCGAAGGGGTGATTCTGCTGACCGATATGTTCGGTGGTACGCCGTCTAATCTCGCCATTTCGGTGATGGAGCAGACCAAGGCCGAGGTGATCGCCGGGCTCAACCTGCCCATGTTGATCAAGCTGGCAACCCTGCGGAAGATGGAGCCGCTGGCCCAATGCGTTCAGCATGCGCAGGAAGCGGGTAAGAAGTACGTGACCGTGGCGTCCTACGTCCTGTCCGGCGACAGCTGATCGGGGTCCGATCGGCGAATTTGACCGCAAGGCGCGGGAAGCGTCCGGCGGATGTACAGGGCAGGGTATAGATCCCATATGCAGGATATGCCCGCCATGACCTCCCCCCTTATTGATGACCCGCGCTGGCGCGCCATAGTGACACGTGATCCGGCTTTGGAGGATGCCTTTGTCTATGGCGTGAAAACCACCGGTATCTACTGTCGTTGCACCTGCGCGTCGCGGCGGCCGAAAGCCGAAAATGTGCGGTTTTTCGAGACGGTGGCCGATGCGGTCGCGGCCGGGTTTCGCGCGTGCCGTCGCTGCCTGCCGGATGAGGCGGGGCATCGTCAGCGTCAGGCGCAGATGGTCGCGGATATCTGCCGCGAGATCGAAACGGCCGAGGCCGAACCCTCATTAGAAGACATGGCACGTCGTGCGGGCCTTAGTCCGTTCCACTTTCATCGGGTATTCAGGACGGTGACGGGCCTGACGCCCAAGGCCTATGCCCGCGCGCACCGGGCACAAAAGATGCGGACGGCGCTCAAGACCAGCCCCAGCGTCACCGAGGCCATTTACGAAGCGGGTTTCAATGCTCCCAGCCGCTTTTACGCCGATACGTCGGGGGCACTGGGTATGACGCCGAAGGCTTTTCGCACCGGCGGGGCGGCGGAAACGATTCGCTTTGCCATCGGCCAGAGCCACCTGGGGGCGGTTCTGGTGGCGCGCAGTGAAAAAGGTATCTGCGCGGTGTTTCTGGGGGATGAGGCGGAGGTGCTCCTCCGTGACCTTCAGGACGCCTTTCCGAAAGCCGAGCTGATCGGCGGCGATGCCGATTTCGAGGATGTTCTGGCCAAGGTGGCCGGTCTGATCGAAGCGCCGGGTAGCGACTTCGACCTGCCGCTCGACATTCGCGGCACCTTGTTCCAGCGCAAGGTGTGGGCCGCGCTTCAGGCCCTGCCTGCGGGCGCGCGGATTTCCTATGCCGAACTGGCCGACCGTGTCGGGCTGCCTTCGGCGGTGCGTGCCGTGGCGTCGGCCTGTGCGGCCAACCGGATCGCCGTGGCTATTCCCTGTCATCGCGTGGTGCGCACCGATGGTGCCTTGTCCGGCTATCGCTGGGGTGTCGAGCGCAAGGCGGCTCTGCTGGCCACGGAATCGAGCGGTTGATTTGTTCTCTTTTTGTGCTATGTTCCGTATATGTTCTTATGACATTTGTGGAACAGACCCATGCAGGCGAACGATCATACCCCGGTACGCAAGATCATCCACATCGACATGGACGCCTTTTACGCGTCGGTGGAGCAGCGCGATAATCCCGACCTGCGCGGTAAGCCGGTAGCGGTGGGCGGCATTGAACGCGGCGTGGTGGCGGCTGCGTCATACGAGGCGCGCAAGTTCGGCGTGCGTTCGGCCATGCCGTCGGCCACGGCCCTGCGTAAATGCCCCGAACTGATCTTCATCAGACCGCGCTTCGACGCCTATAAGGCCGTGTCGAAGCAGATCCGTGAGATATTCGAAGACTATACCGACCTTGTGGAGCCCTTGTCTCTGGACGAGGCCTATCTGGATGTTACCCGCAATCACAAGGCCATCGGCTCGGCGACGCTGATCGCGCAGGAAATCCGCGCGCGCATTCGGCTGGCGACGGGGCTGACCGCTTCGGCTGGGGTGTCCTATAACAAGTTTCTGGCCAAGATGGCGTCGGATTACCGTAAGCCCGACGGACTTTACGTCATTACGCCGCGCATGGGGCCGGACTTCGTGGAGACGCTGACCGTGGGCCGCTTCCACGGCATCGGGCCGGCGACCGAAGCGAAGATGAACGGTCTGGGCATACTGACCGGGGCCGACCTGAGGGCGCAGACCCTGCCGTTCCTGCAAAAGCATTTCGGCGTGTCGGGCGAGTATTATTACCATATCGCGCGCGGCATCGATCACCGTGAGGTGCGTTCCGACCGGATTCGCAAGTCGGTGGGGGCGGAGAACACCTTCTTTCAGGATATTTTTTCCGTCGATGCGGCGCAGGCGGCCCTGCGGCCCATTGTCGAAAAGGTCTGGCGTTACTGTGAACAGAACGGCACGCGCGGGCGCACCGTCACGCTCAAGGTCAAATATACCGACTTTCAGCAGATTACCCGCAGCCACACCGCCGCCGCTACGGTCAGCGACCGGGACGAACTGTCGCGCGTGTCGGGCAGCTTGCTGGAAAGCGTCTTTCCCATCGCCAAGGGCATCCGCCTGCTGGGGGTGACACTGTCGTCGCTGGGGGCCAATGACGGTCCGCCGGAGCCGCAACAGCTCAGTCTGGCGATTTGATTAAGCAAAAGTCGTGGCGATATCCGCGCCTTCCTTGAGCGTCAGCGTCACCGGTGTGCGCTCAACGACATCGGCCAGCCGCGCCTTCTGGGCGTCATCAAGCGCGCCGGTCAGGGTCAGGACGCGGGTGATCTTCGAGCGACCGTCTTCCTTGGCGTGGTGCAGGTCGACCTCAATGGCCTCCAGTGGCCAGCCCTTGCGTCCGGCATACATGCGAAGCGTGATGCAGGTACAGGCCGCCAGCGATGCCAGCAACAGGTCATAGGGCGCGAAACCGGCATTGCCGCCGCCCAGAGCCTCGGGTTCGTCGGCGCTGAGTGTACGACCCGCCGTCTCGATGGTGGTCAGATAGTCGGTGGTGCCGATACGGGCGCGGGCATGGGCCATGACGGGTCTCCTTTGCACCAGACTATATCCGCGTACCCCTCCCTTCCTATGGCTAATTTACGCGCGAGGATAAGAAATCTGCCCGGAAGGCAGGCCGTCTGTCCTATGGGATAAGCAGGGTGCTGCCCGTGGTGGCGCGGCCTTCGAGCGCTTCATGGGCGGCTCTGGCCTCGGTCAGGGCAAAGCGCTGATGGATGGGGACGGTGATGACGCCGCGCCCGATCAGGTCGAACAACTCCGATGCGGATTCCAGAAGCGTGACGCGGTCGCGGTTATAACCGAAGACCGACGGGCGGGTGAGGAACAGCGAGCCCCTGGCATTGAGTATGCCGATATCAACCGGTGGAACCGCGCCTGAGGATTGTCCGAACGACACCATCAGCCCCAGAGGTTTCAGCACATCCAGCGAGCCTTCGAACGTGTCCTTGCCTACGGAATCGTAGACCACATCGACCTTGCGGCCTTCGGTGATGTCGAGCACGCGGGCGACGAAGTCTTCGCTGCGGTAGTTGATCAGGTGGTCGTAACCGTTTTGCCGCGCCAGTGCGATCTTCTCCGGCGATCCGGCGGTGCCGATGACCGTCGCCCCGAGGTGTTTCGCCCATTGTCCGGCCAGAAGCCCGACGCCACCGGCGGCGGCGTGGATCAGGACGGTGTGCTGCGGCCCGACGTTCAGGGTGCGCCTCAGCAGATACTGCGCCGTCAGCCCTTTCAGAAAAGCGGCTGCCGCCACCTCGTCCGTCACATCGTCAGGGATGGGCACCAGCTTGTCGGCGGCGATCAGGCGTGCCTGCGCGTAGGAACCGGGCGAGGCGCAATAGACGACGCGGTCGCCCGCGCGGACGAAATCCACACCTTCGCCCACCGCCTCGACAATACCCGCTCCCTCGTTGCCGGGGGTGAAGGGCAGGGCGGTCTTATACAGGCCTGAGCGGAAATAGGTGTCGATGAAGTTGACGCCGATGGCGGTGTGGCGGACGCGCGCCTCTCCCGGTCCCGGCTCGCCGACGGCAATGTCTTCGACCTGCAACTGCTCAGGCCCGCCGGTCTGATGAATGCGGATGGCTGTGACCATGGTTGGTACCTATCTAATGACGTCACCGGCGCGGAAGATCAGGGTGGAATCGGGGGCCACCGGCGTCCAGACCTCATCATGGGTCAGGGGCTGGGTAGCGATGATGGTGACCTTGTCGTCCGGGGTGGTTTCCTGCGCGAAGTCGACCTGCATATCCTCATCGATGAGGGTCGCCTTGCCGAAGGGAGCGCGACGCTGGATGTAGGTCAGCTTACGGGTGCAACTGGCATAGAGCGAGCGGCCATCGGTCAGAAGCGCATTGAAGACACCGCGTTTGCGTAGTTCCCCGAACAGGCGGCTGACTTCCTTGTCGAGCACGCGGGCGGGCGGATAGTCCATATATTTGCGCACCAGCTGATCCAGAATCCAGCAGAAGGCGTGCTCGGAATCGGTGGTGCCGATCGGGCGGAAGAAGCTCAGCGGCAGGGTCTTTACGCCTTTGAGCTGTCCGTTATGCGCGAAGGTCCAGGCCCGTCCCCACAGTTCGCGTGTAAAGGGGTGCGTGTTCTCAAGCCCGACGCGGCCGCGGTTGGCCTTGCGCACATGGGCGATGACGGTTTTGGATTTGATGGGATAGTTGCGCACCAGTGCCGCCAGCTCGGAGGTCGCCGACGGGTTGGGGTCATGAAAATTACGGCAGGCCTTGTGCTCGTAAAAGCTGATGCCCCAGCCGTCGGCATGCGGGCCGGTATCGCCGCCGCGTTTGGCCAGCGCCGTGAAGGAAAAGCGGATGTCGGTGGGCACATTGGCGCTCATGCCCAGAAGTTCGCACATGGAAACCCTGTCCGGTCGAAACGGAAACGAAGACTGGTGCCCGTAGTAGAATGCCGCGGCGCGCAGGGCAAACGAAGGTTTCTATCGCCACGATTGAGCCTCTCTGTCTGCCCCGCCGCCCGCTGCGTATTGCCTGTTTACAAAAGCCGTGATGTTCCTATCTTCGCTTCCCAGTTCCTTCCCGGTTTGGGCGCGTTCAGCCCGATCCTTTTCCTGACATATCGGAGAGACTTCATGAAACGCACGGCGACGGCGCAATGGCGCGGCGATGGCATGACCGGCACCGGCACCCTGACGACCCAGAGCGGGGCCTTTACGGCGCAGCCCTATAGCTTCAAGACGCGCTTCGGCGACGAAGAAGGTAAGGCGGGCACCAATCCGGAAGAGCTGATCGCGGCGGCGCATTCGGGCTGCTTCACCATGGCCCTGTCGTTCGCGCTGGCCAAGGCCGGGTTCACGGCGGAACTGCTGGAAACCGAGGCCGTGGTCGAGGTCACACCCTCGGAAGCGGGGTTTTCTATCACCGGTATCACGCTGAAGCTCAAGGCCAGCGTGCCGGGCGTATCGGTGGAACAGTTCGAAGAACTGGCCAGGGGGGCCAAGGCCAACTGCCCGATCTCCAAGGCGCTGGCCGCCGTGCCGATTACGCTTGAGACGAGCCTGGCATAGTTAGTCCTCCCCTGTAGCGCAGGGGAGGCTCTCTTACTTAAACAGTTCTTTCTCGCCTGCGATCACGCGATCATAGCTATAGAGTATGTCGGGGTCGGCGGGCGGCGTGTCCACCGAATAGGTGGGGCAGCCGATGGCGCTCAGAAGGTGGCGGATGATATTCAGGCGCGCCGCTTTCTTGTCGTCGGTGCACACGCAGTGCCAGGGGGCGTTGGGATGGTGCGACCGGCGCAGCATTTCGTCGCGTGCGCTGGAATATTCGTCCCACTTGTCCTGCGCCACCGCATCGAGCGCGGAGACTTTCAGGCGTTTGAGCGGGTCGGCGCGCCGGTCGGCCAGCCGCTTCTTCTGTTCCTTCTTGGAAATATCGAGCCACAGCTTGACGAGCGTAATATTGGCATCGGCCAGCATGGTCTCGTACGGTACGACGTCGCGCAGAAAGACCTCCTGCTCCTGAGGCGATGAAAACCCCATGACCTTTTCAACACCGGCGCGGTTGTACCATGAGCGGTTGAAAAGGACCCATTCCCCGGCGGCGGGCAGGTGTTCGGTATAGCGCTGAAACCACCACTGCGTCTTTTCGCGATCAGAGGGTTTGGGCAGGGCGATGATACGCGTCTGGCGTACCGACAGGTGTTCGGTGATGCGTTTGATGGCGCCGTCCTTTCCGGCGCTGTCGCGGCCTTCCAGAACGATACAGATCTTGCGGCCCTCGGTCTGCGACCAGATTTGCGCATCCACCAGTGCCACCTGCAGGCGGACCAGTTCGGCCTCATAGGCGTCATCCTTCATCGGGCTCTCCCATTAGAGTGAGTGCCGAAGGTGACGCGGGACGGCTAAAAATTCAAGCGACCTTTCCGGCCGCCTTTCCGTAAGGCCGGGTATCAGGCCACCTGACGGCCGTGCAGGACGATCAGGCGCAGGTGCGAGCGCTTTTCCACGGCGCTTTCCGTTTCCAGTTTCGCGTTTTTCAGTGTCAGGCGACCGGCAATGGCGCGATTGCCTTCGAAGAGACGTTCATCCTGAAAGGCGTCGGGCAGGGCACCCTGAGGGGCATAGAGGCCGACAAAACGGTCGGTCAGACCTTCGGCATTGCGCAGCGGGGCCAGAACCAGATCGATCTCGATGGTTTCATGGCTGATCATGGCGCTGACCGACAGGCGCAGGGCCTGTTCGCGATAACGGGCTGCTGTCAGGGCGGCGGTGACGGCGGCCTGATGTTCGGCGGAGAACAGGGTGGCGAAATCGCGGGTCTTAAGACCCAGACCGTGCATCTGCTCGATCACTTCACCGGCCAGACGGAAACGGAACCCGTCGCGGGCCGTCAGCATCATCAGGCGCGGGACCAGCGTACGCAGCGCCGCCGGGTCGAAACGTGCGCGCGCAGGGGCCTGAGCGTCGGTTCCCTTAAGTCCGCGCCAGTAGGCGAGAAAGATCTCTGTATCATTCTGAGGCATGCCGATCTCCTTTGGTGTCAAAGAAGCAAGAATCCGGCCTGAGACGGTGTGCCGAAAATCCCGGCGGTTAAAAAGCCAGATAAAAGAAAGATCTGGGTACTGACGCACCCGTGCGGTGAAAATTCTTTGCGAACGGGCCTTGCCGTTTAATATTACCGCAAGAAGCCTGTGTTAGGACAGGGGACGAACGGTCCGCAAAAAGCGGCATGCCTCTTGCTTGGTTGCGATCAATCGGAGTTCAAAAGTGCCGGAATGGCGCATTTTGGGACATGCCGGACGTTTACGGACCTCAATCGGACATCGGATCATACCGGTGTGCCGTACCTGAAAAATTTAGGAGCCTTACATGCGCGTAAGCCTTGCGAAGACATTTTCTGCCCTCATGGGGTTCGGCATGCTGACGCTTGCCAGCGCGGCCTTTGCCGGCGCGGGCTGCAACAGCGGCTGTACGCCTCCCGCTCCGCCGACGACGCCCTCTCATCCGGGCAAGCCCAACATGCCGGGCGGTTGTGGCGGCGGTGGTTGCGGCGGCGGTGGCCATAATGGCGGCGGTCGCGGCGACGTCAATGTGAACGTCAACGTCAACGTGAAAAGCTCGGCCAATGCTGGTGCGTGGGGTCCGGGTGCCTTTAACGGTTCGGGTTCGGGCACGACCTATTACGGCGGCGGTTACGGCAACTGGTCGCAAACGCCGGGCATCCCGTCCAGCATGGGCCTGAACGTCGAAGGTGGTCAGGCGCGTGCCATGGAAGCCTATCAGGCGTCGCGCACCCTGACCCGCATGATGATCATCGAAGCGGCCTGCATCGACGACAAGGGCGTGCCGCATCCGGCCTCTCAGGTCTTCGGCGGCAAGGACGTCGCGGGCGGTTATGCGGGCGAAGTCTATCGCTGCATCGCCGGCACCAAGATGCGCTATACGCTGACCGGCAAAGAGGGCGGCGAAGGCAAGACCTATGATTGCCGCAAGGGCGATGCCCTCTGGCACGAAAACGGCGTCGTCCGTTGCCAGACGCAAGCTGCGGCGCGCGCCTGTAACGAACGCTCGCTGCTGCGCAAGTTCGGCGCGGGCGTGAAGGTGCTGACTCTGGTCACCACCGAGACCTATCAGGCTCAGCGCGAAGTCGTGAAGCAATCTTCGGCGACCTATGGCTCGACCATGGTGTTCGACGGCGGCGTGGGCGGCTTCGTCCAGTAAGCCGTTTGCTGCGGACGGAAAATATAAAACCCCCGTCTCGGTCGAGGCGGGGGTTTTTGTTTATGGGAATCATTCCGTTCAAGCCGCCCTTGAGGCGGCGGCCAGGGTGGCGTAGCCAGCGCCCGGCGAGGGGCGCTAATACTGAGGCGGCGGATCGTTCTTGAGGCCCAGAAGCGTCAGGGTGTGAACGATCAGTAGTATGGTGGCGGTCGCCGCCAGCAGCATAATGAAGCGCCACGGCACCATACGCGGTTTGCTGAGGCGCAGATCGGGCGGCCGTGCGCCCAGCCACCCGGAAACCAGCGTCAGGGCCGCACAGGCCGCAAGGCCGATCAGGGTGAGTTCGAGCGTCATATGCATACCGCTTCAGATGGGAGGCGGACCGGTGTCCGGCGGCGGTCTTAGCATGCTTTTCTGTGGATAACGCATTTGTTCCGGCTTTTTTCGCCTGAAATGCGATTCGCGCCCCCGCATCTTCCACAGAAGAATGATGTTCTCCCAAATCTTGGGGTTAACAAAAGGTTTACACCCCAGATGATGCGTATTAGCCTTTCGCAAAGGTTAATAGGGGATTCGCATGAGCGGCACGCCTTGGAGCGTTAAAGGCATCGACTCGAAGGCGAGAGAAGTGGCCAAGGATCTGGCGCGCCGTTCGGGTATGACGCTGGGTGAATGGCTCAATCAGATGATCCTTCGCGGCGAAGATGTCGAGGCGATTATCCGCAGCGAGCGCCAGAAGTCCGCGCGTTCGTCACGCCCGTCGCGTCCTGAACCTGCGCCCGTTTATGACGAGGCCGACGATCTTTATTTCGAGGACGAGGTTGCGCCGGAGCCCGTGCGTCGTGCGCCTGCGCGCGCTGAAGCGCCGCGTCGTCCCGCGCCCTATTCGCCGGCGGCACAGCGTGAGCGCCGGGCCGCTTCCGAGCCCTATTACGATGACGGTGCGCCGTCCGATCTGGGGCGTATGGTGCGTGTGCTCGATACGCTGGGTACGCGCATCGAGTCGTCCGAAATGCGCTCGGCCTCGGCGGTGCGCGGTGTGTCTCAGGCGGTCGAATCCCTGCTGAACCGTCTGGAGCGTTCCGAAGCGTCTCTGGCGGAAACGCTTGCCGACAGCGAGGCGCGTTTCAGCGATCAGACCCGTGAAGTCATGGACAGCGTGGCGTCGTCGCGTGAATGGATGTCGCGTGCCGAAACGGATCGCTCGGCGTTGTCGGACCGTGTGGATAATGCCGAACATCTTATGGACGCTCAGGCGGAGCGTCTGGAGGGCCTGTCCGGGCACCTGCGCGAGGCGCGTGAGCGCGTGGCGCGTCTTGAGGCCGAGGTGCAGTCGTCTCCTGCCAAAGACGCGATCGATGCGGTCGAAGGTGCGGTCGGGCGGCTGTCCAATCAGCTTTATGAAAACGATATGCGCGCCCGCGAAACCGTCAAGGACGTGCGCGGCGATATGGTCGGTCTGTCGCACCGTCTGACCCAGCTTGAGCTGCGCGATCCGGACGCCTCGGCGCAGGCGATTGTCGATCGCGTGGTGACGCAATTTTCGCAACGCCTTGAGGCTGCCGAAGCGCGCACCTCGACCGCGATGCGTACGCTTGAGCAGGCCTTTGCCGCACTCGATGCGCGCCTGATCCGTGCCGAGGCGCAGGGCGATGTCACCGATCCGGAAAGCGTTCAGACCCTGAGCCGTCTGTCCGCCGACTTCAACCGCCGGGTCGATGAGGCCCGTCACGAAGTTCTGCGTCTTCTGGATAACGGTCAGAAGGCGACGCTGGACGAGACTCTGGCGGCGGTGGATGCGCGTCTGTCGCTGGCTGAGACGCGTCAGGCCCGTGCCATTGAAACCCTGGGGCAGGATGTCCTTAAGATTGCCGAAAACCTCAACCGCAAGGTGGCGGCCGTGCAGACATCGAGTGAAGAGGCCATGGGCCGTCAGGCGGCGGACCTGAAGCGTCTGAACGCTTCGGTCGATGCGCGCCTTGGCGCGGCGGATGCAGGTCATGCGCAGGCGCTTGAGCGTCTGAGCGGTGAAATTGCCCGCATCTCCGAAAGCCTGAACCGCAAGGTCGCTGAAACCGAGCGTCGCACAGCGCAGGTGCTGGAAGGCGTGGGCGAAGAGCTCGATACCCGCCATCAGCGCGTGCATTCCGATATTGCCGATCGCATCCGTCAGAGCGAAGAGCGTACGCAAAAGCTGCTCGAAGAAGCGCGCAGCAAGATCGATGCGCGTCTGGGGCAGGCGCAGACCCATACGCTGCTGCGTGAGGCTTCCCGTCAGGAAACCTCCCGTCAGGCTGAAACGGCGGCCCCCGCCTTTGCCGCGACCGAGCTTCAGCAAAAGCCGTTCTCTGCCTTTGAGCACGGCTTCGACGCCGTTGAAGGCGCACCTGTGGCGTCAACGGCAGAATCTGATGATGACCTGACCGGTCGCCTTCTGGCCCCGGTTACCAATTTTTCTGACGATCCGTTCGAAGCCGATCCGTTCGAAACCCGCACGGCCACGGATCCCGGGGCTCTGGACGCCGCTGTCTTTGACGATGTGGCGACGGAAGACGAGCGCGACGTGATGCAGGCGCCGCTGATGCCGCGCGCTGCCGATCCGTTCGGTGAGGACTTCGACCTCGATCCTTTCGCCGACGTCGATGCGTCGCGCAAGCTGTCGCCTCAGGCGGAAGCCGTTGCGCCGTCGCCTAAGGTCATGGCTGAGGAGCCGCGCGAACGCCCGGCCTATGAAGACAACAGCGTCTCCATGTCGACCCGGGACGCTCTGGCCGCTGCCCGCGCGGCGGTGCGCGCTTCGGTCGAAGGCGCGTCCGATGCCGGTAAGCCCCTGTCCGGGCTGCGGGTCGGCGCCTCGCGCACCAAAGAGGCCAAGCCCAAGGCCGCCAAGGGTAAGAACAAGACCCTGCTCAACGCCTTCAAGGCGTCTTCGGTGGCCGTTATTCTGACCGCCGGTGCAGTCGGCACCTATTATCTGGCGCGCGGCAAGGAAGAAAAAGCGCCGACTCTGGCGGCCTCGGCGGTGACGACCGCGCCTGCGGCAGCCAAGACGCCGAAAATCCTGACGCCGGAAGAAACAACGCGTCTGAAGGCCATGTATCAGTCGGCGCAACTGGCGCTCGAAGCCAATGACCCGAAAAGCATCGACGCCATGCGCACGGTGGCCGATCTCGGCTATCCGCAGGCGCAGTTCCAGATGAGCGTGCTTTACGATCAGGGCCGCGAAGGCCTTGTGGCGGCCGACAAAGTTCAGGCGCGCCGGTGGGCGGAACGTGCCGCGCAGAGCGGAAACGCGCCTGCCATGTATAATCTGGGCCTGATGAACTACAATGGCGACGGCGGTCCGGCGGATTACAATGCGGCGGCGTCGTGGCTGCGCAAATCGGCGGAATACGGTGTGCGCGACGGTCAGTTCGGCATCGGCGTCATGTACATGCAGGGGCAGGTGGTCGCTGAAAACCCGACCGAAGCCTATAAGTGGCTGTCGATTGCCGCCAATAATGGCGACCGCGAAGCCGAAGGTATGCTGCGTGAACTGCGTGGCCGTCTGACGCCGGAACAACTGGCTTCGGCTACGGCGGCGGCCAAGGCCTTTACGCCGGTAGCGGCAGCCGATAGCGCGGCCTTAGCGACGCGTTAACCCTGACGGGCTCATAAAACCTTGTCAGAGCCGCGCCTGTCGTGACAGGGTTAGGGCGGCTCCGGCCCGTGAAAGAGGCCCCTCGTGGAAGTTTACCTGCCCATCGCCGAAATGTCGGTGAATGTCTGGCTTATGGCCGGACTGGGCGTGGTCGTGGGCTTTCTCTCCGGACTTTTCGGCGTCGGTGGCGGGTTTCTGATGGCCCCGGTTCTGGTCGCGCTGGGCATCCCCCCCAGCATCGCCGTCGCGTCTCAGGCCGGTCACGTGCTGGCTACCTCGACCTCCTCCGTCATGAGCTATGGCCGCGAAGCCAGCGTCGATTACCGCATGGGCGGCGTCATGGCCTGCGGCGGTATATTGGGCGCGGTGGCGGGCGTCGAGGTTTTCCGTATTCTGCGCCTTCTGGGGCAGGTCGATCTGATGGTCGCCGTCCTCTATCTGCTGCTGCTCGGTACGATCGGCGGCATGATGCTCAACGAAAGTCTGAGGGCGCTGTTCAGGGCGCGCGAAGGCCTGCCCGCGGAGCGGCCAAAGGTCAAGCGTCCCGGCTGGCTTTACGCCCTGCCGTACAAGATGCGTTTCCCGGTATCGGGCCTCTATATCTCGGTCATTCCGCCCGTGGCTATCGGTTTTGTCGTCGGTCTTCTGGCGGCGCTGATGGGGGTGGGGGGCGGCTTTCTGATCGTGCCCGCGATGATCTATCTTCTGCGTATGAAGGCGTCGGCCGTGGTCGGCACCAGCCTGTTCCAGATCGTTATCACCACGCTGGTCACCATGATCCTTCAGGCCGTGCGCAACCACACGGTCGATGTGGTGCTGGCCTTCGTTCTTCTGATCGGCGGCGTGATCGGCGGGCAACTGGGCATCCGCGCTGCGGCACGTTTCCGCGCCGAACAGATGCGGGTCATTCTGGCCCTGATCATCCTGATGGCGGGGCTTCAGATGGGCTTTACGCTGTTTGTGCCGCCCGAAGACCCGTTCATCCTTGCGCCGACCAACGGGTGAATCATGGTTGCTGCGTCGCTTCCGCCCGAAATCGTAGCGCCGGCAACGCCCCCGGCGACAACCTCACCCTATGCCGGATCGCTCGGTGGGGCGGAGATAGCGGCGGACGTCCTGTCCACCGACCTGACCCAGAACCGTATCGAAGTGTCGTCTTCGTTTCAGGGAGCGAAGGTCATCCTTTATGGCGCGGTGTTCCAGCCGGAGGATCAGCCCTCTGACGTCGTTGTGGTCATTCGCGGGCCTCAGGCATCGATGCGTCTGATCCGCAAGGTCAAGATGGGTGCCGTGTGGCTTAATTCCCGTCCCGTCGTTTTTGAGGGCGCGCCCGGCTATTACATGGCGGCGTCGTCGCAGCCTCTGGACCGCATCACCGATTTTTCGCACCGGCGGCTTCTGGGGCTGGGGCTCGACTACATCGCCATGGATACCTCGCGCGAGAACAAGGTCGAGACGCGCTATGGCGTCAAAGACGTGGTGGTCAACGGGCTTGAGGCCGACTATCTCGACTGGCGGCGCGCGGTCATCCGGCTGAAGTCAAAGGCCGGACTTTATAACGATAATCCGCTTGGGGTGCGCTTCGTCGATCGCAACCTGTTTCGGGCCGAAGTGACGCTGCCGTCGGAAGCCCCGATCGGCGACTATACGGCCGAGGTCTGGCTGTTCCGCGACGGTCAGCCGGTGGGCTATTCCGAAAAAACCCTTACCGTCGAAAAGGTCGGGTTCGAGCGTTTTGTTTATACGGTCGCCCACCGCCACGCCTGGCTCTATGGTCTGGCCTGCGTGGCGCTGAGCATGGGGCTGGGGGCGTTGGCGTCGCGGCTGTTCCGGCGGGGGTAGATATGAAGGGTCGATCTGCGGCCACTTTTTTTGGCCTTTTCGGAGCTGCCTGTCTGGTCTGGGGTGGCATTGGCAGCCTGTTCAGCGGCCACTTTATCATGGCGATTATTTTCTTCTGTGTCGGGGCATGGTGTCTTTATATCGCAGGCGCTTACCGTTGCCCTCGTTGCGAGGTTGATATTCTCGAAAACGGGCGTGGTTTCCACGGGCCGGGCAGCCCGGCGCATTGCGTGCTTTGCGGTCGCCGACGCGACAACGTAAAAATGTTTCAGTACAAGAAATTTCCCGAACCCTGGGACGGTGTGTATCGCGACGAAGGGGGCGGGTCGCAAAGCGACAATTATCAGATCGAGCATTTAAGAGCGCAATATTTCGAACGGCAGAGTAAGCGATAGGCCCATTCTTTGCTAAGGGACTTTTGTTCGCGGTGCATTAAGACTACATTGCCGGTGTGAGCGAATTCCCCGACATTGCCGATCAGACGCCAGCCATGGCTGCGGATGCGCCGTTGCGTGCGCATCTGCCGGGGCAGGGGTTTGCACTGCTGCCGTCGAGCGCGGCCTTCAGCGATGGGCACGCGTCGCGGCGTATCGGTGCGCCCGAAGCGCGCGAGGCGTGGGGACGCGAAGCGCTTCTGGTCGTCAATGCCCCCCTGATCCGTCAGCGCCTGTTCGCGCAGAGGTCTTTCCGCGAAGCGAAGCATTTCGACCTGCTGGAACTGTTCGCCTTCGTGCGCCCGGCGCGTTTCGCCGCGCCTTCGGTGGCTGGCCTGGCTCTGGCCATGGGCTATGGCGAGCCGGAGGGCGCTGAGGCGCAGGCCGCCATTGTCTATCAGGTGGCGCTGGCGCTGGGGCGTGAACTGTCCGATGCCCCGCTGGCCTTCCGGCTGATGGCGAAATCGTCGCTGGACTTCATGCAGAAACAGGGCTGGGTTTGGGCGGGGTTCGTCGAGGCCGCCCTCAATCAGAAACCCGTTCCGGACGGCTATGTCGCCCCGCCCGCGCTTGAGGTGTGGTCGCTGCTGGAGGAATGGGAGGAGCAGGCCCCCGCCGGTGATGCGCGTCAGGTCAGCCTGAGCGAAGATGAGGTGCTCAAAGGCCTGAAAGACAATCTTCAGCGCGCGGGCCTTGAGGAAGGACGTCCCGAGCAGCAGGCCTTTGCCCTGAGGGCACGCGACATGTTCGCGCCGAAATGGGCCAGCGAGCAGCCTAACATGCTGCTGCTCGAAGCCGGGACCGGCACGGGCAAGACGCTGGGTTATCTGTCGCCGTCGCGCGTCTGGGCCGAAAAGGCTCAGGGCCGCGTGTGGGTGTCGACCTATACCAAGGCGCTTCAGAAACAGATCTATAACGATA
>JASGGL010000035.1:0-18697 GCA_047605065.1 Asticcacaulis sp.
CGCTATGGGATTGAAAAGGTGTCGCCTGAGCGTGCGCGATATTTCCGTCTCCGGAAACAGAAGTGTAATCATGCCGATAAGCACGAAGACATATAATAGAAAAAGCCCCATATCCGCCTCCTGATAGAAGGGATATGGGGCTTAATGGCGCAACTGCAATGCGCTTAGTGATAACGTCGCATCAGGCCTACAAGCTTGCCCTGAACCGCGACTTCGTCGGCGTTGTAAATGCGGGTCTTATAGGCAGGGTTGGCCGCTTCGAGGGCGATGGAGGCCCCCTTCTTGCGCAGGCGCTTGAGTGTCGCCGTGTCGCCTTCGACCAGAGCCACGACGATTTCACCCGATTGAGCCGTGTCGGATTTCTTGATGATGACGTAGTCGCCATCCAGAATACCGGCATTGATCATCGAATCCCCTTCGATTTCGAGCAGATAGTGCTCGCCCGAACCGA
This sequence comes from Asticcacaulis sp., assembly GCA_047605065.1. Lineage (GTDB taxonomy): Bacteria > Pseudomonadota > Alphaproteobacteria > Caulobacterales > Caulobacteraceae > Asticcacaulis. The sequence goes on from JASGGL010000035.1 coordinate 452, forward strand.
CGAAGATTTCAGGCACGCGAATCCGATCGCGTTCCGCGCCCAGTGCCTCGATCGGCACACCGGCGGCGATCTTACCGAGCAGCGGCAGTTCACGGCCCTCGTCGTTAGCGGGCTTTGAGGCCGGAGCGGCGGGGGCACGTGCCCCTTCCACCACCTGAGGCACAAAGGCCTGACGACCGCGTGGCGGCGCCGCCGTTGTCGCCTGATCGGGGAGTTTGATGACTTCAAGCGCTCGGGCGCGGTGGGCGAGGCGACGGATAAAGCCGCGTTCCTCAAGAGCCGTAATCAGGCGGTGAATGCCGGATTTCGACGCCAGATCCAGCGCCTCCTTCATCTCATCGAAGGAGGGAGACACGCCCGTCTCCTTGATGCGTTCATGAATGAACATCAGAAGTTCGCGTTGTTTCGTCGTCAGCATAAGGCCACCCGCTGCAAAAATTTGCTCCCACTCAGCGGCCTATTTAGCGCATAAATGGTGAACAAGTCATGAACTCATGAAGCTTGTTCTGCAAGTGTTCTTGAGTCTTGTCAAGCGGGCGTAAGCAGATTTTTCGCCGCCTGCGTGACATCGCTTTGGCGCATAAGGCTTTCGCCGACCAGCATGGCCGTGGCCCCCGTCCGTTCAAGGCGCGCGACGTCCTGAGGGGTGAAAATGCCGCTTTCCGCCACCAGAATATGCTGCGGCCCGACCATGGCCGACAGGGCTTCGGTGGTTTTGAGATCGACCTCAAAAGTCCTGAGATTGCGGTTGTTTATACCGATAAGCGGAGAGGCAAGCTTAAGCGCGCGCGTCATCTCTTCGGCGTCGTGCACCTCGACAAGCGCATCCATGCCATAGGCGTGCGCCGCCGCGATCAGGTCGGCTGCCAGAGCGTCATCAATCATCGCCATGATGACCAGAATCGCGTCCGCACCCATGCTGCGCGATTCGGCAACCTGCCAGACATCGACAAGAAATTCCTTGCGGATACAGGGCAGGGCAACGGCCTGACGCGCCGCTATGAAATGCGATTCGTGGCCCATAAAGCTGGGCGCATCGGTCAGGATGGACAGGCACGAAGCCCCACCGACCTCATAGGCCCTGGCCAGGGTGGCCGGTTCAAAATCGTCGCGAATCAATCCTTTGGACGGACTGGCCTTCTTCACTTCGGCGATCAGTGACAGTCCGCCTGCGGGCTTATTGGCGACAAGAGCTCTGGCGAAACCCCGCGGCGCATCCATCGCTGCTGCACGGGCGTCAAGATCGGAAAGCGTGATCAGGCCTTTGCGCTCAGCTACCTCTTCACGCTTATAGGCGGCGATTTTTTCCAGAATATCAGACATGTTTTAGCCGTTGGTAATCGCAATGAGCTGGTTTAGCGCCGTCAAGGCCCGCCCACTGTCGAGGCTTTCGTGGGCGCGGTCGACGCCTTCGCGCAGGGTTTCCACGACACCGCCCACCAGAAACGCCGCAGCGGCATTCAGCAGAACGATATCACGGTATGGGCCTTTTTGACCTTCGAGAAGGGCGCGCAGGGCCGTAGCGTTATGGGTTGGATCGCCACCGGTGATTTCACCCAGCGACGCGCGCGGCAAACCTACGGCTTCGGGCGTAATGGTAAAGAGGCGCAGTTTTCCGTCTTTCCATTCCGCAACCTCGGTTTCGCCAGTCGTGGTCAGTTCGTCGAGACCCGAGCCATGAACGACCCAGGCGTGGATGGCCTCAAGCTGGCCCAAGGCCTTGCCAATGGGTTCGACATAGCGGGGAGAGGGGACACCGAGCACCTGCCGGCGCGCGCCTGCCGGATTGGTCAGCGGGCCGAGAAGATTGAAAATCGTCCGGAAGCCCAGTTGCTGACGGATCGGCGACACGTGTTTCATTGCGCCATGATGGGCGACGGCGAACAGGAAGCAGATACCGGCTTCATCCAGCGCCTGACGCTGCTGTGCCGAGGACGCGTCGATATTGACCCCAAGCGCCGCAAGCACATCGGCGGTCCCGGATTTCGAGGTAATGGCGCGGTTGCCGTGCTTGGCGATTTTCAAACCGCCACCTGCGGCCACGAATCCCACGGCGGTGGAGATATTCAGCGTGTGTAGTCCATCACCGCCGGTGCCGCAGACATCGACCGTATCATAAGGATGATCCAGCTTCAGCGCGGCCGAACGCATGGCGCGCGCGCAGGCGGCGATTTCACCGACGGTTTCCCCGCGCAGACGTATGGCCGTTACCGCTGCCGCGACCTGTGCCGGGGTCGGTTCCCCGCGCAAACAGGCCGAGAAGAAGATTTCCGCGTCCTCAGGCGACAGAGTCTGACCATCGGCCAGCTTGGCCAGCAAGGGTTTGAAGGCGTCAGACATAGACGTTCTGGCTTTCGATACCCGCAAGGCTCAGGAAGTTAGCCAGAATTTGATGGCCGCCTTCGGTGGCGATGGATTCAGGATGGAACTGCACGCCGTGGATCGGGCGGGTACGGTGTTGCACGCCCATAATTTCGCCGTCATCGGTCCACGCGGTGACCATCAGGTCCTCAGGCAGGGTCTCGCGCTTGATGGCCAGCGAATGGTAGCGCGTAGCCGTGAATGGATTGGGCAGGTCCTTGAACAGGCCGATATTGGCGTGATGAATCTGGCTGGTCTTGCCATGCATGAGGGTTTTGGCGCGGATGACGTCGCCGCCATAGGCCTGACCGATCGACTGATGCCCCAGACAGACGCCGAAGATCGGCATGTCGTCCGGCGCGGCACGCAGCAAGGGCAGACATATACCGGCCTGATCCGGAGCGCACGGACCTGGCGACAGCAGAATGGCCGCCGGCTTCAAGGCCAGAGCTTCCTGAACGCTCAGCGCATCATTACGATAGACCTGAGTTTCGGCGCCGAGTTCGGCGAGATAGTGCACCAGATTATAGGTGAAACTGTCGTAGTTATCGATGACGAGGATCATGCTTGGCTCCTGTGTCTTGGATATATGAGCATGCGCCGGAAAAACCAACAAAAAACAGGCCTGATAAGTCAGCGTACTGCGTTTTAAACCGCATCATATGTGGCTTAATTTCCCAATATGTGGCTTAATTTCCCATAAGATTTATTATGCGATATTTTCTCAGGGTATGGCGGAAGGATTATCTTCCTTCCGCCACATCCGGCCTATTGGATCAACAGTCTGTATTCGGGCTTAAGCGTCACGGACTTAAGACGCGCTACCTGTCCGTCTTCGAATGTCGGCTTTACGCTGGCGTCGAAATAGACTTTTGAATCCTGCCTCAGCGGCATGACGGTCACGATCAGCGGTTTATCCAGTTTGCTGGCGTAGCGCTTCAAACCAATGCGCCAAGTCTTGCCGATGAAATATTCGTCATCGAGCATTTCCGGCCCGGAAAACAGACGCGCGACATCCCCTTCGTAATCAACATCCATGTAGACGTCCGCGACGCTCTCCAGCGCCTTTGCAGGCAGCTTAATGGTCCACGCGGCGGATGCACCGAAGCTTTCGGGTTCAGGCACGACCGGTGTGTTGCGAGGCCCATAGGTCTTGAGCGGTGGTGCCTTGCCGGCGGTCCTTAGCACGTTGACTTCGGCCGTCAGTTGCACAGGTGCGGCCATGGCGGAATAACCACGAAAAGCGCCGTTTCTCTTTTCAGATTTCAGTGCAAGTGATGCGGATTTATCTTTTGAAAAATCAGGATAAATTTCAAATTTAAATGTGTTGTCCGTTTGCCTGAACTCAACGCCCTTTGCGCCATCCGCAAAGACCTGAGCCTCGCTGAGGATCAGATGCGAACGGCCATTTATGGAGGCCTGAGTCATCTTTTGCGACTGAGCTTCAGACAGTAGCAGGATACGCGCCAGCTTGCCATTCGTATCGGTGATAGAGATGATTTTTCCGGGCTCGGTGGTCAGGTGAATACGCCCGTCCTGCTTTTTAAGCGCGGCCCCGCTGACCGATCGGATCTTTGCCGCATCAAAGGCGAATTCCGGCTTTATTTTACCGCTAGAGGCAAAGACGTAAAGATCGCCCTGCCCGTCATCGATGCGGGTTATCGGCTGGGCCGTAGCCCACAACAGATCCACGCCGGAAAGATCGAAATGTACGGGCCAGATGAAGGCGTCCCCCTTCTCTACCGTGACGCCTTGCGCCGGAAAGCTGAGGGTTTCGTTGCCCAGAGCGATTTCAAAGCGCGTATCGGCATGGCTGGCGGTGTCGTACTGACGGATATGGTTGTTGACGAAGACAAAGCCCGACCTTCCGTCGCCGCGGAAAGCCCAGCGCAGGGTTTTCAGATCATCCGTGGATGCAGGCGTTACCTTTGGCGCATAAACCCCCATCGGAGCCAGACGGTCACCGAAGGCTTCGAGGAAATAGTGAAGCGGTTGCAGGCGATTGAGCACGGGGTGCGCCTGCCCATACTGGCCAAGCGGGGCCTGAAAGTCGTAACCCAGCTTGGGGACATCATTGAAGCCGCCTGTGGCGACGCTTTCGTCGCGCGACGGATAGCCGCCCGGGTTCTGTCCGCCCTGGAACATGTAGTAGCCCAGCAGGTTCACGCCTGAGCCGATCTTGGTGATCACCATATCCGCGATATCGTCGGGTGTAATGATCGGACGACGACGGTACATCTGCGGGACGCCGCCGCCATATTCCGCGCCGAAGAAGGGGGTGATGTCGGTATCGCGCGCTCCGTCATCCTGATTCGAGGTGCGCCCCTGCGCCCCCAGCCCCTTTTCGTTACGGACACCGAACTGGAACATATAGCTGGACTTAGGCGGCAATATGCTGGCGGAAGCCGACCACGGCTCATCGACATAAGAGCCGAAGACCGGAATGACCTCGCCACGCGGGAAGACGGCATTATCCCAGCCCGTGACCGTATAGAGCGGCAAATCGAAGCCGTTGGCGATAAGCATTTCCTTTAATTTGGAAATATGATCGCGCCCCTGAAGCGGTCCCGTGCGGTTATATTCGTTTTCGATCTGTATACCGATGACCGGGCCGCCATCCTTCCACAGCAGCCCCTTGGCCTGCTTGGCGACCTGCGCGTAAAAGGCATCGACATAGGACAGATAGGTCGGGTCGTTACCGCGCGTCGGCACCGAATCGACCACCCAGTCAGGAAGGCCACCGAAGCGGACTTCGGCGTGCGACCACGGACCGGGACGCAGATAGACGTACAGGCCATGTTTTTGGGCGAGTTGAATAAAGTGTCTCAGGTCGCGGTCACCGCTCCAGTCGAACACGCCGGGACGTTCTTCATGGTGCTGCCAGATGATGTAGGTGGCAACGACGGTTACGCCGGCCGCCTTCATTTTCAGCAACTGTTCTTCCCAGTACTGGGCTGGAAAACGGGTGTAGTGGAACTCCCCCATGACCGGCAGGACGGGCTTGCCATCAATCGTCAGATAGTGATCGTTGGCCTTAAGCACCTGTCCCGAAGGTGACGTACTGGCCCCCATCTTCAGAAGGTTTTCACGCGGTGCGGGCGGTGCCTGACGCGCATCCAGCGTCAGGGTTTCCGCATGAGCGGCCACGGACCATAAAAGCGCGATGGCGGATATGGCGATCTTTGCCTTGCCTGTCATTGTCGTCTCCTCCGTATTTTTCGGATTTGTACGACAATAACGACGGCCCGCCAAGCCTAATGATCAGCAGCGACGGCGGTCGGCGTGGATGGATTGCCTGTCTGAACCTTGATGAGCAGCAATAGCGGGATCGCCGCCAGAGTCAGCAGGAACATCAGCCAGAATCCGTCAACATAGGCGATCATGCCCGCCTGACGCGTGACTTCGGCATTCAGCGCGCTTAAGCCGCCGGGGCTGCCCCCTCCTCCGCCAAGGTATAGACTGGCCACCGCCGGGTCGTTGAAGGCGGGATTATCGCGGGTCAGCTTTTCGGCAATATTGGCATGGGCTTCCTGACTGTTGCGCGCCCACAGCGCCTGAACCACGGCGATACCGATGGAGGAGCCGATATTGCGCACCAGACTGTAGATGGCCGTGCCATCGGCGCGCAGATGCGCCGGTAAGGTCTGGAACGAGGCCGCCGACAGGGGCACGAAAACAAGGCCCAGACCGAAGCCCTGCAGGATTCCGGGCCATATAATCTCGGATTCCGACATGACCAGCGTGTAGCTGCACATCATCCATAGCGACAGGGCCGTAAGGCCGAAACCGACCCCCAGTATCAGCCGCAGGTCAACCTTCCCGACCAGCCGTCCCACAAGGAACATGGCCAGCATGGTGCCGAGACCGCTGGGGGCGGTGACCATACCGGCGAGTTCGGCGGGATAGTGCAAAAGCCCCTGCAGCAGTTGCGGTACCTGAGCGCGCGTTGCGAACAGGATCATGCCGACGAGGAAGATAAACAGCAAACCGGTCAGGAAGTTGCGGTTGGTCAGCAGACGGTAGTCGAGGAAGGTCTGCCCGGCGGGGCGCGTCGCCGTATGGATGGTGAAGACGGCGAAGGCGACGGCGGCAATAATGGCCTCGATCCAGATTTCCGCCGAGGCGAACCATTCCTGTTGCTCACCGCGGTCGAGCATCATCTGCAAGGCGCCGATCCCAAGGCTGAGTGCGGCAAAACCATACATGTCGAAACGGATGCGCCGTGTGCCTTGCGTGGCCGGAATGAAGCGCCAGATCCCCCATAAGGCCAGCAGGCCCACAGGCAGGTTGATGAAAAACACCCAGCGCCAGTCGTAATTATCGGTCAGCCAGCCGCCGATCGTGGGGCCGAGGATAGGGCCGATCATCACGCCCATCCCCCACACCGCCATGGCCGAACCGTGCTTTTCACGCGGGTTGATATCGAGCAGGGTTGCCTGTGACAACGGCACCAGAGCGGCCCCGAATGCGCCTTGCAGAACGCGGGCGATAACGATTTCCGGCAGGTTCTGCGCCAGACCGCACAGCATAGAAGTGATGGTGAAGCCACCGATAGACCAGAGGAAAACCGTCTTGCTGCCGAAGCGATCCGTCAGCCACCCCGTCAGAGGCGTGGCGATGGCGGTGGCCACGATGAACGAGGTCAGCACCCAGGTAATCTGATCAATCGAGGCGTTGAGGCTGCCCTGCATGTGCGGCAGGGCGACATTGGCGATGGTTCCATCAAGCGCGACGATGATGGTCGCCAGCATGATCGAAAGCGTGATCATGGTCCGCTCGCGCGGCGTCAGGGTGGCGGAGGTTTCACTCATAACTCAGGACTCGGAGATAATATTTTGAAGTTCCTCAAGAACCTCGGAAGCGATAGCCAGTTTGTCAGGATCGATACGGCTCAGGGTTTCTGACCGGAAAAGGGCGGCCTCGTGCTTGACGCGCTCATAGACGCCCTGCCCGGCTTCGGTGACCGCTATGTGTCTGACGCGGCGGTCCAGCGGCGACGGCACGCGCTCGACAAAGCCGAGCTTCACCAGGCGGTCGATCATCGCCACCATGGTCGCAGGCTCAACGGCCAGGGTCTGAGCCAGTTCGCTCTGCGAAGGCGCAGGCGTGCATTTGGCCGCTGCGGCAATGGTCATCCACGCCGCCTCCGACATGCCCAGATCGCGCAGGCGTCGATCCAGCGCCGCACGCCATTGACGGGCGGTCGTATGCAGGGCTTTCGAGAAAAGTTCGCCGTGAGACATGAGAAGCGCTCTAATAATTAGACGTCTAACTATTCGCTTCGCAATCGATTTGCAACGGGTGTCCGATTATTTTTTCAGGCGGCTGAGGGGCACCCGTGTCAGGTCTATCGTCTCTTTGTGCGTGCTGTAGGCCACATAGAGGTGATCCTTCCAGACGAAGCTTTTGGGATAGTGATACCCAACGCGCTTGTAACGCCCCTCAAAACGTAAGGCGGTCAGTTCGTCAGCGCCGCGCAAAAGAAACGCCCTGTCGAAGACCTGCCCATCGGCGCTGAGGGTGAGCGCCAGCGGCAGACGAAGCTTGTCGCCAGATGGATTATTGACGATGTAAGCCGTGCCGTCGGGAAGATTACCGGCGCTTTGTTTGGCGCGGGAATCCGGCATGTCGGTGGCTACGGGTGCCGTCCAGTCTTCTCCGCGACTACAGCTTTCGGAGGCCAGTTGCCGAAAGCTGGACATCTGATCGCGGAAGACCATGACGGCGCAGTTGCCACGCAGGAACAGGCTGGGCTCCAGTTCGCGGCTGACCCTGGCGTTATCGCTGGGCAGGTTTTCCATCCGGCCCCTCACCCACCCGTTCACCCCCAATGGGTCGTCGGTGTAGTAGGGCGTCACGAACATGCCGGGCCGCATATGAAACGCCGTCAGAATACGTCCGTCAGGCAGGCTATGCGGGTCCTGTTCGATAATGCCTTCGACGGGTTCACCGCTCAGGGTCATAAGCCGCTGAGGGGCGCTCCAGTTCACGCCGTCGGTGCTGCGCCGATAGACGGTGTAGCCACCCTTGCCTGACTGAAATCCCTCGGGCCAGACATTGATATAGGCGATCAGCACCGCGCCATTCGTCCACCAGCCGCCGGATGAGCGCATCTCCTCGCCGTCTCCGCGCGTAGCCAGAAGCTGCGGCGGCTGCCAGTTCAGGCCATCGTCGGACACGGCATAAAGGACGCGGGTATCCGGCGCGTCTTCGTCACGCGATGAGGATTGCCACTGAACATACAGGCGGCCTTTGAAGGCGATCGGCACTGCACCATTGTTGAAACCGCCGTCTTCCGGCTTTTGCGGCCGAAAGACGGTTATGGTCTGCGTGCCTTCGGCCTTTACCAGTCCCAGATTGGCCTCCGAGGCGTCGAACAGGTCAGGGCTGACCCGATACAGAGGTGCCGACATCGGGGCCAGCAGCATCAGCAGAGGAGCGATCAGGGCTTTCATGCCGCTGATCTTGCCTCAAACCGTCACTGCCGCAAGCGTTTATCGGTGCCCGGTCATCTGCTCGTAACGGCCCAGAGCCTGATCCGACAGCTTCACCTTCAGGTGGATATGCCCGGAATCGTCATCGAAGCGCTCAAGAACGCGCCCCTGATTGTAGAGAAAGGCCAGCAGCTGACCATCCTGCGGGGCCAGTTCGACATCGATCTCGGTGCCGCTTTCATCGACCTTCTGGGCGATGGTGCGCAGAAGCTTTTCAAGTCCCTCTCCGGTTATGGCCGAAACCATGACCGGCTTGTTGGCGGCGCGGTCCAGAATGGCGCGCGAAAAGAGGATATCGCGCGTCGGTTCATCCAGAAGATCGATCTTGTTCCACACCTCGATCATGCGCGAACGGTCAAGATCGGGGTGAATGTGGTCAAGCACCTGAAGAACGTCCTGCGCCTGCGCTTCGCTCTCCGGATTGGACATATCGCGCACATGCAGGATGAGATCGGCTTCGAGAACCTCTTCCAGCGTGGCCCGGAAGGCCGCAACCAGTTCGTGAGGCAGATCCGAAATAAAGCCGACCGTATCGGAAATGATGGCGGCACGGCCATCAGGCAGGTCCAGTGTCCGCAACGTGGTGTCCAGCGTGGCGAACAGCATGTCCTTGGCCAGCACTTCGGCGCGGGTCAGATGGTTGAAAAGGGTCGATTTCCCGGCATTGGTATAACCGACCAGCGCAACGATGGGATAGGGCACCTTTTTACGGGCGCTGCGATGAAGATTGCGCGTGCGCCGCACCTCATCCAGTTCCCCTTTAAGCACCTTGATCTTGTCGGCGATCATCCGGCGGTCGAGTTCGATCTGGGTTTCTCCCGGACCGCCCGTGGTGCCGGTGGCGCGCTGACGCTCAAGGTGGGTCCAGGTTCGCACCAGCCGCGAACGCTCATACTCCAGACGCGCCAGTTCGACCTGAAGCTTGCCTTCACGGGTACGCGCCCGGCGTCCAAAGATTTCGAGGATAAGCCCGGTGCGGTCGATGACCTTGCGCTCCCAGACCTTTTCCAGATTGCGTTGCTGTGTGGGGCTCAATGTGGTGTTGATGATCACCACATCGCATTCGACGTCTTCGCAGAGCGCACCGATTTCATCGACCTTACCCGCGCCGAACAGCGTGGCCGGATTGGGCTTACGCACACGCGCGGATTCAGCGCCCACGATCTCAAGGTCGAGGGCGATAGCGAGGCCCACGGCCTCATCAAGACGCGACTCTTCGTGCCGCCTCTGGGCAGGTGCCCCCTGAGGCTGACGCATAGGCGAGCGTGCCTGATCCATGTCGGGATCGATAATAACCGCACGCTGGATGCCCGGCGTGCGGTCTATGAATTTGGTATTCAAAAGAAGTCCTTACTGAGAACCGATCGGAAGGATCAGTCTTCGGAGTCTTCTTCCTGTTCATACAACTGCACAGGCGCAGCGGGCATGATGGTCGAAATAGCGTGCTTATACACCAGTTGCGACTGACCGTCGCGGCGCAGCAGCACACAGAAATTGTCGAACCAGCTGACTATGCCCTGAAGCTTTACGCCATTGATCAGGAAGATGGTGAGCGGGGTCTTTGACTTGCGGACGCTATTGAGAAACGTGTCCTGCAGGTTTTGTTTTTTTTCGTGGGACATTAGTCAGCCCTTCTTGTTTGACATAACGGAGGCACAGCGCCTCCCACACAGAAATAAGCAAAAGTCACGAAATCACATGCCCTTAGGGCCGTGTTTCGTGCGGTATGATAGTCGACAAGCACCCGGCAATTCAACCGAGGACGTATAAAATAATATTTCAACGCAAATTGAAACGCTTATTCGTCAACGCCTGCGGTTCGCCGCGCCCGCTCCATATAGGCGCTCCTGAGCTTCAGCGCCACCTCTCCGGGACGGCCGTCGCCGATTTGAGCGCCATCGATTTGCACAACCGGCATGACGAAGCTGGATGCCGCAGACAGAAAAACCTCTCTGGCACGCAACGCTTCTTCAAGGCTGAATGCACCTTCCGAAACGTCGAAACCCTGTTCGCGCAGGATGTCGAGCAGGCTGATGCGGGTGACGCCCGGCAGTATATTGGCCCTCAGGCTGCGGGTTTTCACCTCGTTGTCTTCGGTGACGATATAGACATTGGCCGAACCGCCTTCGGTCACCAGCCCTTCGGCATCGACAAAAATGACGTCCGAAGCCCCGGCGTCGCGCGCGGCCTGCTTGGCCAGAACATTCGGCAGCAGACCGACCGTTTTGATATCGCAGCGTCCCCAGCGTATGTCCGGAGCCGAAATGACCTTGATCCCGGTCTGGGCTTTTGCCTCTGCAGCCGCGCGATCGACGGATTTTGCGGTGATGACCAGCGACGGTCCGACATCGGAGGCGGGGAAAAAGTGATCGCGCGGGGCAACGCCACGGCCAACCTGAAGATAGACCAGCCCCTCACGGATACGATTACGACGAACGACCTCCTCCAGCACGACGATCAGCGACCGTCGGGGCATGGGCATGTCGATACGCAACTCCCCCAGCGACCGCTCCAGTCGGTTGAGATGCCCGGTCAGGTCGGCCAGACGGCCTTCGAAGACGGACCAGACCTCATAGACGGCGTCGGCAAACTGATAGCCGCGATCTTCGACGTGAACAGCGGCGTCGGCGTGGCGCGTATAGGCGCCGTTTACATAAGCAATACGGGACATAGCGATCAAAACTTACATATCGTCGTCTTCGGCACCACGAATATGGGCCAGACCGAGCGACTTGAGCTTACGGTGCAGGGCGGAACGCTCCATGCCGATGAAGTTGGCGGTACGGGAGATATTGCCCCCGAAGCGCACGATCTGCGAGGACAGGTATTCGCGCTCGAAAACCTCACGCGCATCGCGCAAAGGCAGGGCGATGATACGTTCCGGGCGAATGGCCCCGGCGACAGCCGATTCCACCACCTCGGCGGGCAGCATCTGCGCCGTGATCGGTTCGGACGGATCGCCCGACGCCAGAATGAGCAGGCGTTCGATATTGTTGCGGAGCTGGCGGACATTGCCCGGCCATTCATGCACCTGAAGCGTGGCCATGGCGTCTTCGGACAGGTTGCGGCGCGGCAGGCCCTGCGCACGGGCAATCCGCTCGATGAAGTAATTGACGAGTTCGGCAATATCGCTGCGGCGCTCCGACAGGCCCGGCACGCGCACAGGCACCACATTCAGACGGTGGAACAGGTCTTCGCGGAAGCGTCCGTTGGCGATTTCCTGCTGCAGATCCTTGGACGTCGACGAGATAACCCGCACATCGACCTGCACGTCATTGACGCCGCCGACGCGCACGAAGCGCTGCTCGACCAGCACCCTCAGGATGCGGCTCTGCGATTCCATCGGCATGTCAGCCACTTCGTCCAGAAACAGCGTGCCGCCGTGAGCGCGTTCGAACACACCGATCTTACGCGGGCGGCCGCCCTCGCCTTCTTCACCGAAAAGTTCGATATCGAGGCGCTCAGGCGTCATACCCGCTGACGAAATCGGCACGAATTCGCACTTGGCGCGCGGACTCGCTTCGTGGATCATGCGCGCGACCAGTTCCTTGCCGGAGCCTGCCGGACCGGAAATCATGATGCGCGAATTGGCGGGGGCTACCTTGGCAATGGTCGTCCGCAGAAGCTGGGCGGCGGCCGAATTCCCGATCAGTCCGTCCGGCACCACGGCCTGCCCGCGCAGGCGGCGGTTTTCCCGGCGCAGCGCCGCCAGTTCAAGTGCCTTCTGAACCACCATGATCAGGCGTTCGGTTTTAAACGGTTTTTCGATAAAATCGTAAGCGCCGCGCTTGATGGCCGAAACGGCGGTTTCGATCGTACCGTGACCCGAAATCATGATGGCGGGAATGTCGGGGTCCAGCTCGCGGATGACGTCGAGCAGCTCAAGTCCGTCGAGACCGCCCCCCTGCATCCAGATGTCGAGTACCACCAGAGACGGCTTACGTGCCTTCACCGCCCGCAAGGCAGCACTCGAATCGGCGGCGGTGCGCACCGCATAGCCTTCATCTTCGAGAATGCCCGCGATCAGTTCACGGATATCCGCCTCGTCGTCGACAACAAGAATATCTACGCCAGATGCCATTTTCGTTACACCCTCATCATCCTGACTCCGCTTTCGGGAGTCTCGTTCATTGCCATGGCGGTTTGCGTTCTGGGCAACCGCATGATTGCCCTGGCCCCGCTGAGATGGACGGCGTCCGCCAGATAGAATTCGCCGCCATGGTCTTCCAGAATGCGCTTGACGATCGCCAGCCCGAGGCCGGTGCCCTTCTCACGCGTTGTCACATAAGGCTCCGTCAAGCGGTCTCTGTCCTTATCGGGCAGGCCGATGCCGTCATCCTCGATTTCGATGGTCAAAAATCCATCCTCAGGCCGCATTTCGACGCGCATCTGCCCGCCTTCGCCACCGCCACGGGCAGCGTGTTTCGACAGAATGGCCTCGCCGCCGTTCTTGAGCACATTGCCCAGTGCCTGCGCCAGCAAACGCCCGTCGCACACCACATTGACGTCCGGCAGGGGCTCGACAATATCGATCTGCACGTCAGGACGCGCCACGCGTTGCGCAAAGACTGCATGACGGATCAGTTCGGCCGCATCTTCTTCAGCAAAGTTCGGCACCGGCATACGCGCAAAGGCCGAGAACTCATCGACCATACGCCCGATATCGCCGACCTGCCTGACGATGGTGTCGGTCAGGCGGTCAAAGGTTTCCCCATCTGTCTCGATCTGAGCGCGATACTTGCGCTTGAGCCGCTCCGCCGAAAGCTGGATCGGCGTCAGAGGGTTCTTGATCTCATGCGCGATGCGTCGTGCGACATCCTTCCACGCCGCATTGCGCTGCGCGGCCACCAGACGGGTAATGTCATCGAAGGTCAGAACCGCGCCACCGGTTTCAAGCGCCGAAGCCCGGACACGGACGCGACGCGTATCGCCCTTGCGGATAAGATCGACCTCGACCTCTTCGACCTTATAAGGCGTCAGCTTATCCAGAAGCTCGCAGATTTCCGGCGCAAGGTCGCGGATATACTGACCCGGTGCGTCGTCCGTGGCGATGGACAGGAAATTCGCGGCGTGTCGGTTAATGGCCGAAATCTGCTCATATTCGTCGATACCGACAATGCCTGCTGAAATTTCCGACAGCACGGTTTCGATAAAGCGGCGTCGCTCCTCGGCTTCCTGATTGGCGGATTTCAGCGCCGCCTGCTGGGTTTGCAGGTCGCTGGTCATGCGGTTGAAGGCGCGCGACAGAACGGCAATATCTTCGGTTTGCGTATCGGTCATGACGCGCGCGTTGAGATCCCCTGAGGCCACACGGTCTGCGGCCTGCACAAGTCGGGCCACAGGCACGGCGATCGATTCCGCCGCCGATGTGCCGACCCAGATGGCCCCGATCAGCACCAGCAGAACCGTCTCCATATAGGCCAGTGCGAAAACACCCTGAACGCGGATAGAGTTGCGTGCGGATTCTCTTAAGGCCTCAATGGCTTGTTTGGCGCTGTTGACCTTGCCTACGATGTCGGGTTGCAGGTTTTTCACGCCATAGAGCTTGGCACCGTTATAGCCTTGCAACGGATAGATCATGCGGATCGTGTCCGGCCCGGAAAAGAAGCCACCGCCGACATCGCCTTCATTGGCGGTGTCTATGGCCACCTGATTGGGGGCCAGATAAGGATAGGCACCGGGATTTTCCGCACGCGCCAGAACCTGACCGTTATCATCGATAAGATAGACCGCCGAAAGCTCACCTCGGATGGAGATGAGATCGCGCAAAGCCTGAGAGAAACTCAGGCGATTAGAAAACATCTGTATCAGATAGGGCCGCTGAAGATCGCGGGCGATATCGGTCAGAGTGTCTGAGGCGGATTTGGTCTGGGTTTCGATATAGGCAGCCCCGATATCGGCGCTGTTTTCGACGGAGGATTGCACACGGTCAGAAAACCACGTCTCCACGCCGCGATTGACCAGCACGCCGAAGAAGAGCGCGACCACAAAGGCCGGGGTCACCGCCGCCAGCGCAAACAGAGTTACGAAGCGCACGTGTAGTCGTGTGCCTGCGTCCTTGCCGCGCGAATTGGCCAGTTGCAGGACGCGCCTGAGCACGAAAAAACTCAGGGTCAGCAACAGGCCCAGATTGACACAGACCAGAGTGAACAGGAACAGGCTGGAAGGCCCCAGCGGCCCGGCCCCCGGCGCGGCAATAATCATCCAGATGATGAAGGCGGTGATCAGGGCGGAAAGGACATACCCACTGACCAGAGCTATGCGCGCGCGGCCGGCGTTTTTCAGCCCCCGCGTCAATCGCATGCGCCACAGTTCGCGGCGGCGCTTTCTCAGGCTTGTGTCCTTCAAGACCCAGTCTTCCCAGATGCCGGCTAACCGAGTGGCATTTGCGCACTACTGTGTCCGAATATCAACATCAATGTTGCAGGAATGCGCCAAAATTTTATGGCAATATCGACTTAGGCGGCGTTCACCTTAGGCCATCAGGGCGTTCAGGGCGGCTTCGATCTCGTGTGCATCATCCATACGACATAGTCGCGCCTTGTCCTGACGCCGCACCAGAGGATCGTCGGAATAATCGCTGGCCTCGATATACCAGCCCAAATGTTTCTTGAACATTTTAAGACCGAGGCTCTGACCATAAAAGCTCAGACTGTCCTGCATGTGCGCGATAATCAGGTCAAGGCGCGCCCGCGCGTCCGGAGGCGTGGCCGTTTCATGGCGCAATCCGGCATCCAGTTGCGCCGCCAGCCAGGGGCGGCCATAGACGCCGCGACCGATCATCAGACCATCGGCCCCTGAACGCTGCAGTGCCTCTCGCGCCGTGCCGACATCGGTAATGTCACCATTGACGATGACGGGGATACTCACCGCTGCCTTGACCGTCCTGACGAAATCCCAGTCCGCCTGCCCTTTGTAAAATTGCTGACGCGTCCGCCCATGCACGGTGACAGCCTGAACGCCAATATCTTCGGCGCGTCTGGCCAGAGCGGCGGCATTACGGTTGCTATCGTCCCACCCCATGCGCATTTTGACCGTTACGGGACGCGAGGTGGCCTTTACCGCGGCCTCCATCAACCGGCAGGCGGCATCTGGGTCGCGCATAAGCGCCGAACCACAAAGGACGCCGGTCACTTCCTTAGCCGGACAGCCGAAATTCAGATCGACAATATCCGCACCCGCCGCTTCGGCCAGAGCCGCACCACGTGCGATGAAATCCGGATCGCGGCCAATCAGTTGCACGATCTTGAGGCCCGGATGTTCGCCGAGGGCAAATTTGCGCACCACATCGGCGCGCCCGCGCTCCAGTTCGGCGCAGGCAACCATTTCCGTAGCGGCGTATACCGCCCCTAGCCCGCAGGCCACGCGTCGAAACGGCAGGTCCGATACGCCGGTCATCGGCGCAATCAGGGCCCGGCCCGTCAATTCCACGTCTCCAATGGTGAGCGGTCGATCAAACATGCAGGCGAAATAACCGCGATGACCTCTTTACGCAATGGGCGTGACACGCCTAAACAGGCGCATGACTTTCAAAGCGATCATCGTGGCGGGCGGTTCCGGGACCAGATCCGGTGGCAAAAAGCAGTGGGCGGATCTCAGGGGCAAGCCTGTATTGCGCTGGTCGGCCGAGGCCTTTGCTCAGTCCGGCGCGACGCAAATCGTGGTTGTCGTGCCCGAAGGCGATTTCGCTCAGGCGTCTGCAGCGCTTAAGGGCATTGAGAGCGTTCAAATCGTCGCCGGTGGGCAGACGCGTGCGCTTTCGGTGAAAAACGGTCTGGACGCCCTCAAAGACAGCACGGATAAGGATGAGATCGTCCTGATCCACGATGCGGCGCGCCCTCTCCTTACGGTCGCGCTCATTCAACGGCTTTTGCACCACCTGCAAACCGCGAGAGCCGCCATACTGGCGCTACCCGTAACGGATTCACTCAAAAAGGCGCAGGACGGTCATATTATCGACGCACCTTCCCGTGACGGGCTGTGGCGTGCCCAGACGCCTCAGGCCTTCCGCTTTGGGGACATAACCAAAGCCTATGAGGTCTGGCCCGCAGGCACCGAAGCCACTGACGAAGCGATGGTCGTGGCGGCGAATGGCGTCGATGTCGACATCGTCGAGGGCGATGCCCGCCTGCAAAAACTTACCTATGCTGAGGATTTCAACCTGCTGGAGGCCTTCATGCCGGTTCAGGACATGCGTATCGGTCAGGGCTTCGACGCCCATCGTTGGGGACCGGGCGAAAGCGTCTGGCTGTGCGGAATCGAAATCGCTCACACCCAGACTCTGATTGGTCACTCGGATGCCGATGCCGGGCTGCACGCCCTGACGGATGCGCTTCTGGGGGCCGCCGGTCTGGGCGATATCGGCGATCACTTCCCGCCCACCGATCTGCAATGGAAGGGCGCGCCGTCGGACATGTTCCTGCGCCACGCCGCTGAACTGGTCCGGCAGAAGAACGGGCGGATCGTGAATGTCGATGTGACGCTGATCTGCGAGCAGCCCAAAATAAAACCGCACCGGGAGGCCATGCGCGCCCGCGTAGCCGAAATATTGTCGATAGAGGTGGATCGCGTCAGCATCAAAGCCACCACAACGGAAAAAATGGGCTTTACGGGACGCGAAGAAGGCCTTGCTGCGCAAGCGGTTTGCCTGATTGCGCTTTAAAATTACCGCACCGCAAAAGGTTGTCGTTTTTCAAAAATAGCTTTAATATCAATCAGCAACACTTACATTTCGCCTTTGCGTGTCTAATTTGACACATGACGTTGGCTATATTTCGCTAACGCACAAAAGTCTGATGACAGCGGTGTGCGAACATGATTTTCTGAACGAGTTCGGAGCGGTAGTTTAAGTTTTATATCCTCGCCTGTTTTATTTTTTTTCAAAAAATCCCTTTTCAGTAAAAAGTCCCGCTCCGAACATTATCTCCTCAAATCGTTGTTTCAATGATCATCTGGTCATAGGCGGGCTCCACCCCGTCGGGAAGCTGAGCGCGCAATTCTTCGTAATCCATATCCTGATGCAGGTTGGTCAATATGGCCCGCTCCGGCTTCACGCGGGCGATCCATTCCAGCGCCAGAGCTAGATGGGCATGTGTCGGGTGTGGGGCGTAACGCAGGGCGTCGACGATCCAGACCTTTACCCCGCTTAGGATGTCAAAGCTGTCCTCAGGCAGGCCGCTGATATCGCTGGAATAGGCGACGTCGCCGATACGATAGCCAACCGACCGGATGGGGCCGTGTTCCTGATCGAAGGTGACAACGCGAACCGCACCCCCCTCACCGTCGAGCGTAAATTCACGGCCAAAGGGCGGCAGGGCGCGTTGATCGCAGATCGGTGGGTAGCCGAACTTGCCGGTGAAGACATAGCCGAACCGCTGGCTCAGGGTTTCAC